>JBHWRM010000100.1:0-16383 GCA_043426695.1 Corynebacterium sp. | reverse complement strand
CTTCGCGCCGATGATGTCGAGGATGACGTCCGCGCCGCCGAGCTCGCGCAGCACCTCCGCGAAGTCTTCCTCCTTGTAGTTGATCAGCGTGTCCGCGCCGTAGCTGCGGCACACATCGAGCTTCGCCTGGCTGCCCGCGGTCACTGCGACCTTCGCGCCGATGGCGTGGGCGTACTGCGTGGCGAAAAGGCCGATGCCCCCGCCACCGCCGTGGAACAGGGCGAGCTCGCCTTCACGCAGCCCCGCGATGTCCGCGACATTCGACCACACGGTGCACGCGACCTCTACAACGCTGGCGGCCTCCGCGAGGCTGTAGCCCTTCGGAATCGGCATCAGCTGACCTGCGGGGACGGCCGCGTGCGTGGCGTAACCGCCACCGCTGAGCAGGACGGCGACCTCCTCGCCCTCCTGCCACGGGGTGCCGTCCGGCTTCGTCGCGCCGTTCGGATTTTCGACGACGCCGGCGGCCTCCAAACCGATCGTCTCCGTCACGCCCTTTGGTGGCGGGTAGTGCCCCTGGGCCTGCAGGGTGTCGGCACGGTTGAGCCCGGCGTAGTGGATGCGGACCAGGGCTTCGCCCTCGGCGGGCTGGGGCTTGTCGATGGCCTGCCACTCAAGAGAACTGGGGTTCTTCGGGTCGGTCTGGATGATGGCGTGGGCGGTGTTCGTGCTGGTGGAAGTCATGCGCCCAGCCTAGCAACGGCTCAGAAAATATGACGGCTGTCACACATGCTTGCTTGCCTCGGCCATTGGGGATTGGAAATTGAAACTGCCCGATCAAGGTGCTGGTAGCGCCGCCCCGTGGCAGGTGGCGCTCCTTCAGGCCTTATTTCCATAAGGGCTGTTCCCTGTGTGCTCGCCCTAGGTTGAAAATTCTCATTACTGCTTCGGCTTTTCGCAGGAAGCGATTCAGCTCAGTTTTCTAATGAGAATGAGTGATATTGCTTTCACCGGATCCAAACCGGTTGGAATGCGAAAGCCACATGCGGGCACGGTCGGGAACCCATTGTGCCCGCATCTGGCCTAATTAACGGCGCAGTGCCGCGCTGATGATGTTTGCCATTCCGGTGTGGCCTGCATCGGTGGGGTGTGCCGGCATAGTAGCTGGCGCATCGGGGGTTGGCACGATCGTCGTCCAGCGGAGCTTAGGGTTTGGCTGGCATGCGTCGTGAGTCTTGCCCTTAGAGTGAACATCTATGAAGTTGACGTTCAGAGCCGCCGCTGCGTTACCAATCTCCCGGGCGTAAGTCTCTTCGTAGGTCGTGGCGCCAGGAACCAGGGTATTGACGCGCATTGCCGGGCCCGCGTTAACGATGCATGCAACGTCGTTGACGGTCATGGGGAGGTAGTTGGTCATGGTGATCCGAGCGTTTGGAGCTACAGCGCGAATCTTGCGGAACTGCGCCTCGAGGAGGCCACGGTAGGTAGAGCTCTTAGGGACGTCGGGGGCTGCAGCGTTGGCAACTGCGTCGACATGGGAGCCAGGCTGGAGGCCGCCGTACATGAAGACAACTTCCTTGGTCCTGGGGCCGATGTGTCGGCTAACGATGGCGTCAGTGACATAGGCGTCTACCCACACGGATGTCCCGTTGCAGGAGTAGTCGGCGAGGTCGTGCTTGAGCTTCCGGGCAGTCTGGTGCGCCCAGTTCATGGTGTCGTTCCAGCATGGCTTCAGGCCGTTCCCCGCGCTTGGGACGCCACGGCCGGGCGTGCCGCCATTAGCGGTGAAAGAGTCACCGAAGGTGACCATTTCCTTGCCGTAGTTGGGAAGAGCCTGAGCTGCGGGAGCAGTGGTGAGTGCGAGAAGGGCGCCGGTTGCTGCGGCGACAATGCGTGCACACTTCTTCTTCATACTTCGTACTTTCTTGTCATGCGCGAACAGGGCTGTGAATCGCAGTATGGCTGCCTGTGTAATAGATGAAAACTAAATGATGTGCGGCCGTTCGGATTCGGGTCTCAGCAGAAGACATTCCATGCCATGTTACACAATGCAACTCGTGTGGTTAGAGAAACGTATGTGTTCCCGTGGAGCAGGAAAATCGGGCATTTCCAACATCTCCTGCTGTTTCGCAACCTCCTGGCGCCGGTTTCACGTTTTGATGCGTGGAAAATGCTCAGCACAGATGGTGAGGGTGGATGGAGAAGAATGAGAACGCCCCGGGTCCTTGTCGGTCCGGGGCGCCTCGATTGGCGGAAGTAGAGGGATTTGAACCCCCGGATGGTTGCCCATCGCTGGTTTTCAAGACCAGTGCATTCGGCCGCTCTGCCATACTTCCATGCGCGGGTTAGCTTACCCGGTACCCCTTTAAACCGCACACGGCGCCGGGGAGGGGCAGCCCGCGCCGGGCCAGCCCCCAGCCCCCGGCCCACAAGCGAGCCGCGAGTCCGCCCTAGGCCAGGACCTTCGACTCCGCGATGCCCTCGTCCATGCGCCGGTTGTAGCTGTCCAGCCCCTTGCGCAGCACCAGGCCCAGCAGCAGCGCCGGCAGGATGAACACCAGCAGGCCCAGGAGGTCCAGCCAGTAATCGCCCTGATAGATCCCAGCGATGGAGGAGCGGAACGCGCGGATCGCGTACGTCGCCGGCAGGAATGGGCTCATGGACTGGAACCAGCCCGGCAGCAGCTCCAGCGGATACGCGCCACCCGCGCCAGAAACCTGGAACACCAGCAGCAGCACGCCCAAGGCCTTACCCGCGTTACCGAAGGAGATCACCAGCGTGTACACCACCAGCATGAACACCATGGAGCTCAGCCAGCAGGCCAGCGTAAACAGGAACGGGTGCGCGGGCTCGATGCCCACGAAGAAGATCAACCCGGCCGCCATCAGCAGGCTCTGAACCGTGCCAATCAAGGCGAAGATCCCGAACCGGCCCAGGTAGGCCTGCGCGCGGCTGTAGCGCTCCGTGTCGAGCGCCTCCTCGGTCTCCTCCCCGTGCTCGGAGATGCGGGTGTGCACCACCACGGAGGTGATCAGCGCGCCGACCCACAGCGCCAGCGAGGCGTACAGCGGGGTCATGCCCGTGCCGAAGCTATTCACCTCGTTCAGCGGTTCGCGCTTCACCGCCGTGGGATTGGCCATGTGCTGCGCCAGCAGGCTTGGGTCGTTGCCGATCATGCGCGCCAGGCGGGAAAGATCGCCGGTCTCCCCAGCCTTCTTGATCTCCTCGGCCAGCTTGTCGGCATCATCCGCGCGCTGGTTCAGCTTCTTGGACAACTCCGCGGTGGCTGCCTGCATCGATCCCAAAGAGTCCGCGAGCGACGCGTCCCCCAGCGTGCCCTTCGCGCGCGCCACATCCGCCTTTACGCCCTGCACGCTCCGGCTGAGCTGCTGCACGGAGTCACCCAGCTTTGCCAGCTGGGGCTGCAGGTCGTTTGCGTAGCTGTTCCTGGCCTTATCGACGGCCTCGACAGCCTTCGCTATCGCGGATCTACTGTCCTTCCGCGCCTGCTCCATGTCCGTCTTGCCGGCGCGCAGATCCTTCGCGGACCGACGGAAGGTATCCCGCAGCTCGGTGGCCCGCGAGATGGATTCATCGATGTTGTTCAGTACCCGTTGGTAGGCGGGCTTCGCGGTGATCGGTAGCGCTGGGGCCACGCGGTTTTCCAGCGTATTGCGCAGGTCGTTCAGCCCGCTCAGCTGCGCGTCGAAGCGGTCCGCCATCCGGTCGAGCTCGTTCGCGGAGGCTTCCGGGCTGTTGTTCGCGCGCCCGAAGACCCGGTCGATGCTGTTGCCCACCGCGTTGTAGCTATCGCTGGTGGCCTGCAGGGACTCGCTCAGGGACGACGCTGCCCCGGCAAAAGTCCGGCCCAGGTTGGCCAGCGCTTCGTCGCCCGCGCCGGAGGCCTCGCTCGCACCGCCGGAACCGCGAGTTCCACTCAGGTCGAGGGCGTCCATCTGGGCGCCAGCGGAGTCGGTGATGCGCTCGGCGCTTTGGGCGAGCGGGATCGTGGACTCCACCAGGGAGGACAGCGAGGACACGGAGTTGCTGCCCTGCCGCAGCTGGCGGGCCACACCGTCGACGCTGGCTTCCATGCGGTCGAGAACAGCCTTCGTGTCCCCTTCCGTGAGGACCTTGTTCAGGTCCTTGATCAGCCCCAGGCCGACATTGTTGACGACCTCGGAGAAGGACTCGTTGATCTGGTCGATCGCGCCGGTGGCCGCCTGTTCGGTGATCATCGGGGCCAGCGAGTTCTTCTTCTGGTTCGTGTACATCGTTAGCTTCGTGGGCTCGGTGCCGGCGATGTAGAAGGTCATCAGGTCCTTGGAGAAGCTCGGCGGCAGCACGATGCTGGCGTAGTACTCGCCGGAGCGGGTGCCTTCGAGGGCGTCCTCCTTGGTGGTGATGGTCCAGTCGATCTGCTTATTCAGGCTCAGCTGGGCCAGCACCTGCTCGCCCAGGTTGAGGTTCACCTGCGCGAGATCGGTGTCGTGGCCCTCGTCCTCGCTGCTCACGGCGATCTTGAGCTCGTCGGTGTTGTCGAATGGGTTCCAGCTGGCGAGCACGTTGAACACGGTGAAGACCAGCGGGACCACGGTGAGCCCGAAAAGCACGATCATGGTGATGACGTTCTTGCGGGCAGACCGCAGGTCGTGGTGCAGGATTTCGCGGATATTGCTCATTAGTTCTCGCCCTCCTGCTTCTCGACGTCACTGTTCTTGCCGCTTTCTCCATCGGCAGCCTCGCCGCCGTCTGCGGCTGCATCGCCGCCCCCGGACTGATCGGCGTGGATTCGCGCGAGGTGCTGCTCGTGTTCATCATCAAAGGTATATGCCTTGGATCCGGCGGCTTGTGTGGCGGCGACGTACTGCAGCTCATCGCGATCCAGCTCGCCGAGCTCCTGGGCGTGCAGGTGGCTCTGGCGGGTGTACTCCCGCGCACCGATGATGAACACGATCAGCAGCGCCCAGGCGATACCGAGCGCGAAGATTGCGGCACGCTCGGTATCGAGGACGGCGTTGACCACGCCCAGTACCGCGAGCCCGATCAGCCCGATGATGACCGTCCGGAGAATCTGCTTCGGGGTGTCCCGCAGCACCTTCGCCGTGCGCTCCTCGGTGAACTCGTTGAACTGTTCGTGGTTGTTCAGCGCGTGGATGACGTCCGCCATCCGGTAGCCGGAACCGACCACCTGAACCTTGTCGGAGACCAGCAGGCCGGAGCGGGCGAGCTGCTGGTTCAGGATCAGGTTCACGTGCGACAGGCGTCGTCGGGCGACCATGCCCACGAACAGGAAGGCCAGGGACAGCAGCCCCAGCACCCCGAGCGCCTGCCAGTAGTGGGCGCCGTAGAAGCCGCCGATGGTTTCGCGGGCGGCGTCGATGCCATAGGTCATCGGCAGCAGGGGGTGCACGATCTTGAAGAAGTCGGGCGTCATCTCGATGGGGTAGAGCCCGGAGGCACCCGGGATCTGGATGAACGCCATACCCACCGCCAGGCCACGCCCGATGTGACCCAGCGCGGAGACAAGCCCGTATATCACCCCGAGGTATCCCAACCCGACCAGCACGTTTGTGAGGGTGTACAGCGTTGGGCTGACGGTCTGCACGCCGATCAGCAGGTTACCGATGGACACGATCAGGGCCTGCCCCACAACGAAGGCTGCCAGCAGCAGGAAGCGGCCCCAGAAAGCCTGGCTGACACTCACCCGACGGGCGGCCTTACCCAGGTTTTCGGTGTCCACCTCGACGCGGAAGATGACCACCAGCACGAACGCGCCGATCCACAGCGTCAGATTCGTAAACAGGGCGGCCATGCCGGAGCCGTAGTTCTTCACCGGGTACATCGGCTCGTTGACCAGCGTGGCCGGGGTGGCCATGAACTGCCCGACGTCCTCGGAGTTCAGACCGCGGACCGTGCGGAAGGCCTCGTCGTCGCCGAGGCTTAGGGCCAGGACGTCCGTCTTCGCGTTCTCGACCCCGTCCTGCAGACTGCTGAGGTTGCCCTTGAAGTCATCAATGACGTCGGTCGTGGCGCCAATCTGCCGATCCACGCCGTCCAGGACGTTCGATGCCTCCTTGAGCAGCGCCTGCTGGGAGCTGAGGGAGCCGGAGAAGGAGCCCGTGGCCGCGCTCAGCCGGTTAATCGCCCGGTTGAGCTTGGGCAGCGTGTCTCCCGTGGTGCTGTTCAGCCCCTTCGCGGAGTCCCGTGCGGCGGCTGCGGCCTGAGTCAGTTCCTCGGAGCTATCCCGCAGCACCTTGGCGGTTTCGCTGGTGCTCTTGCCCGCGGCGTTGAGGTCTGTGAGTAGCTGGCGGTTGGCGTCGTTGCTGCGCTGCAGTTCGTCGATGGTGGCGTTGAGCGGACCAGCGACGGTTGGGCCCACGCCCGCGGCGTCCATCAGGCCGCGGAGCTGCGCGATATTACGGTCCCCGAGGTCGACGAGTTGGGCGGTCTGCTCGCTGGCGCCGGCGATCTGTCGGCCGGCCTGCTCGGCGGCGCTGCTGACCCCGGCGACGGAGGAGTTCGCGGCCGCCGTGCCCTCAGCCAGGGCGGCCGTGCCCTGGGCGTAGGCGTCGCCGGCGGAATCGGAGAAGTCCGCGACCATGCGCTGCACGATCCCGACGGACTTATCGACCTCCGCGAGGGTGGACTTGGCGTCCTCAAGAGTGCCGTGAGCGGAGTTCAACGCATCCTTGGTGGCAGCGATGGTGGGGCGGGCGCCAGCCACGCGCCCCTTCATCTTGTCCAGGGATTCCTGGCCCTCATCCAGCGTCGCGAGGGTGTCGTCCAGCCCGGTGACGGCCTTGTTCTTGCTGTTATCGAGGCGGCCGGAGATGCTGTTGCCTTCTTCCCGGACCTTCTTGGACGCCGTCTCGCCCAGCTGCTTTTTGAAGGAGCTGGTGATCTGGTCGTTAATCGCGGACGCTCCCGCGTCGGTGATCAACGGAGCGACGGCGCTGAGCTTCTCGTTCGGCCGGTAGATCAGCTGCGGCTGGCTATAGGTTCCCTGAAATGTGGAAAGGAGATCCCGGGAGAAACGGTCGGGGATCTCGATGCTGCTAAAGACGTCGCCACGCGCGAGGGCCTGATCAGCCTCGGATTTGGACATGAATTGCCAGCCGAGCTCGTCGTTGTCCTTGAGCTCGGCGACGACCTCGTTGCCGATGTTCAGCGACCCCGTGAGCGGCGATGACGCGCCGCGATCCTCGTTGACGACGGCGACCTTGATGTTTTCAGTGTTGCCGTAGGGGTCCCAGAAAGCTGCGACGTTCACCCAGGAGTAAAGCGCGGGAGTGATCATGACTCCGATGAGAATGACCCACACTTTACGGACGCTCACGAGACGCTTGAGGTCTCGAATAAAGATCTTCCAGGCGGTGTTCACCACGTGACCGTACCATTTTCCGAGGCCGTTGAGCACTCGCTGTTGGCCCGAGGAGAGAGTCTTGCAGGCCCTAGCGCTGGACGAATGCGTTGGGCGGGCAAATATTCAGTCTTGATTCAGCCGGGTGCTCAGTCGCGGCGTGCACGCTCCGTTCGGCGATGAGGGCGGGCCGGCCACCAGAACTTCTCCCCGCAAAGCTGAACGACTGCCGGGACCACGAGGCTGCGCACGATGAGAGTATCCAGCAATACTCCGATACAGATCACGATGCCGATCTGGGCGAGAGCGACCAGAGGAAGAACTCCGAGAGCCGCAAATACGGCCGCGAGCAAGATGCCAGCTGACGTGATGACACCACCGGTGGAGCAGAGGGCAGAAAGGATCCCGTTCCTGGTGCCAACGGCGTTGGCGTCTTCTCGGGCACGGGTGACCAAGAAAATCGAGTAGTCGATACCGAGGGCAACGAGGAAAACGAACGCGTACAGCGGAGTCGATGAATCGAAGCGATCAAAACCAAAGAGGTGGTGCGAAACCCACCATCCAGCACCAAGTGCCGCGACATTGGTGAGCAACACGGATCCCGTCATCACGAGGGGCGCGACAACGGACCGCAACAGGAACATCAGTGCCACGAAGATGAGCCCAAGGACGAGCGGGAAGACGACGCGACGGTCATCGGCCGCTGCAGCCTCGGTGTCGTAGAGCTCCGCGTCTCCACCGCCAACAAGCGCATCTGTGCCATCCAGGATTGCGCGTAGCTCCGGGGTTGATGCGCCAGACACCTCGATGAAGCCTTCGTCATTGGGGCGTGGTTGAAGCCCAGCATCGCTGAGGCGTTCCGAGGTAGCCGCGATGTTCTCGGTAGAGATGATTGCTGGGGTTGCGGAGGCATCGGGGAAGGCATCCGATAGTTCGCGAGCCGCAGAAATGGATTCCGGGGTATCAATGAACTGATCTGATTGGTTGAGTCCGGTGTTGATGCTGAGCGTGCCCAGCGACAATGCTCCGAGCGCAAACAGCGACATGGCCAGAATCGCAGCGGGCCTCTTTTCGACGGCCCCACCCACGGCGTTGAAAACCCTGTGCTCGGTGGTGTCTCCGACGTGGGGGCTTCGTGGCCAAAAAATCCAACGGCCGAACCATAGCAAGACTCCGGGCAGAACAAATGTGCCAAAAACGAAGGCTACGACGATGCCGAAGGATGCGGCGACCCCTAGGGACCTGGTTGTGGGGGTGTGAGAAGCAAGCAGGCACAGGACGCCAAGGACCACGGTGGCTGCGGAGGCCACGGTGGTGGTCACGGTCGGCCGCCAGGCGCGTGCCATTGCCGTAAAGCGGTCTTCGGTTCGTGTGAGCTCATCTCGGTATCGGGAGATCAGCAGGAGCGCATAGTTTGTGCCTGCACCGAAGACCAGGACGGACAGAATTCCACCTGTCGATTCATCCCATTGCATTCCCAATGCGCCCAGCAAGCGTGGGTAGGTCTCGGCGACGAGGCGGTCTGCCAATCCGATGACTGCAAGGGGGAGGATCCACAGGAACGGCGAGCGGTACGTAAAGACAAGGAGGATCGCAACGATGGCCGCTGTGACGGCGAGAAGTTTGACGTTCGCGCCGGAAAACACACCTGCTAAATCGGCGCGGATGGCAGCAGGGCCCGTGACGGAGGAGTCAATATCGGCGGGAAGGTCAGCGCTTGCTCTATTGCGTAGGTCCTTGACAGCTTCCTCGGTATCGGAAGCAGTGCCGTCTGCGACTTCGAGCGGTACTAATGCTGCGGTTCCGTCGTCATTGGGGATGAAGGGGCCACCAAGGTCTTTGGCTTTGGCTGCTAGCGCTGCCCGGTTGCTCCCGATATCGCCGGTGAACAGGACCAGTGCTGTTGCGGTAGAACCGCCTTGCTGAGCGGATGCCGCTTCGCGTTCGGCGGCTACCTGGGTCGAATCAAACCCATCGGGCAGCGTTCGGGTCTGTGAGTCGGGGACCTCGATAGAGCCGAGTGATAATAACGCGCCACTGATCGCGATGATTACGAGCGCTAGCCAGCGGAAGCGGCGGGTGAAAGAAGAAGACATATGTAGACCAGGCAGGCGTTATCGGCGGTGCGGGATGCCAGCGGACCAGAGGGCGGCGGCGATGAGAGCGGGTTGGCCGAAAAGCCGGGCTAGCCGGCGTCCGTCGGTATCCAGGCCAAAGGCGTCGTTGCGTTCGGCGTATTGGGCGATATTTCCGGGGAAAATAGCGGCGTAAAACGCGGCTAGCGCGATTCCCGTGCGCTTGTACTGCTTCGGGAGACCCAGAAGGGCGGCGCCGAAACCGAGTTCAGCTACCCCGGACGCGAGGACGACGAAGTCCTTGTCCATCGGAAACCAGTTGGGGACCTGGGCCTGGAAGTCCTTCCTCGCGAACGTGAGGTGGCTGGTCCCTGCGATCGACATGATGGTGCCTAAGGCCAGGCGGGTGAATTTTTGGGATGTGGTGGGCGTGGTCATGAGGGGCTCCTCTGGGACGTGAAAATTGTTTCACCCAAGCTATACGCCCTTTGGCGGAGGGTCGCTGCCCGCAGCAGACTTAAATCGGGAGTATGCGGGTGATCGCGCCCAGTTCCGTTAGCTCCGTGGCGGCATCCGCTCGCCCCGGGCCTTCACCTCGCGGCGCGCGGTAAGCCAGCGGGGAACCAACCTCGGCTCGGCTGAGAACTCGCCAGCGCAGGAACTCGTGAGCCACCTCGCGCCGGGCGATGTGAGTGAGCCACAGCTGCCGACCCACGAGTACCGTTGCGCCCGACTCGAAGCTCAGCAGATACTCCCGTTCGCTCAGCTGGTTGCGCTGCAGGCCCCCCAGTGAGCGCACGCCTTCCGGCTGAGCAGGCTGATCCAGCACCGTGATGCGGAGCACCAGCCCCAAGCGGTGCTCGGATCCCTGCGCGCTGCGCAGCCGGAGTGGTTCGCCGGGGCGGCAGCGCAGCACCGCTTCGTACTCCCACATCACCGGTTGCATCAGGGAAGCCGAAGCATTGGCTGGGCCACGCTGCTTCCGCCGACCCCCTCGGCGGGATGAGCCGGACCGACCACCACGGCCCGACGTGGAGGGGCGGGTGTGTGGGGTGGGGAAGCGCGCCGGGCGAACCACGACCCAGCCGCCGCCGATTGTGGCGACCCGCTCCGGGGCGCCCGCGTTGGCAGCGAGTTCGATGCGTGCCAGCTGCTGGACCCCGGGGGTAGCGCTGTCCCGCAGAGGTGCGGCTGGATTCCCAGGGCTTATAGCGCTGTCAGCGCCCTCAGTGTTGTCCCCAGCGCCGTTGTTCCCAGCACCGCCGCGGACCGGCTCGAAAGCCCACGGATGTACCGCCAACTCAGCATGCAGGGCCGCGAGCAGCTCCTCATCCGAAGAATTACGGGCCACCCCCAATGGCTCCAGGCGGGCGAAAAGCTCCGCGAAGGAAAGCTCCGGCTGTGCCTCCCACGCCTGCTGCAGCACCCGGATGACTCCGGGAATCCGAGTGGGATCTTTCATCAATACCTCTTAATAACCGAGCGTTCAGGGGGAGACGTCCTAAAAATATGGGGGGGCGAACAGGAACCTATCCGACACACAGTGCCCGGGAAATTTTCATTAAAGCTGAACATAACCGACAATAGGGGTGAACACCGCTAGCCCCACACCCGGCTAACGGTTGAGATACCTCACTAACACGGCCTAGCCGCGCGCTAGCCCAGAGAAGAATGGGGGAGCTGATGAGCGCACCCAAGAATCGCGACTCGGAGAACGTCGTGACCGACCGCGACGCAACGGACACCGGCACCACGGCCACCGCGACCACCGCGGGGGCACCCGCCCCGGAGCAGAAGGTCGACGCTGACCTCATCACCGAGCGTGCCGAGCAAGAGCAGAAGGCCCGGCGCCGCGCCGTCGTCGGCCTGTTTGTGGGAGTCCTGCTCGCCGTCCTCGTCTATGCCATCTTCCCGGCCGATGCTGCGGACGTTGTGAACAAGGCGCACCCGGATGCGGAGAAGGGGCCCTTCGACGCTGACTCGTTGCGCATCACCGCCGCGATCGCCGTCCTGATGGGTACCTGGTGGATGACCGAGGCCCTGCCGCTGGCAGCCACCGCACTCGTGCCGCTCGTGGCCTTCCCGATCCTGGGCGTGGTGCCCTTCAAGGAGGTCTCGCCCTCCTACGCCAACCCCACGATCTTCCTGTTCATGGGTGGATTCATCCTGGCGCTCGGCATGCAACGCTGGAACCTACACCGGCGCCTTGCCCTGCGCGTCGTGACCCTGGTGGGCACGAAGCCGAAGCAGATGGTGCTGGGCTTCATGATCGCCACCGGGTTCATGTCCATGTGGGTCTCCAACACCGCGACCGCCGTGGTGATGCTGCCGATCGGTATGTCCGTGCTGGGGCTGACCGCCGACATCGTGGGTGGCTTCTCGAAGCAGAAGAAATTCGCCACCGCCCTGATGCTGGGTATCGCCTACTCCGCCTCCATCGGCTCCCTGGGCACCATCATCGGCACCCCTCCGAACACCCTGATGGTCGCCTACCTGCAGGAATCTCATGACATCCACATTGGTTTCGGCCAGTGGATGCTGGTCGGTGTGCCGATGGCTGCGGTGTTCATGGTGCTGGCCTGGCTCGTGCTGATCACGGTGTTTAAGCCAGAGATGGACCAGATCCCGGGTGGCCGCGAGCTCATCCAGAAGGAGCTGGAGAAGATGGGATCGATGTCCCGCGCGGAGAAGACCGCAGGCTCCATCTTCCTGCTTGCTGCCCTGGCGTGGGTCTTCGTCCCGGTCATCTCCGACTGGGCTGGGTGGGAGCACAATATTGACGACGCCACCATCGCCATCACCGCCGCGATCCTGATGTACATGCTGCCGGCCGATGGTTCCGCTAGCCGCGTCATGGACTGGGAGCACACCAAGGAAGTCCCGTGGGGCGTGCTGCTGCTCTTCGGTGGTGGCCTGGCGCTGAGCTCCATGTTCGACAAGTCCGGCCTCTCCCTGTGGATTGGTGAGGTCGCCCGCAGCCTGGGTGGTCTGCCGATCGTCCTGCTGATCGCCGCGACGGCCATCGTCATCCTGGTGCTGACGGAGTTCACGTCGAATACGGCGACGGCCGCGGCCTTCCTCCCGATCATGGGTGGCGTAGCCGTCGGTACGGGACTGACCGCCGGCAACGACATGAACGTGCTGCTGCTGACGATCCCGGTCGCCCTGGCTGCTACCTCCGCGTTCATGCTGCCGGTCGCGACGCCGCCGAACGCGATTGCCTACGGCTCTGGTTACGTCCGCATCGGGGACATGGTGCGCGGTGGTCTGTGGCTGAACCTGGTGGGCATCGTGCTCATCACCATCGTGACCTTCGCGCTGGCAGTGCCAGTCTTCGGTCTGACGCTATAGCCCGATATAAGGAAAGAGCGCGCCACCAGGTGGCGCGCTCTTTTTTTATTGCCTAGAGCTGGGCTAGAGCTGGGCCAGGGCGCGGCGCAGCGCCGGGATCAGTTCCTCGGTTTCCGTCTCATCGGTCACCGTGATGCGCACGCCCTCGCCGTCGAAGCAGCGGGTGAGGATGCCCTCCTCCTTCATCGCCGCCTCCAGGGCCTCGGCCTTGTCGCCGACCGGCAGCCACACGAAATTGGCCTGTGAAGGCACCCGGAGCTCGGCGGGCAGCGACTCGGTGACGCGCTCGCGCTGGGCGACCGTCTCCGCCACGCGCTGCTGCAGCTGCTGCTGTGCTTCCTCGCCGATGCTCGCCAGGCCCGCGACCTGAGCCAGCGCGTTGACGCCGAAGGGGATCGCGACCTTGAGCAGCGCTTCGACGAACTCCTCGGAGCCCGCCAGGTAGCCCAGGCGCACACCCGCCAGGCCATAGGCCTTGGAGAAGGTGCGGCACACCGCCACATTCGGGAACTGCGCCATCAGCGCCAGCCCATTCACGCTGGCCGGAACCCCAGCCCCCTCGGCACCCGCATCCCCGGCCAGCCCGGAGCTGTCGTATTCGATATACGCCTCGTCCAGCACCACCTGGACGTCCTCCGGCACCTGCGTCAAGAACTCGGCCAGCTGAGCCTGCGGCACCACCGTGCCGGTGGGGTTATTCGGATTGCACACGAAGATCAGCCGCGTGCGCTCCGTGATCGCGGCGAGCATGGCGTCCAAATCAATGCGGAAATCACTGCTCAGCGGTACCGCGACCGGCCGCGCACCGGCGATCTGCGTGAGGATCGGGTAGGCCTCGAAGCTGCGCCACGGGAACACGACCTCGTCGCCGTCCTGGCAGGTCGCCTGAATGGCCTGCAGGCACAGCGCACTCGACCCGTTACCGACCGCGATGTTCTCCGCCGTCAACTCCGGCGCGCCCGGCGTGCGGGCCAGCCAGGCGGCGAGCTCGCCGCGCAGGGCTGCGACCCCCATGTCCGGGTAACGGTTCAACCCCGCCGCAGCATTCGCCACCGCTTCCTGGACGGCGGGCAGGGGTGCTGCGGCCGTCTCGTTGGAGGCCAGACGCAGCGCATCAGGCAGCGCCTTTCCGGGAACGTATGCGGGCAATTTGGAGAGATCGGAACGTACCATGCCTGGCATCGTACTCCGCTGGAATGCCTGGTCGGCGGCGTTTGTCTGCCTCACACCCGTTGTGTATGCTTGAAAATCGTCTAGTCAGGCGGGTTCGTCCTGTGCTGATCAGATGCTGGAGACGTGCCAGAGTGGCCGATTGGGGCTCCCTGCTAAGGAGTTGTCTGCATTGCGCGGACCGGAGGTTCGAATCCTCTCGTCTCCGCTCTTCAACAAGGCTGTTCGCTGATGAGCTGCCGAAACCTTCGAGGTTTCAAGCTGCCCAGTTCTTGTGGTGAGGCGCTGGGGTTTTTCAGCTTCGGACAGTGTTGTGGGGCGTGTGGTGCGCCTGTGGTGGTCCGAGTGGATTGTGCCGTCGCGTGGCCTTGTTGGAGTATTGCGCCCGTAGCTCAACGGATAGAGCATCTGACTACGGATCAGAAGGTTAGGGGTTCGAATCCCTTCGGGCGCACTCTTCTATGACAGCGTCGTTGTCGCCCTTTTGATGGGTGGCCACGGCGCTGTTTTCTTTTTACGACGTCAGAAGGGCCGCCACGGCTCATACCGTGGCGGCCCTTCTGTGTGTCCGCGCCAGCCTGGCGACGGAGTGAGGCGCTTAGACGTCCTCGCAGAGCATGTCCTCCAGGGACTTCTCGCTCAGCAGGTACGGTGCGATCTCCAGCACGGTGAAGGCGCCGGACTGTCCGGACTCCTTCAGACGGTGTGCGGCGCGACCGTATGCGACCTGCACGGCGGCGGTGAAGTCCGGGTTGCGGTCCAGCTCCAGGGTGTACTCCACGGTGTGGTGAGTGCGGGTCGCACCCAGCTCACCGGTGGTGATCACGTGGCCACCGTGTGGCATGCCGGTGTGGTTCTTGTCGAACTCCTCCTGGCTGATGAAGTTCACCTCAACCTCGTAGCCCACGAAGTAGTCCGGCATGGTGCGGATATCGTTTTCGATCCGCTCCTTCAGCGCGGCGTCGTCGCTTTCTGGGACGACGAAGCACTGGCGCTTGTGGGCGTTCTTGCCGGTGATGCCTTCAGCCTCACCGCGGCGGGCCTTGTCCAGAGCTTCCTCGGCTGGGAGGGTGTACTGGACGGCGGAGGCCACGCCCTCGATGCGGCGCAGGGCGTCGGAGTGGCCCTGGGAAAGCCCCGGACCCCAGAAGGTGTTCTGCTGCGCGCCGGGCAGAATCGCGGCCGCGTACACGCGGTTGAGGCTGAACATGCCCGGGTCCCAGCCGGTGGAGACGACGGCGACGTTGCCGGCCTGCTCGGCGACGTCCTGCATCGCGGAGTAGTGGCGGGCGACGTCGCGGTGGTTGTCGTAGGTGTCTACGGTACAGGCGTACTTCGCGAACTTCGGTGCCTGCTCCGGGATGTCGGTGGCGGAGCCGAGGCAGAGGTAGAGCACGTCGATCTTGTCTGCGTACTCAGCCACGTCTGCAACAGGGATGACCGGCGCGTCGGTGTCGAGGCTGTCGCGGCGCGAGAAGACGCCCACCAGTTCGATGTCGCTGGTCTGCTTTATGACGGCTTCGACGGACTTGCCGAGGTTGCCGTACCCCACGATGCCGGCCTTGATTGTCGCCATGCGTGTTCCTTTCGTTGGAGTGGCTTGTTGTCGGCTCCCAAGATTACGCCGATTTTTTGGGTCGTCACTAGGTTTATGCGTGTAAAAATATTGCTTTTTTAGCGCGCTGCGCTGCGATTTGTTGCTTCTGCAGGAGGGCATGTATAGTTATGCCCTGTTGCGCCCGTAGCTCAACGGATAGAGCATCTGACTACGGATCAGAAGGTTGGGGGTTCGAATCCCTCCGGGCGCACGAGTTAAAACCCCTGGTGAGCGGCTTTCAGCCCCGCCAGGGGTTTCTTGCTTTGCGCGCCGGCCTGCCCCGCAGGCTGACCCGCGCACTACTCGTAAATTGAGATATCCACGCCTTCGGCTTCCATTTGGGACAGCATCTGGGAGTAACAAGTCTGTGTCCAGCCGGAGGTTCCGTCAGTGAAGAAGCTCGTGCCCACCTGGTGGAGGTGGATGTCCCCGCAGTGGGACAGCGTCTTATTCATTGGCGTCGCGGACACCTGGCCGGGTGCCTCGGTGTGACCGACGAGCGGTGCTTCTCCCTGGTCGGCGGCTGGGGCCGGATTATTCTGCGGAGTTTGCTGTGGTGCAGGCTCCGTCGCGGCTTGTCCCCGGGTGGGAGCAGGTTTCTTGTTGGTCTTGTCCCGAGACGTTTTCTTTTCCGTGGACGTTGATTTGGTAGACGTCGCCGGGGAGGACGTCGTCCCCCGGTCACCGTCCCCTGCATCGTTCCCGCAGGCCGCGAGCCCGAGGGCGAGGGCGGCTGCGAAGACAGTGCTTCCAACTCGCTTGAACCTGCGACTTTGCAGTGTGGTCATGTAAAACTTCACTTTCTGGCGAGCTCAGAGGGGCTAGAAAATCTCGATGCGCGCGCCGATGGATTCCGCGCTGAGCAGCTGATCCACCCAGCCCTTCGC
>JBHWRM010000099.1:0-36272 GCA_043426695.1 Corynebacterium sp. | reverse complement strand
CCGCACCCTGCGGGCACGATCACTCATGATACAAGGTACCCCCGCAGCTTCTGGAACTAGCCAGATGCGGCGGGGGTGTTGCTCAACCACCGTTGACCAGGTGGCTGGGCTTATCCAAGGCGAGGAGCCTAGGGGGAGTGGCTTAGTGGTCGACCGGGGCCTCCACGCCAACACCGGTGAGGGAGCGAACCTCCATCTCGGACTGCAGCTTCGGATCCTCGTCACCCTTGCCAAGGTAGGTGCCCACGATGCCGGCAATAAAGCCAGCTGGGATGGAGACCAGACCCGGGTTGGTCAGCGGGAACCAAGCGAAGTCCACGTTCGGGAACATCGCGGTCTCTGCGCCGGAGACAGCCGGGGAGAAGAAGATCAGGACCAGCGCCACGCCCAGGCCGACCCACAGGGAGGCCACCGCGCCAGTGGTGTTGAACTTCTTCCAGTACAGGGAGTACAGGATCGTCGGCAGATTAGCGGATGCAGCGATGCAGAACGCCAGGGAGACCAGGAATGCCACGTTTTGGTCCATCGCCAGGATGCCCAGCGCGATAGAAACCAGCGAGATCACGACCACCGTGATGCGGGACACGCGGACCTGCTCCTCCTCCGTTGCCTGGCCGTTGCGCAGAACGCCGTTGTAGAAGTCGTGCGCCACGGAGGCGGAGGCGGTAATCGCCAGACCAGCGACCACGGCCAGCACCGTCGCGAAGGCGACCGCGGAAATCAGAGCCATGAAGATTGGGCCGGCCAGCTCCATTGCCAGCAGCGGCGCCGCGGCGTTCGCGCCACCCGGTGCGTTCTTGATGTCCTCCGGGGAGATCAGCGCGGCAGCGGCGAAGCCCAGGAATAGGGTCAGCAGGTAGAAGGAACCGATCAGGACGATCGCCCAGGTCACGGACTTACGTGCTTCCTTAGCGGTCGGAACCGTGTAGAAGCGCATCAGGACGTGTGGCAGGCCAGCGGCACCAAGCGCGAGGGCCACACCCAGGGAGATGAAGTCGAACTTCGTTGCGGTCGTCGCGCCGTACTTCTGGCCAGGCTGCAGGATCGCCGGGTCGCCGTGGGAGTTCACGGCGTCAGCGAAGAGCTGGGAGAGGTTGCCCTTCCACATCACGGCGATGATCAGGAACATGAACGCAACACCGGCGATCAGCAGGACCGCCTTGATCATCTGCACGTAGGTTGTGCCCTTCATGCCACCGATGAGGACGTAGGCCATCATCACCAGGCCGACGACCACGACGACGACGGCCTGGGCGGTCTTGGAGTGCAGGTCCAGCAGGACGGAGACTAGGGAGCCGGCACCGGCCATCTGAGCGATCAGGTAGAACAGCGAGGTGAACAGGGTCGCGAAGGCTGCGGCCACGCGCACCGGGCGCTGCTTCAGGCGGAAGGAGAGCACGTCCGCCATGGTGAACTTACCGGTGTTACGCAGTGGCTCGGCGACCAGCAGCAGGGCGATGAGCCACGCAACGAAGAATCCGATGGAGTACAGGAAGCCGTCGTAGCCCGTGAGCGCAATCGCGCCGACGATGCCCAGGAAGGACGCCGCCGAGAGGTAGTCGCCGGCGATCGCCAGGCCATTCTGGGTGCCGGTGAAGGACGCGCCACCCGTGTAGAAGTCCGTTGCGGACTTCTGTGGCTTGGCGGCAGCCTTCGTCACGATGTACATCGTCACCACGATGAAGGCGATGAACACGCTGATGTTCAGGATCGGGTTTGTCTCCTGCGACGCAGCAAGAATGAGATCCATAGTGAGACCTTTCCTTTTCTAATCCGTGGGGTGAGCGGGGCGCGGTGCCGCTAGCCCTGGGAAGCCTGGGTGGCTGGGGTTGTGGGGGAGCCTTCGAGGGACTCGCGAACATACTGGGCGCGGGGCTCAATTTCGCGGTCTGCGTACTTCACGTAGAGGTACGTGATCAGGAAGGTCGTGACGAACTGGCCGAAGCCGAGGAGCACGCCGACATTGATGTTTCCCCAGATCTTGATCCCCATGAAGTCCGGTGCAAACATCGCCAGGCTGACGTAGAGGATGAACCAGACGATGAAAAATATGGTCATGGGGAAGGTGAACCCGCGCATTTTTGAGCGAAGTTCCTGGAACTCGGGTGATTGTTGCGCGGCGACGAACTCATTGGGCGTGGGGACGTGCCGTTGCGCGGGGGTGGCCGGCTGGGTCAACTCTTTCTCCCTTCCTGGGGACTGTGCAGATCTTCACGTTTGCCGCGGCCGCAGGACCGAAGCTTCTGTGATTGCCATCACAATTCTTTTGCGATTGCGAAAGAATCTACCGTCATCTAGAGCTTTTTCCAAAGTTTCCGATAAGAAACCTTCAACTTTATAGATACCCTTTATGAAAATTTCCGCCCGACCTGCAAAAACACGGTTCACGCAGAAAAAACCCGGCCATGTGGCCGGGTTGATTTCTACCCCCGTTGCGTCCCCCGTGTAAGACCTACGCCTTCCGGCGCCACGTCTCGAATCGGTAGCGCAGCCCGTTCGGCTCCTCGTCGACCGGGTGGCCCTTCTCCGAGGAAAACCACTCGGAACGCTCGACCGTAAACTCCGACTCATCCATCGCCGGGGCATAGACCTGGAAACGCTCCGGGGCCACCATGTCGATCTCCGTGATCACCACCCGGTCCGCGATCGGCATGCACTGCGCGTATACCTGGCCGCCACCCAGGATCCATACGGTCACCCGGCCGTCGTCCTGCACCGCCTCCGATGCCGTCTCCGGGACCCCGCCGCCCGAACCCTCCCCGCGGGCAAATGCCGCGGCCGCCGCGATGCCGTCCTTAATGGAAGCGACCACGTGACCACCGGGAGCCGAATAGTCGGCCGTACGGGTGATGACGAAGTTCTCGCGGCCCGGCAGCGGGCGGTACTTGCCCAGCGCCTCCCAGCTCGTGCGGCCCATGACGACCGGATAGCCCACTGTGGAGTTCTTGAAGTGCTTCAGATCCTCCGGCAGATACCAGGGCATCTCAGCCCCATCGCCGATGATGCCGGCGGTCGTTTCCGCCCAGATCATCGCGATCTCCACCCCTTCCGGGACGCCCTCCCGGGTCAGGGCGGGGTAGTCGCCCTCGCGGTAGCCGCTGGGGCGCTGTTCTTTCTGGACGCCAAACTCCGAAGCCCCCATTACACAGCCACCTTTGCCTTAATCACCGGGTGCGGGTCGTAGCCCACGAAGTTCACGTCCTCGAAGCCATAGCTGAACATGTCCTTGGCCTTAGTCAGCTCCAGCTGCGGATAGGGGCGCGGCTCACGCGAAAGCTGCAACTCCACCTGCTCGCGGTGGTTGTCGTAGATGTGGCAGTCCCCGCCGGTCCAGATGAACTCGCCGACCTCCAGGCCCGCCTGCTGGGCGAACATGTGGGTCAGCAGCGAGTAGCTGGCGATGTTGAATGGCACGCCCAGGAACATATCCGCGCTGCGCTGATAGAGCTGGCAGGAAAGCTTCCCATCGGCCACGTACAGCTGGAACAGCAGGTGGCAGGGCGGAAGGGCCATGTTCTCCAGCTCCGAGACATTCCACGCGCTGACGATATTCCGTCGGGAATCCGGGTTCTGCTGCAGCATCTCCAGCGCCTGGGAAATCTGGTCGACGTGGCGGCCATCCGGGGTCGGCCAGCTGCGCCACTGCACGCCGTAGACCGGGCCCAGGTCGCCGTCCTCATCTGCCCACTCGTTCCAGATGCGGATGCCGTTATCCTGCAGCCAGCGGACGTTGGAATCCCCGGAGAGGAACCACAATAGCTCGCCGACCACGGACTTCACGTGCACGGACTTCGTCGTAATCAGCGGGAAGGACTCCGCCAGATTAAAGCGGATCTGCTGACCGAACAGGGACGTCGTGCCGGTACCGGTGCGGTCGTCCTTCTTGGTGCCCTCCGTGAGGATTTTGGCGAGCAGGTCCTCGTAGGGGGTGGCGATGGTGGGGGAAGATTGAGCCTCTGACATGCCTCATAGTCTAGGCAAAAGAAACGGGACTCAGTCAGCCGCCCGCCACCAGGTAGGTGCTAGAGGAACTTCTGGATGCTCGCCAGCAGGTCCTCGGCGATTTCCTTGCGGCAGATCACCAGGTCCGGCAGGTACGGATCCGGCTCGTTATAGGTCGCAGGCGTCCCGTCCAGGCGGCTGCAGTGCAGTCCTGCTGCCAGGGCGACGCCGATCGGGGCGGCGTTATCCCACTCGTACTGGCCGCCGGCGTGGATGTACGCATCGTTTTCCCCACGCACCACGCTCATGGCCTTCGCGCCGCAGGATCCCAGGCGGGTGATTTCCATGCCCAGATCCTCGGCCACGTTTACCGCGATCTGCGGGGTGGAATTTTGGCTGATGACGAGGCGGTTGTTCAGCTCACCGAAGTCTGCCTTCGCCCGGCCTTCCCGGTAGTCGGCCGCAGTGTAGACGGTGTGCATTTCCGGCATGCCGACCGCGGACTCGACAACCTCGCCGTCGACCGCGAGTGCGATGTGCACGGCCCAGTCATTGCGGGCGCTGGCGTATTCGCGGGTGCCGTCCAGCGGGTCGATCACCCACACCCGGGACTTGTTCAGGCGGGAAGGGTCGTCCTCCGCCTCCTCGGACAGGATGGCGTCATCGGGGCGGTGCAGGCTCAGCACGCGCGCGATCCAGGCCTGGGCGATCTTATCGCCGGACTTTCCGAGCCCGTCGGAGTCCACCAGGAGGGGATCCGGTGCACCAGCAGTGCGAATGCTGGTGAGGATGTCCCCGGTGCTGCGGGCCAAACGGGCGCAGAGAGTGGCATCGTCGAGCGCGTCGCCTGGGCCTAGTCCTTGTGTCATGGTCTACACCTTAGCGCTTCTGGTTGTATGTACTCATGCCCTCCGCCGACTTGGATCAATTTCATGCCCCAGTAGCCGCGTGGTTCCGGGACGTGTTCCACGAGCCGACGGTTGTCCAATCCCAGGCGTGGCGGGCCATTAGCGCAGGGGAGAACACCTTGGTCGTCGCCCCTACCGGTTCCGGTAAGACGCTGGCGGCGTTCCTGTGGTCGCTCTCCGAGCTGACGCGCACGGGTGTGCTTTCCCATCCCTCCGCGGACCAGGCCGACCCGCAGACCCCCACCCGCGTGCTCTACATCTCGCCGCTCAAGGCGCTGGGAGTGGACGTTGACCGCAACCTCGCCGCCCCGCTGGTAGGTATCTCGCGCACCGCCGCGGCGATGGGGGAGGACGTCGCCCCGGTCCGGGTGGGCGTGCGCAGCGGGGACACCCCGCAGTCGGAGCGAGCAAAGTTGCTGCGGAACCCGCCAGAGATCCTCATCACCACCCCGGAGTCCCTGTACCTCATGCTGACCTCGAAGGCTGCGGGGACGCTGCGCGGGGTGGACACCGTCATCGTGGACGAGATCCACGCAGTAGCAGGAACCAAACGTGGCGCCCACCTGGCTCTTTCGCTGGAGCGGCTGGAGCTGCTCACCGGCCGGGCGGTGCAGCGCATTGGGCTATCGGCGACGGTGAACCCGGTGGATGCGGTGGCCAGCTTCCTCGGCGGCGACCGCCCGGTCACGGTGGTCAACCCGGCGATCAGGAAGGATTGGGACGTCCAGGTCCGCAGCGTGGTGCCGGACTTCCAGGACCCGCCGGCGGCAGAGGACCTCGACGCCGCGCGCTACGAGGACCCGGCCAGCGAGGATCAGGAGGGCGTCGACGGGAGCCAGAGCGCAGCCGGCGTCGAAGAAGGTGGCGGACCTGCGGAGGACGACGAAGCTGGCGATGACGCGTTGATCGACGAAGCGCTCGTCGGCCCCAGTCTCATCGGTGAAGGCCTGGGAGGGGCCTCTGGGCTGGGGTCCGGAGCACGGGTAGCCAGCGGAGTAGATAAGGAATCCGCCCTCCCGCAACAAAAATCTGTCTGGCCCCACGTTCAGCACGCCATCTACCAGCAGGTCATGGCGAACCGGGCAACACTCGTCTTCGTGAACTCCCGGCGCGCGGCCGAGCGGCTCACCGGGGCGCTCAACGAGCTGTGGGCCGAGGAACACGACCCGGAGTCCATCGCCGCTCCCACCCGTCGCGACCCCGCGCAGCTCATGGCGCAATCTACGCAGGTCACCGGCGTACCGGCCGTCATCGCTCGTGCTCACCATGGCTCGGTATCCAAGGAAGAGCGTGCAGACATCGAGGCAGCACTGAAGTCTGGGACCCTGCGCTGCGTGGTCGCCACTAGCTCCTTGGAGCTCGGCATCGACATGGGCCTGGTGGACCACGTGGTGCAGGTGGGTGCCCCGCCTTCGGTGGCTTCTGCGGTGCAGCGCTGCGGCCGCGCCGGGCACACCGTGGGCGCGACCTCGCATGCCACGATCTACCCACTGCACAAGCAGGACGCCGAGGCGGCCACCGTCATCACCCAGCGCTTGTACGCGGGCGAGCTGGAGCCGCTGCAGATCATCACGAACGCCCTGGACGTGCTCGCGCAGCAGACGATTGCCGCTGCGGTGCAGGCCCAGCTGGGTTTCACGAATCCGCCGGCGGGCGCGGAGGCCTGGGCGTTGACGTCGGAAAATAAGGAGGGGCAAGCGCCAAGCGGGACGCTGGACGTGGAGCGTTGGTGGCGAGCGCTGCGCCGGGCGTACTCCTATGCAGCGCTGCCACGGGACGCCTTCGACGGCGTGATCGAGCTGATCAGCGGACACTATCCCAGCACCGACTTCGCGGATCTGAAACCTCGGGTGGTGTACGACCCTGCGGCGGGAACGCTGCAAGCCCGCCCCGGAGCCCAGCGGCTGGCGGCCACGAGCGGCGGAACGATCCCGGACCGCGGCATGTTCGGAGTCTTTCTCGCCACCGGTGAGGAGGGGGCCCGGCGCGTCGGAGAGCTCGACGAGGAGATGGTGTACGAGTCCCGGGTGGGGGACGTGTTCACCCTTGGGGCCTCCAGCTGGCGGATCACGGAGATCAACCGCGACCAGGTCATCGTCGTACCCGCGGCGGGCCATACGGGGCGGTTGCCGTTCTGGGTCGGGGACGCCGCCGGCCGGCCGGTGGAACTGGGCACTGCGATCGGTGAGCACCGCCGGCAGTGGGGCAGCGGCACCGTGGGCGACCTGCACGCGGCCCCGTTCATCTGCGATAACACCCGGGAGAACCTGGACGGCTACTACCGGGACCAGAAGGAGGCCACCGGGATCCTGCCGGACGAGCGAACGCTGCTGGTAGAGCGCTTCCGGGACGAAATCGGCGACTGGCGGGTGATCGTCCACTCGCCCTATGGGCGTGGGGTTAATGCGCCGTGGGCGATGGCGCTCGGGGCGGTGCTGCAGCGGGAGACCGGGATCGACGCGATGGCCGTGGCCGGTGACGATGGGCTGGTGTTGCGTCTTCCGTATTCCGAGGAGCCGCCGGGGGCGGACCTGCTGCTGGGGCAGTTCTTCCGCGAGGCCAGGCCTGTGGTTGGGGAGGGCGCTGCTGGTGACAGCGCCGGGAACCGAAAGGATGATGCAGGCCACAGTCAGCTGGGTGAGCTCTCCGAGGCTGTACTGGCCGATGTGATGGATAACGTGGGCAGCTCCGCGCTCTTCGCGGGACGTTTCCGTGAGTGTGCGGCTCGGGCCTTGCTGCTGCCACGGCGCAACCCGGGCAAGCGACAGCCCCTGTGGCAGCAGCGGCAGCGCGCTTCCCAGCTGCTGGATGTGGCCCGGGAACACCCAGAGTTCCCGATCATGGTGGAGAGCATGCGCGAATGCCTCCACGACGTCTACCAGCTGGATGCCCTCACCGAACTGCTGAAGAAGCTTGGTTTGCGGGGCGGCAGCTCTGGCGTGCGGGTCGCGGAAGTCACCACCGAGGGGCCGAGCGCTTTTGCCGAATCCTTGCTGTTCACGTACACCAGCGCGTTCATGTACGAAGGTGACTCCGCGGAGCGGGCCGCCGCGCTGGCGGTCGACCCCGCGCTGTTGGCCAAGCTGCTGGGTAAGAGCGGCGAAGGTCTCCAATTGGACCCGGCGGTGATCACGCGGGTGGTCTCGGCAGCCCAATGGCTGGCCGAAGGTCGCCAGGCCGGCACCGCCGAGCAGGCCATCGACATGATTCGGGCCCTTGGCCCCCTGACCCGGGAGCAGGTCAGTCAGCGCCTGGTGCCGGAGAACCGGGAGGTCGTGCTGGCGGACCTGGCAGAGCTTGTCCCGCAGCGCCTCGCCGAGGTGACCTTCGGCGGGGCCAGCCGCTGGGCGGTAGTGGAGGATATGCCGGTGCTCCGGGACGGGCTCGGCGTGCCCGTCCCACCTGGCGTGGCCGCCGATCCTGCGCAGGTGGATGACGCCATCGACCAGCTGGTGTTGCGCTTCATGCGACACCAGGGTCCGGTGACCCCTGCCCGCGTGGCTGCAGAGTTCGGGCTGGGCTCAGCCACCGCCGAATCTTTGCTGAAACGTTGGGTCGGCCAGCGCCGCCTGGAATCGGGCCACTTCACCGCAGCTGGCGGTGAGGGGGCAGCCGAGCAGGTCACGGAGTATATCGACACCGGCATGCTGCGCCGCCTGCGCTCGGCCACACTGGCCGCCGCCCGCGGGGCCGTGGAACCAGTCAGCCCGCAGACCTATGCGGAGTTCCTCGTGGACTGGCATGGGGTGGGCAACTCCGAGCGGGAGGAGCTCGGCGAAGTTATCGAACAACTCGCCGGGGTCGCACTGCCCACCAGCGCCTGGGAGACCCTGGTGCTGCCCAGCCGGATCCCGGACTATCAACCGGGCGATCTCGACGACCTGCTGGCCACCGGGGAGATCATCCTGCACGGAGCGGGGACCGCGGGGACGAACGACGCTCTCGTCAGCCTGCTGCCCGCGGACATTGCCCCGCTGCTCATCGACGAGCCAGCGGAGCCCCCGCAGCTTTCGATGGTCGCAACCCAGCTGCTGGAGCACATGTCCGGTGGCGGGGCCTTCCTTGCCGCCGAGCTCACCCGGGCTACCGGCGCGGCCTATCAGGAGGTCGACGACGCCCTGTGGGAACTCTTCGACTGTGGTCTTATTGCTCCCGATGGTTTCGCCGCACTCCGGGCGAGGTTGACGTCCGGAAAACAAAGTGGTGCCACCGCCCACCGGGCACCCCGCCGCAACCGCGGGAGGGGATCGGCGCGGCGGCTGCGGATGGGGCGCAGCAGTTTTGCGCAGATGGCCGGCAACGAGTCGATGGACCGCATCCGGCAGCGGCGTCAGGCGATGAACGCGCACCAGTCGGTGCCGGGACGTTGGGCAGCACTCGCCCCGCTGCTGGAGATCGACGTAACCGACGCGGAGCGTGCCCTGGCCCGCAGCGAGGCGTGGATTGATCGTTATGGCGTGGTCACGCGCGGGGCCGTAATGGCGGAACATCACGCCGGTGGTTTCGCGGAGGCCTATCGGACCTTGAGCGCCTGGGAGGATTCCGGCGCGGTGCTGCGCGGATACGTCATCGAGGGACTCGGCGGGGCGCAATTTGCCCCGCATGCGGTGATCCGGCAGCTGCGACAGCTGGAAGACCACGGTGCGAACCTTCAGGCGGATGGTGGCGGGTCCAGCAGCAGGGTAGGAGACGGGCCGGTGCTGCTGGCCGCCGGGGATGTGGCCAACCCTTATGGTGCGGCCCTGCCGTGGCCTAGCCTTGACGGCGAGCCCGCCCGGCTGACCCGAGGCGCGGGAGCCTTCGTGGTGCTGGATCGTGGCCGCTTGGTCGCGCACTTCACCCGGGGTGGCAGGACGCTTACCGCCTTCGACGCACCAAGCATGGCCGACGACACCCCGCCAGGAGCCATCAGCCAGCCGACGATCGACGCCATCATCGTCGCGCTGAGCAGTACGATTCGCGCCGGGCGGCTCTCCCCGGTCACGATTGACAGGATCAATGGCGCATCCGTGATGGATCTGTCCACCCAGGGTTGGATCGCTGCGGGGGCGCGGCTCACCCCGAAGGGGCTGAGCATCCGCGGCTAACGGCGCGACCGAGCAAGCTCAGCTGAGCTAGTACCCCGAGACCGGAAGGAGGTGGGCAGTGCCCGAGGGAGATTCCGTCCTGCAGTTGGCCAATAGGCTCAAGTGGATGCCCGGCCGCGAGGTGCTGCACAGCGACTTCCGGGTGCCCGCCCTGGCCACCGCCTCCATCACCGGTGAGCGGATCCAGGCGGTCTGGCCCTATGGAAAGCACTTGTTCATCCAGGCGGGGGAGCGGATCCTGCACACTCACCTGAAAATGGAGGGGGTATGGGCCATCCACGCAGCTGGCAGCCGCTGGCGCCGACTGGGGTACACCGCGCGGGTCGTGCTTCGCTTGAGCCCCCAGCATCCGGGCGGGCCGCCCATCGAGGTCGTCGGCCACGAGCTGGGATTTGTGCGCCTGTACCCGGCCCGGGACTACCCCGCCGTGGTTCGGCACCTGGGCCCCGACATCCTGGACCCCAGCTGGGCCAGCCAAGAATTCCGGGACACCGGCCGGACGGGTCGGGACGAGGCCCTGCGGCGAATCCTGCGTCGCCCCGACCGAAGCCTGGGGGGCGCATTGCTGGATCAGCGCAATGTCGCCGGCATCGGCAATGAATACCGCGCCGAGGTCATGTTCCTCATTGGCCTGCACCCCGCCGTGACCGTCGGCCGGGTGGGGGAGGAGAAGGTGGCGCAGGCGCTAGACCTGGCGCGTCGGGTGATGTGGGAAAACCGACTCGAGCCGCACCGAGTGTTCACTGGTGACCGGCGCCCCGGGATGGGCACCTTTGTTTTCGGTCGCGCGGCGAAGCCCTGTCGACGCTGCGGTGAGCCCATCGAACAGTCCACCCTCGGTGGCCGTTTCGCGGGCGGGGACCCGGTACTGGACGCCGGGGAGCTGGAACGCATCATCTGGTGGTGCCCACACTGCCAGCCGGGCGGCGAGGCCTAGCCTCCCGTCCCGTTAGCTCCCCCAGGTTGGGGTAGAGCAGGCTGGTTTCGCGGGTTAGGAAAAATTTTCAGGGAATTTTTATCTAAACGATTCAGTATTGTCTGGCGCGCCGTCAGGCAAAACTAGCAATTCGCAAGCGTGTCATGTCACGCATGTGCTCGGTGATCGTTGAACGATTTCATTGATATCGGCTTGTGCATGCGAGCTGTAAATCTGGAGTATCCGGACGCCTCGACGGGGAGGGCGTCGGGGGTTCGTGGCCTGTTTTAAGGGAATTGTTAGGGGTGATCTCTGGTTAACTTTTAGGTCACGCTCCATTAACCAAGCGGGTGTTCGAGGGTGGTTATCGTATCGGTGCCGCTAACACAGAGTCAGCGTCACGCAGTCAGCTTTACACCGAGGAGGAGAATTCTTTCGTGTTCACCCGCAAAACCTCGACGGCCGGTAAGTGCGCCGCCGCAGTAGCAACTCTCGGCCTCGCGGCCACCGGCATGGCCGGCCAGGCCCAGGCAGACACCCTGAACGATCACTACCCGGAGACCCCGAAAACCAACGTTGACCTGCCGATCGTCAACACCTACCACGGTAGTGACCACATCAAGGCCAATATCCTCAACCCGCGCCCCGTGTGCAACTCTGGGGAGGACTTCCGCACCGTCGTCTACAAGGTCAAGGATAATTTCACCCCGGCCGGCACGATCTCTGCGACCAACGGAACCGCTGACACCATCCCGCTGACCCAGGACCTGTCCAAGTCCCAGTCAATCCAGCTTTCCGTCAAGGGCGACCGGACCTCCACCACCACCGCCAACCTCGGCGGTGGAGCCAGCGGGGACAAGGGCAACGTCTCCACCGGCATCACCTATTCCCTGGCCAAGACCCTGGGCTTCGAAGCCTCCTACTCCCTGAGCTGGGAAGTCGGCCAGAGCATCGGCCCATATGACGTGCCAGCTGGAAAGACCGGCGAGGCGACCTACGGCTTCCGCACCATCACCATGACCGGCACCCAGCAGTACTGCAAGCCGAACGGCACCTGGTCCACCCCGCGCAGCTGGACTGCCCTCACCCCGATCAAGAACCAGGTCAACGTGAAGCTCTACGAAAACCCGGCTGGCGCTGCCGAGGGCGCGAAGGTCGAGGAAGGCGCCGAGTCGCAGGGCGAGCCAGTGGAGGTCCAGGAGGACGCGAAGCCGACCGAGGGCGAGGCTCCAGAGGCCGTGACCAAGGAAGCAGAGCCAGAAAAGGCCGCCCAGGCTGAAGAAATCGCCGCTAAGTCCGAAACCACCACGCTCGAGGAAGAGGAAGCCTAATGCACAAAACCAAGAACTCCCTCCGCCTGGCCACCGCAGGCCTGGCCACCGTCGCCGCACTCAGCGGAATTGGCGGTGCGGTTGGTACTGCCACCGCGCAGGAGGACATCGACCAGGATTTCTCCCACGCCGCTGCGTCCAACCAGGCCGAGTATGACCTCGAGCCGTACTTCCAGACCTCCGGGGCCAAGGCGAAGGGCTTCGCCGGAACCGTCGTCCTGAAGGTGAAGAACGTCGGCAGCCAGCGTTACTACCAGGACTATCCGCTGACGACCTTCCGCATCAACGTGAAGACCGACAAGGGGCCGCAGGGCGTTGACCGCCTCATCACCCCGCGCGGCATGAACGGTGCGCACATCTTCGACGAGGGCTTCGACCCAGAGACCTCCACCCGAAGCTTCACCGTCACCCTCTCCAACCCGATTAACGCCGGCGATACCGCGACCGTCGCCGCCCTGGACTTCGGCGACGGCAAGACCAAGGAAGGCCGCCTCTACAACTACCTTGAGGTCACCCAGACCGGCCGCCACAAGGAGGACACCACCACCGCTAACGACGAGCAGGTGGACTCCCGCGAGCACACGGTCACCGATACCGGCAAGAAGAACGAGGGCCTCTTCTAGCCCCCATCCCGACTGGGGGGAGTGGTGCTCTCCCCCCCCTCAATGTCGGGTCATTTTCCTTTTAAGGACGTCAAAATCCCCGCCGATGCTTCTCGCATCGACGGGGATTTTCTCGGTGCACCACCCGGGTGGGTGGCGCGGTCACCGCGGGGTTCCCAGGCTTAGTTGCTGATCCCTGCGGCCAGCTTCTCGATGGACGCCTTCGCATCGCCGAGCAGCATGTCGGTGTTCTCGTTGAAGAACAGCGGGTTCTGCGCACCGGAGTAACCGGCACCCATGGAACGCTTCAGCACGATCACGCGCTCAGCCTCCCACACCTTCAGAACCGGCATGCCGGCGATCGGAGAGCCCGGCATCTCAGCGCTCGGGTTGACCGTATCGTTCGCGCCGATGACCAGGACCACGTCGACCTCGTCGAAGTCGTCGTTGATCTCCTCCATATCCATGACGATGTCATAAGGGACCTTCGCCTCAGCCAGCAGGACGTTCATGTGGCCAGGCAGGCGGCCGGCGACCGGGTGGATACCGAACTGGACAGTCTTACCCTGGTCGCGCAGCTTGCGGGTCAGCTCAGCGACCGTGTACTGCGCCTGGGAGACAGCCATGCCGTAGCCCGGGGTGATCATGATGTTCTTCGCGTCCTTGAGCATCGCGACAGCCTCGTCGGTGTCGATCTCGGTGTGGGTGCCGTCGACACCCTCCGCGACCGCGCCACCGTCGGTGCCGAAGCCGCCCAGCAGGACGTTCAGGAAGGAGCGGTTCATCGCCTGGCACATCACGTAGGAGAGGAATGCACCGGAGGAACCGACCAGCGCACCGGTGATGATCAGCAGCGGGTTCTGCAGCATCAGACCGGTGAAGGCAGCTGCCCAGCCGGAGTAGGAGTTCATGATGGACACGACGACCGGCATGTCGCCACCGCCGATGGCAGCGACCAGGTGCCAGCCCATGAACAGCGCCAGGGCGGTCATGATGCCAACCGCGATCCAGGCGGTGGTGCCTTCACCCGCGAGGATGAACACGACCATGAGCACGAGGCTGATCACCAGGATCGCGACGTTCAGCAGGTTACGGGCCGGCAGCAGCAGCGGGGCGCCCTTGACCTTGCCGGAGAGCTTCAGGCCAGCCAGGATCGAGCCGGTGAAGGTCACGGCACCGATGAAGATGCCGAGGAAGACCTCACCCAGGTGGAAGTTGTAGGCGGCAGCACCCATCGAGTCGGCGGACTCGGAAACGAAGGAGTTGTAGCCGATGAAGACCGCGCCCAGACCGACCATGCCGTTGAACAGCGCGATCAGCTGCGGCAGACCAGTCATCTCGACGGAGTGCGCGCGCTTGATGCCGTAGGCGGCACCGAGGCTCATAGCCAGAGCAATGAGGACGACGGTGATGACCGGGTCCAGAGCGTCCGAATCGGTGGAGGAGTGAACCACGGCCTGGAAGATGGCCACGGCGATGGCAACAGCCATACCGCTCATGCCCAGCGTGTTACCGCGCTTTGCGGTCTCCGGCTTAGAGAGGCCGGCCAGTGCCATGAGGAAGAGCACGGCAGCCACGATGTAGGCCAGGTTAGAGATCCGGGCCAGCCAATCCAGCAGCGTGGCGTTCTCGCCGGTCGCTGCCTGCGAAAGAATCAGAGTGGCAGTCATGGTTTATGCATCCTCCTTAACGAACATGCCGAGCATGCGGTCTGTGATGGCGAAGCCACCGAACACGTTGACGGAGGACACGACGATCGCCAGGAACGCGAGGACCGTAACGATGATATTGGGGCTGTTGACCTGCAAGATCGCGCCGACCAGGACGATTCCTGAAATCGCGTTCGTCTCGGACATCAACGGGGTGTGCAGGGTCGGGGTGACCGCGGAGATCACGTAGAAGCCCAGCACGATGGCCAGGGTCAGGACGACGAAGTTGCCGCTCATCCCCACCGGGCTGACCAGAACGATCGCCGCCCCCAGCAGGATGGCGATGGCCAGACCGATCTTGGCGAAGGGGCCGCCCATGAAGGCTTGCTTCTCCGGCTCCTCGGCGGCCTGCGCGTCCTGCGCGGGCTGCTGCTGCGGGGCGACGGAGACACTCACCGGTGGCGGCGGCCAGAGGATGGAGGTCTCCTGGCCGTCGTTGAGGGTGACGGTGATGGTGCGGATGATCTCGTCATCCAGGTCCAGCACGCGCTGGCCGTCCTTCTCCGGGGTGATCAGCTTGAACAGGTTGACGATGTTCTGGCCGAACAGCTGGGAGGCCTGGCCCGGCAGGCGGCCCGCCAGGTCCGTGTAGCCGATGATGGTCACGCCGTTGTCGGTGACGAAGACCTCGCCCGGCTTCGTCAGCGCGCAGTTACCGCCGTTGGCTGCCGCCAGGTCGACGACGACACTGCCCGGACGCATGTTGGCGACATCTTCTTCGGTGAGCAGCACCGGCGAGGTGCGGCCCGGGATGTTTGCGGTGGTGATGACGATGTCGGCCTCGGCGGACTGCTGGGAGTAGATCTTCGCAGCGAGTTCCGCCTGGTCCTGGGTCATCTCCTTGGCGTAGCCGTCCTCGGACTTCTCAGCCTCTTCCTGGATGGCGACGAATTCCGCACCCATGGACTCGACCTGCTCGCCTGCTTCGACGCGCAGGTCGGTGGCCTTGACGATCGCGCCCATGGAGTTGGCGGTACCGATCGCGGCCAGGCCAGCGACACCAGCGCCGATGACGTAGACCTTTGCCGGTGGCACCTTACCTGCCGCGGTGACCTGGCCGGTGAACAGTCGACCGAAGGCGTTGGCGGCCTCGATGACTGCGCGGTAGCCGGCGATGTTTGCCATGGAGGACAGCACGTCCATGGACTGCGCGCGGGAAATGCGCGGCACAGCGTCCATCGCGAGCCCGGTGATGCCACGGTTGGCGAGCTCGTTGATGAGTTCCTCGTTGCGGCCTGGAGCCATGCGGCAGATCAGGGTGGCTCCGGAGCGCATGAGGTCGCGCTTCTCCTTGGGCGGGGTGTCGAGCGTCGTGACGATGTCCGCTTCCCAGACCTCCTCGCCTACGATGCTCGCGCCGGCCTCGCGGTAGAGGGCGTCAGGGTAGGCGGCGTTTTCGCCGGCACCTGCCTGTACTTCAACGTCATAGCCAAGCTTGATGAGCTTGCCGACCGTGTCTGGTGTGGCTGCCACCAGCGGCTGGTTCTCACCCGGCTCAACCGGAATACCGATACGCACTTTGTCTCCTGTGCAGTCTTCTGGGGGATGAAAATTCCGGGTACTGATCGCAACGTAGAGGTGGCGTCGTGATCGTCCAGTGCGAGTGTGTGGTGATTCGCAGGAGTGACCCGAAAAACATTGGGTCTATATTTATCCCTTTTTCCGAGTGCTTGTCGCGCGCTTTGAAGAATTAGAGCCGAAAAAATAGCAACGGGGGCACCCGATGCCCCGGGTGCCCCCGTTGCTGAAATTGCCGCTTTACCCCCAAAGTGGGGTTAGTATGCCTGCCATTCCGGGCGGTTGGCGTCCACGAAACGGTAAAACTCGGTTTCCTGCAGCTCGGAGGCTGCCGCCTCGTCCACGATGACCGTCGCGTGGCGGTGCAGCTGGACCACGGATGCCGGCATCATCGCGGACACCGGCCCCTCCACAAGCTGCGCTACTGCATCGGCCTTGTTTTCCCCCGTGGCGAGCAGCAATAGGTGCCCGGCGCGGCGGATCGTGCCCAAGCCTTGCGTGATCACGTGGATCGGAACCTCCTCGAGCGAGCCGAAGAAGCGGGCGTTATCCCGCCGTGTCTGCGGGTGCAGCGTCTTCAGCCGGGTCAGGGAGTCGAAGGAGCTGCCGGGCTCGTTGAAACCCACATGTCCGTTGGTTCCTACACCGAGGAGCTGGATGTCGATGCCCCCGGCGGCCTTGATGGCCTGCTCGTATTCGCGGCCTGCCTCATCGGTGCGTGGGTGCATTCCATCGGGGGTGTGCACCGCGCCGTCGGCGAAGTCCACGTACTGCGTGAACTCGTTGTAGATCGTGTAGTGATAGGACTGCTCGTGTTCTTCTGGAAGTCCCACGTACTCGTCCAGCAGGAAGGCCGTGGTGTTCGCGAAGCTCAGACCCTCGCGGTGCTTGGCGATGAGCTCCCGGTAAGTCAGCAGCGGGGTGGAGCCGGTGGCCAGTCCGATGTTCTTCCCCTCGGAGACGTAGCGGGCCATGATGGTGGCCGCGAGTTGCGCGACTTCTTTCGGGGTCTGCCGAATCACAACGTCCATGAGCAGGCGGTTCTTTCCAGTATCGGTCGGCGCAGGTCATTGCGCCGATGGTGTTTATTGAGTCTAACCCTCGTTGCGGTGCTGTCGGTAAAAGCTGATCAACGCGTCGGTGGAGCCGTCCCCGGCTGCCACATCAGCGGTGCCCCGTACCGCCGGGAGTAGGTCGCTGGCCTGGAGCTTTCCGAACTCGACACCCCACTGATCGAAGGCATTGATGCCCCAGATCACCGATTGGACGAAGGTGGTGTGCTCGTAGAGTGCGATCAACCCACCCAGGGAACGCGGCGTCAGCATATCCGCCAGGATGGTGGTGCTCGGCTGGTTACCTGGCATCTCCTTGTGGGGGATCAGCTCTTCCGGGGTACCTGCGGCGCGCAGCTCGTCAGCGGTGCGACCGAAAGCCAGGACCCTGGTCTGGGCGAAGAAGTTCGCCATCAGCATGTCGTGCATCTTCGTCCCCTCGGGCTGGGTGGTGACCTCGCCGTGGGGGTTGCAGAAGCCGATGAAATCCGAGGGGATGAGCTGCGTGCCCTGGTGGAGCAGCTGGAAGAACGCGTGCTGCCCATTCGTCCCCGGCGCACCCCAGTACACCGGCCCCGTGGGGACTCCGACCTTGGTTCCATCCAGGCGCACGGACTTGCCCAGCGACTCCATGGTCAGCTGCTGCAGGTAGTCCGGAAATTCGCGCAGATCCTCGCTATAGGGCATCACTGCGTGGGATTGGGAGTCCAAAAAGTCGCGGTACCACACGCTCAGCAGACCCATCAGGGCTGGCGCGTTGGCGTTCAGCGGGGCGGTGCGGAAGTGCTCGTCCACGTCGTGCAGGCCGGCTAGGAACTGGTCGAAGTCCTGCGGGCCGATCGCGGCCATGAGAGTGAGCCCGATGGCGGAATCCACCGAGTAGCGGCCGCCCACCCAGTCCCAGAAGCCGAACATGTTCGCCGGGTCGATGCCGAACTCCGTGACGGCTTCGCGGTTGGTGGACACCGCGACGAAGTGCTTTTCGATGATGGCTTGCCGCTGCGCGCTCGTGTCCGCCGGCACACCGCGGCGCTCCAGCTCGGTGAGGAGCCACTGCTTCGCCGCACGCGCGTTGACCAGGGTCTCCTGGGTGCTGAAGGTTTTCGAACTGATGACGAAGAGGCAGGACTCCGGGTCCAGGGCATCCAGTGCGGCGCTGAGGTCGGCCGGGTCCAGGTTGGAGACGAAGTAGGGCTCAATGCCCGCGGTCCGGTAGGGGCGCAGCGCGGCCGCCGCCATGGATGGCCCCAGGTCGGATCCCCCGATGCCGATGTTGACGACCTGCTTGATGGTCCGCCCGGTGATGCCTAGCCACCGACCGCTGCGCAGGTCACGGCAGAAATCTCGCATCCGACCGAGGACTTCGTGGACGTCCGCGGCGACGTCCACCCCGTCGACCTCGAAATTCTGGTCCACCGGGACGCGCAGTGCGGTGTGCAGGGCGGCACGGTTCTCGGTGGTGTTGACCGTGGCCCCGGCCATCATCGCGTCACGGTACTCCGGCAGTCCCATCGCTTCGCCCAGCTGAACCAGCAGTTCCATGATGCGAGCATCAGCGAGGTTCTTCGACAGGTCGATGTGGAGTGGCCCGGCCTGGATGGTCATGTCTTCGACTCGGGTGGCTTCCTGGTCGAAGATCTCTCGGAGGGTGGTGCCGACGAAGCTTTCCTTATACTCCTGGAGTTCCTGCCACGGTGCGGTGCTGGTCACCCGCTGTGGGTTGGGTGGGATGCTCACTGCTTGAGTTCTCCTCGGAAGGCGCGTCGCCGGTGAATCTTGGACGTAATGCCACCCAGCCTAGTCGTCTTGGAGGCGGTCGCGCGGTAGTGCCACAGCGTGCCCCGCGACATAGCTCCCGCTGGGGCTGCGTGCCCGCCCAGCGGTCGGCGGTGACTCCCAGTGGCCGGCGATAACGCCCAGTGGCACAGTGGGGGTATGGCTACTTCGGCAGAAAACAACACAGCACAGAACACCTCGAACCCAGAATTCTTCACCACCGTCACCGCCGGCCCGCGGGAAATTACCGTCCCGACGGGACTGTTTATCAACGGTCAGTGGCGACACGGCGCGGACAGGGAGACCCTCGGGGTGACGGACGCCGCGACCGGCCAGGAGTTTGTGCGGATCGCATCCGCAACGGAAAGCGATGCCCGCGAGGCGATGGACCACGCTGCGAAGGCGCAGCCCGAATGGGAAAACACCAGCCCGCAGGAGCGTGCCGACCTGCTGCGCTCCCTGTATCAGCTGGTGCAGGACAATGCGGATGACCTTGCTTACCTGCAGTCGCTGGAACTCGGTCGCTCGGTGAAGGACAGCCAGGGCGAGGTCGCTTACGGTGGGGGATTCTTCCGCTGGTACGCCTCCCGCGCTGAAGCGATCGCGGGGGAGTACCGCGTCTCCCCGGACGGCGGCAGCCGGATCATCACCCATCCCAAGCCCGTCGGTCCGGTTCTGGCGGTGACCCCGTGGAACTTCCCGCTGGCGATGATCACCCGCAAGCTCGCTCCGGCTCTGGCCGCTGGCTGCACCATGATCGTCAAGCCCGCACAGATGACCCCGCTGACCGCGCTCTACCTGGCCGAACTCTCGCGCCAGGCCGGCCTGCCGGACGGTGTGTTCCAGGTGCTGCCAACCAGCACCGCGTCGAATGTCTCCGCCATTTTGGACGACGACCGCCTGCGCAAGTTCACCTTCACCGGCTCCACCGAGGTGGGGCAGGCGCTCGCAGCGAAGGCCGCCGAGGGCACCATCCGCACCTCCCTGGAGCTGGGTGGCAACGCCCCGCTCGTCGTCCTCGAGCACGCGGACATGGACAAGGCCGTGAACGCCGCCATTGATGCGAAGATGCGGGGTGCGGGGCAGGTGTGCATCGCCGCCAACCGCATTCTGGTTCACGAGTCCCTCGCTGAGGAATTCACCGCCGCAGTGACCAAGCGGATCGGCGAGTTCGTGCTTGGTGCGGGCACTGATAGTGAGGCCACCGCAGGCCCAATGGTCAGTGCGGAGCAGCGCGACAAGGTCGCCGACATGGTCGAGAAGGCCGTCGAGCAGGGCGCGAAGGTGGAGATTGGTGGCTTCACGTTGACCGAGGAGTCCCTGGCGGAGCACTCTGAGCTGAAGACCACCGGTGAGCTGGACACCAACGGTTTCTGGTACGCCCCGACCGTGCTTTCGGGGGTCACCCAGGACTTCGAGATCGCCAACCAGGAGATCTTCGGACCCGTCATGACCATCCAGACTTTCGCTGATGAGGACGAGGCCCTGGCCAACGCCAATGCCACGAACTTCGGCCTGGCCGGCTACGTAGTCGGCGAGAAGCTGCAGGAGACGATGGCCTTCGCCGAGAAGATGGAGGTCGGCATGGTGGCCGTCAACAAGGGCCTCCTCTCCGACCCGGCCGCACCATTCGGTGGGGTGAAGCAGTCCGGCATCGGCCGCGAGGGCGGCTTCGAGGGCATCGAGGAGTACCTCGAAACCCAGTTCATCACCGTCTCTTACTAAGGGACGGTCCAGGGGGAGTTCCCCGAATAGTTAAGGACGCCACCACCTCGTGCGGTAGCGTCCTTTCTTTCTGTTTGTCCTAGTTCGGCGCTAGTTGTTCAGCGCGGCGATGACATCCTCGTGCAGCAGCCCGTTGGTGGCCACCGCGGAACTGCCGTGCGGGCCCGGGGCGCCCTCGACGTTCGTGAACGTGCCACCGGCTTCAACCACGATCGGGACGAGTGCCGCGAGATCCCAGAGGCTGACCTCCGGCTCTGCCGCGATATCCACGGAACCCTCGGCGACCATCATGTAAGACCAGAAGTCCCCGAACCCGCGCAGGCGCCAGGTCTGGTCGCTGAGGCCCACCAGCTGCTCCCGCAGGCCGCGATCCTGCCAACCGGACAGGGAGCTGATGGAGAGGCTGGCGTCGGAAATCTTGCCCACGCCCGACACGCTCAGGCGCCGCGGCTGGGCAGAGGGGGTGGAGTCCTCGTCGAAAGTATTCGGCACGGAAAAGGAGCGCCACGCCCCAGCCCCCGGGGCGGCCCACCAGCGGCGGCACAGGGCGGGTGCGGACACCAGACCCACCTTCGGCACGCCATCCTCCAGCAGGCTGATCAGCGTGGCCCACGCGGGCACGCCGCGGACAAAATTCTTCGTGCCGTCGATCGGGTCGATGACCCACTGGCGGCCCTCGAAGTGCGCTTCGCCGCCGAACTCCTCACCCAGCACGAAGTCATCCGGGCGGGAATCCGCCAGGATCTCGCGCAGGCGACGCTCGACGGCGGTGTCGGCGTCGGAAACGGGGGTGAGGTCGGGCTTGGATTCGATGCGGAGGTCCTCGGCCTCGAAACGAGCCATGGTGATCTCGTCCGCGGCGTTGGCCAGCTCGAAGGCCAGCGACAGGTCATCGGAGTATGTGGTGCTCATGCCCTGGATCTTAGCCTCAAAAACTAACTGCCGATGAGCGCAGCTTTAACGCTCGCCACCGCTGACTCGGTGCCGGCCACCGACCACGTCTTGCCTGCCGCCTCGATCTGCTCGGCCACTCCGCCGGCGCCCTCCACGAGAGCCCGGCCCGGCAGCCAGTCCCAGGCAGCCACGGAGTCCTGAATCCAGCAGCCAAGTTCCCCGGAGGCCACGCCCGCCAGATCCACGGAGGCCGAGCCGAGCATGCGGACGGTCGCGAAGTTGCCGGTCACCGCGATCCAGGCGTCCCGAACCTCCGGCACGGAAAACAGCGGCGGGTGTAGGTAGGTGGCGACCACGGTGCGTTCCGCGGGGGTGTTCTTGAATTCCGGGACCGGCTGGGCGTCGCGGGTGGTGGGGATCTCCGGGCCACCGAACCAGGTGTATCCCATCGCGGGGCGGTGGACCGCGCCGAAGATGATCTTCTCCGGGTTTTTCGGATCACCTTCCACCAAGGCCAGCGCGGAGCACCAGTAGTCCGAGCCGGTGGTGAAGTTATAGGTCCCGTCAACGGGATCGATCACCCAGGTCCGCCCGCTCGTGCCTTCGCGCCGGGTGCCTTCCTCACCAAGGACCCCATCCTCCGGGCGGATCGTCGCCAGCGCGTCGGTGATGAACTTCTCGGCGGCGCGGTCAGCGGCGGTGACGACGTCGGAGATGGAGGTCTTCGTCTCCGTCTCCAGCCCGGAGGCGCGCATGCGCCACGCCAGACGGGCGGCGTTATACACCAGCGCCTGGGCGAGGTGGTTATCGGTGTCGTCGACGTGCGCGACGATGAAGGTCTTGATGATCGCGTTGAGCATCTCCTCCGGCACCGGGGAGTTGCCGGTGGAGGTGGACGTATTCTTTGCCTTAGCCATACATCCCATTGTGCACACTGCCGGGTAGACTTGCGCACTATGCAACCGGATGTGAGCTCTGATCTGAAAGACCTGGAAGGCACCCTGACCACCATCGAGCGGGTGTTGGACCTCGACGAGCTGGACTCGCGCGCCCGCGAACTGGAGGATCAAGCCGCCGACCCCTCGCTGTGGGACGATCCGGATCACGCCCAGCAGGTCACTTCGGAGCTCTCCCGCGTGCAAGCCAAGCTGAAGAAGATTCGCGAACTGCGCCAGCGGCTCGAGGACCTCCCGGTGCTCTACAACATGGCCGAGGAAGAGGCCGCGGAAGACCCCGCGGCGGCCGAGGATGCCGTTGCGATGGCGGAGGAGGAGCGCTCGGCGCTGCGGGCCGCCATCGAATCCTTGGAGATCACCACCATGCTCTCCAGCGAGTACGACCAGCGCGAGGCGCTCGTCAACATCCGTTCCGGCGCCGGTGGCGTGGATGCCGCGGACTGGGCGGAGATGCTGCTGCGCATGTACACCCGCTGGGCCGAGCAGCACGGCCACAAGGTGGATATCTACGACATCTCCTATGCGGAGGAGGCGGGTATTAAGTCCGCGACCTTCGTCATCCACGGCGATTACATGTACGGCACGCTCTCCGTGGAGCAGGGCGCCCACCGCCTGGTGCGCATCAGCCCCTTCGATAACCAGGGGCGCCGACAGACCAGCTTCGCCGAGGTGGAGGTCTTGCCCGTTGTGGAGCAGACGGACTCTATCGAGGTGCCGGACGCGGATGTCCGCGTGGACGTCTACCGCTCCTCTGGTCCGGGCGGGCAGTCCGTGAACACCACGGATTCCGCGGTGCGCCTGACCCACATTCCGACCGGCATCGTCGTGACCTGCCAGAACGAGAAGTCCCAGATCCAGAACAAGGCCTCCGCCATGCGCGTGCTGCAGGCCAAGCTGCTGGAGAAGAAGCGCCAGGAGGAGAAGGCCGAAATGGATGCCCTCGGCGCAGGCGGCAACGCCTCCTGGGGCAACCAGATGCGTTCCTACGTGCTGCACCCGTACCAGATGGTCAAGGACCTGCGCACCGAGTACGAGGTCGGGGACCCGCAGAAGGTCCTCGACGGCGACCTCGACGGGCTCATCGAGGCCGGCATCCGCTGGCGCATGGCGCAGCAGCAGGAGGAGGGCGCCTAAGGCGTCAGCCCGTGGATGTAGCCGAAGCGGTGCTCGGTGGTAGCGATGTTCTGCTCCAACAGCATCGTCAGCAGCTCACGGTGGCCATCCGGTAGCACCGGCTGGTCGAAGATCTTCGAATTCGAGTCGACCGCCGCCTCGTAGAAGGAGTCCGGGCTCTCACCGAGGGAGCGGATGCGGGAGTTCGCGGCCTTCGAGATCTCTGCGGCGAACACCAGGTCGCTGGCGACCCGGAAGCTCTTGCCCAACTCGCCGAACTGCGCTGCCACCTCCTCGGAGGCCGAGATATCCAGCTCCGTGCCGGTGACCGCCGCCCCTAGCTGTAGGCGCAGGACGTCGCGTGCCTTGGCGTCGGCGTTGACGCGGACGCGCAGCGGCTCCAGCAGTGGTTTGTAGCGGAACACGTTGGACTCCACGACCATCGCCGACTTGTCGTGCTCGACGCCGAACTCGACGGCCATGGCATGGGCATCGGACTCCGCCGCCCGACGGAGCCACTCGTGATCCGAGTCCTCCAGAACCGGGGAACCCAGCCCGCGGAACTCGCGCAGCATCTGGGTGATGTGCGGCTCGACCGTCCCGGAGGTCAGCTCCTCGACATTGCCTTCGGTCCACACGCCCTGCTGGGCGACGTAATTCGGGCCGCCCGCCTTCGCCCCGGAGCCAATGGAGGAGCCCTTCCAGCCGCCGAAGGACTGGCGCTGCACGATGGCGCCGGTGATGCCGCGCTCCACGTAGGCATTGCCCACCTCGACCCGCTCGCGCCAGTAGGCGGTCTCGTCCCGGTCGATGGTGTGGATGCCGCCGGTCAGAGCGAAGCCCGTGGAGTTCTGCCACTCGAGCGCTTCGTCCAGGTCCTTGGCATGCATGATGCCCGTGACCGGGCCGAAGGCCTCGTTCTTGTGGTACCAACTTCCCGGCTGCACGTTATCGCGAATGCCCGGGCTCCACAGTGTGCCGGTCTCGTCCAGCTGCTTCGGCTTGACCAGCCACTTCTCGCCCTTATCGAGCTTGCGTAGCGCTCGGTCCAGCTTCTCGCCGGGGGCCTCGATGATGCCGTTCATGTACGTGGAGATGTCGGTTCCGCGACCCACCTTGATGGACTCCACGGCATCGACCAGCTGGTTCATGAAGCGCTTGTTCTTGGACATCGAGCCCACGGTGATGATCAAGGAGGCTGCGGAGCACTTCTGTCCGGCGTTGCCGAAGGCGGACTGGTAGATATCCTCCACCGCCAGGTCCGGGTCCGCAGCCGGGGTGACGATGATGGCGTTCTTGCCGGAGGTTTCCGCGTTGAGGACCTTGCGGGGGTCCCAGCTGCGGAATAACTGCGCGGTCTCCGAGGCTCCCGTGAGGATCACGGACTCCACATCCGGGTGGCTGATCAGGCGCTTGCCGGCCTCGTCCTCGTCGGCGTTGACCAGCTGCAGCAGGTCTTCGCCCACGCCGGCCTCCCGCATGGCATCGACGAAGACCTCGGCGATGCGCAGCACCTGCGGCGCGGGCTTGAGGATCACGGCGGCACCGGCGGCGAGCGCGGCCGTCACACCACCGACCGGGATCGCCACGGGGAAGTTCCACGGTGGGGTGACCACGACGACCTTGTACGGGGTGAAGGTCGACCCGCGGTGCCGGTCGAGCTGGCGGGCAGACTCTGCGTAGTAGTGCGCCATGTCGATGGCCTCGGAGATCTCCGGGTCGGACTCCGCGATCGTTTTATCGGCCTCGAAAGCCGCGGCGGAGATCAGGCGGCCGCGGTAGTTCGCCAGGGAATCGGCGACCTTATCGAGCAGCTCGGCGCGCTCCGCACCGGTCTTCTGCCCCCACGCACCGTCGTGGGCCTCGAGTGCGCGCTGCACGGCCTGGTCGATCTTCTCCGGGTCGGTCACCAGTGGGGACTGCGCCGGGCCGGGGTCGGCCTCCGGGGTGAGCAGGCTCCGAGCCCATTCGCGGTTCTGCGCCAGGGCGGGATCGGTATCCGGCTCGTTGAGGAAGTTGCCTGGGATCGAGCCGCCCGTGGCACCAACCTTGTCCTTGGCCTCCTGGATGCGGTCCTGGGTGCGGCGCGGCCCGTGGTAGGTCGCCCAGCGGTCGGCGACGGCATCCCGGAAGCGCTCCTCCTGGTTTTCCATCGGCGTCAGGCCGGTGTCGTCGTCCTCCTCCGGGGTGAACAGCGCGTAGAGGAAGTTCTGCTTCGCACCGTTTTCCTCCAGGCGGCGGACCAAGTAGGAGACGGCGACGTCGAAGTCCTCCTTGCGGACGACCGGCGTGTAGAGGATCAGGTTGCCGGTTTTCTTTTGCACCTCGCTGGCCTGGGCTGGGGCCATGCCCTGCAGCATCTCGATGTCCAGCTGCTCGGCCACGCCCCGCTGTTCGGCGAGCTTGTGGGCGAGTGCCACGTGATAGACGTTGTGGCTGGCCACACCGATGCGAATGGCCTCTGCGTTCTCGGCGTTGAGGACCCAGTCGATCAGGCGCAGGTAGTTGGCGTCCACCTCCGCTTTCGTGAGGTAGGGGGTCTGCGGCCAGTTGTGCATCTCCGCATCCACCCGTTCCATCGAGAGGTTCGCGCCCTTGACCAGGCGCACCTTGATCTTCGCGCCACCCAGGGCCACGCGCTGCTTCGCGAACTCAGTCAGTCGCTGGAGCGCCTCGAAGGAGTCCGGCAGGTAGGCCTGCAGCACGATGCCGACCTCCAGGTCGAGGAACTCCTCCTCGGCGAAAAGTTCGGTGAACAGTTCCAGCGTGAGGTCGAGGTCCTCGTAGGCCTCCATGTCGAGGTTGACGAAGGTCGGCTTTCCGGATCGTCCCTGGCCTGCGCGCTTGGCTTCCCGGTAGAGGGGACGCAGGCGGTCCTTCAGCCGGTCAACGGAGCCGCGGAAGTCCCAGTGGTTGAGCTGGGAAACCACGGAGCTGGCCTTGACGGAGACGTACTCCACCTTCGGGTTCCGAATCAGGTCGATGGTCTGCTGCAGGCGTCGCTTAGCCTCTGCCTCGCCGAGGACGGCCTCGCCCAGCAGGTTGAGGTTGAGCGTGAAGCCCTTCTCCCGGGCGTCGTCGAGCATCGCGTCCAACGTCTCGGAGCCGGCGTCCAGCACCAGGTGGCCGACGGTGGTGCGCAGGTACTTTCGCGCGATGGGCATCACGACGTTTGGCAGGATGGGGGCTGCGATCGAGCCCGCCGTGACCAGAATCGTGTCGATCAGACCGAGGAACTCCGGGGCCGGGTCGGTGCGCTTGAAGGGGGAGGCAATTTTCGCGAATTCTTCGGCCGCGACCCTGTTGTCCTCCGGTCGGGCTACGCGGTCGACGAAGCTGAAGGTGAACTCCACGCCGTGCGGGTCGTGAACCATGTCGGCCAGCTGCTTTGTGGCCGGGGCGGTTTCCTTGACCTCCAGCCAGGTGTCGGCTTGTTCGATGGCGACGTCGACGAGGCCCTCCATGTCCCTGTTCGGCGCGAGGTCCTGGTGCGCGGTGTTTTTGCTGTTCTCCTTGTAGTAAGTCATGGTCGCTGTCTCTCTGTGTGAGGGTTTCCCGTTGCGGCCTGGCTCCACTGCAGTTTTCGGGGAGCCCAAAGAAGGCCTCGAATGGGATGGGCAAGGGGGGAGGGGGGACCGGCTGCCGGGGCAGGGGCGGTCTTAGACAGCGAGAACCGGCGGGCGGTCGCCGGGACGGCGGCGACGATCGCGAGACAGCGCGCTCAGCCGGGTTTCAGTGACTCGGCTCAGCGCACCGCGGTACTGGGTGCTGTACCGGGCGATGCGCCCGGCGCTGCACTGCGCGGAGGAGGCCGTGTCGTTACACATGACCCAAATCTACGCCCTTTTCGGGGTTGTTTCAGCAAGTGAAATAAAAACCGCGCACGCCCCAGGTGCGGGGGAGTGCGCGGTGTGAGGGGTTTTCGCCGGAAGAAGATCCGGCGGGACCGTGCGTTTAGGCCGGGTAGTCCATCGGGGTGCCCGGGCCCAGCGGGATGCCGAGCAGCCACCAGACGACGAAGAAGAGGAACCAGCCAATGAGCATCGCCGTCGCATAGGGCAGCGCGAGCGACATCAGCGTGCCGATGCCCGAGCGCGAGTAGTAACGCTGCAAAAAGGTCAGCGCCAGCGCGAAGTAGGGGCTCATCGGGGTGATGATGTTCGACGGCGAATCACCCATGCGGAAGAGCATCTGGGTGACCTCAGGGGCGTAGCCCAGGTACATGAACATCGGCACCACGATCGGGGCCATCAGCGCCCACTGCGCAGAGCCCGAGGTGATCAGCAGGTTCAGGGCCGCGACCAGCAGGACGAAGAGGCCGAAGAGCAGCAGCGGGGGAAGATTTGCCTTCTGCAGGAATTCCGCGCCGGTAATCGCAGTCCAGGAGCCCAGATTGGACTCGGTGAACCACGCCAGGAACTGGGCGACGGCGAAGAAGAGCACCATCATCGGCAGCAGCGTCTTCAACCCGCGGGCCATCCACTCCGGGACCTGGTGCCACTTCGTCAGGGTCTTGGCGACCAAGCCGTAGACCACGCCGAGCAGGAAGAAGCCGGCTGCGATGGGGACACCGACGTCGGTAATCAGGGGGCTTTCCATTACCGCGCCGCCCTCGCCCTGCAGCGGGGAACCCGGGACAAAGAGGGCGGCAAAGTAGGCCGCGAAGAAGACGACGGCGGCGACCCCGGTCCACTTCAGGGCTCGGATCTCCTTCTCGCTGAGGGCGAGGTCCTCCTCCAGCTCGTCCTTCGTCATGTCCTTGGCATCTTTGTCGAGCGCCGTGCTGCCTTCAGAGTCGACGTGCTCGGCGTTGCCAAAGGTCAGCTCCTCGTAGTTGATCCGGTCGTGGTCGACCAGCTCGAGGGCCTTCTTGTTGATGTAGAGCTCCGTGACTGCGGTGATGATCAGTGCGAGGACGACCGCGGAAGCCATCACGAAGAAGTAATTAGCCAGCGGGGAGACCACGTACTCGGCATCCGCGATGTTGGCGGCCGAGGTGGAGATACCCGCGAGCAGCACGTCCGTGATGTTGAGGACGAGCGAGGAGTTGAAGCCGGCGGAGGATGCAGCGAAGGCGACCATTGCGCCGACGATGGGGGAGCGGCCCATCGCGCGGAAGCTCATCGCACCGATGGGGATGAGGATGACGTAGACGGCATCCGAGGCGACGGAGCCGGTCACACCAGCCAGTGCCACGACGAAGGTGAGACTCTTCGGTCCCACCTTGCTCACCACGGCGCGCACCGCTGAAGCGATCAGGCCGGAGTGCTCCGCGATAGCCACGCCCAGCATCACCGTGATGATCAGACCGAGCGGCGGGAAGCTCGTGTAATTCTCGACCGCGTTGGAGACGATGGAAGACAAGCCCTCGGCGGAGAGCAGGTTCTTCACGGCGACGGTTTCGCCGGATTCGGGGTCCTTCGCGCTCAGCCCGGCCAGCGAGCCCAGCCAGGAGCTGACGAGGACCAGCCCACCAATGATGACGAAGAGCCAAAACGGCTCTGGCAGCTTATTGCCGACTCGCTCCACCCAGCCGAGGAAGCCGCCGACCTTCTCGGGTGCGTGCTCCTCCTGGTGATTGTCGCTGCGTTCGGTTTTCTGGTCGCTGTGCTTGTTCTCTGTCTTCTCGGCAGTCACACGCTTCCCTTCTATAACAGTTTCACCTTTGGTTCGCTAAGGTTAGAGCCGTGATCACTTTCGATAACGTTTCCAAGAGCTACCGGACCTCAACCCGGCCTGCGCTCCAGAATATTTCCGCAGAGATCGAAAAGGGCGAGTTTGTCTTTCTTATTGGCCCTTCCGGCTCCGGAAAGTCTACTTTTCTGCAGCTCATGGTCCGCGAAGAGGCGCTGGACTCTGGTGACCTGCATGTCGCCGGGTTCCACGTCAACGCGCTGAAGGATAAGGAAGTCCCGAAGCTGCGCCAGCGCATCGGCTACGTCTTCCAAGACTTCCGCCTGCTCCAGAAGAAGACGGTCTTCGAAAACGTCGCTTTCGCCCTCGAGGTGATCGGCAAGAAGCGCCCGGACATCGAGAAGTTGGTGCCGGCTGCCCTCGAAACCGTGGGCCTGCAGGGCAAAGAGAACCGCTTCCCGCACGAACTCTCCGGCGGTGAGCAGCAGCGCGTCGCCATCGCCCGCGCCTCCGTCAACCGCCCGCTCGTCCTGCTCGCCGATGAGCCGACCGGAAACCTCGACCCGGATACCTCCGCCGAGATCATGAACCTGCTCAACCGCATCAACCAGCAGGGCACCACCGTCGTTATGTCCACCCACGACGACGTCGCCGTCGACTCCATGCGCAAGCGTGTCATCGAACTGCACAACGGCGAGCTCGTGCGCGACGACGCCCGCGGTATGTACGGCGTCGGTCACTAAACCGGGGCAACGAGGAAGGTTTAAATAAGTATGCGAAGCAACTTCATCACCCGCGAGGCCTTTGGTGGACTAACCCGCAATGCCACCATGACGATCGCGATGATCATCACCACCGCGATCTCGCTGGCGCTGCTGGCCACCGGTGTCCTCATGACCACGATGACCGAGCGCACCAAAGACATTTACATCGACCGCATCGAGGTCATGGTGCAGCTCAAGGACGAGGTCTCTGCCGAGGACCCGGAGTGCGCCAAGCCGGAGTGCGCCAAGCTCCGTGAGCAGCTGGAGGGCGACGAGGGCATCAAGTCCGTCACCTTCCGCAATAAGCAGCAGTCCTATGACCGCTTCGTGGAACTATTCCAGGACTCCGACCCGCGCCTGGTTGAGCAGACCAGCAAGGATGCCTTCCCGGCGGCTTTCCACGTCCGACTGGAGGATCCGACCGACACCGCACCGATCGACGCGGTGCGCGATAACCCGGTGGTGCAGGATGTCGTCGACCAGGGTGAAGACCTGCAGGCGGCGACCCGCAACCTGGACTCCATCCGTAACGCGGCGTTCTTCGTCGCTGCTGTCCAGGCAGTTGCGGCGATCTTCCTGATCGTGAACATGGTGCAGATCGCGGCGTACTCGCGCCGGGAGGAAATCAGCATCATGCGCATGGTGGGTGCGTCCCGTTGGTACACCCAGGCGCCGTTCGTGCTGGAGGCCATCATCGGTGCGGTGATCGGTGCTGTTATCGCGGTGGGCGGAATGCTTGCCGGCAAGGCGCTGGTTGTGGATAAGGCGCTGGACTCGGTCTACCGAGCAAACCTGGTGGCGAAGATCACTACCGCCGATATCTGGCTTATGGCCCCGATCTTGGTGATCATTGGTGCTGCGGTGGCTGCGATTACCGCGCAGATCACGCTGCGCTGGTACGTCAAGAACTAGCCACCTGAGTGGAGGGTTGGCTGATGGGTCGGTTGGCCCGTCTCCGCTTAGCCGGTGGCATGGGGCCTCGGCTCGGCTGCTACGCGGGAAGCGTGGCTGGTAACGTGTGAGCAATCATGGCTAAGAAGAGCACCCCGGTGGATTCGGGGAGATCGAAGGGGAAGAAGGCCTCCGCACCACGTGGCGGGGGCCCGGCCGTCATTGCTACCAACCGCAAGGCACGTCACGATTACCACATCCTCGACACCTACGAGTGCGGCGTGGTTCTCGTTGGAACGGAGGTCAAGGCCCTGCGGGAGGGCAAGGCTAGCCTCGTGGACGCTTATGCCACCATCGATGCTGGGGAGGTCTGGCTGAGGGGACTGCACATCCCGGAGTACTCCCGCGGCAACTTCTGGAACCACACCCCGCGTCGCGTGCGTAAGCTGCTGCTGCACCGCCGCGAGATCGACTCGCTGATGGGCAAGGTTCGCGACGGCAACCACACGCTGGTTCCGCTGCAGCTGTACTTCGTCGATGGTCGCTTGAAGTGCGAGCTCGCGCTGGCCCGCGGTAAGCAGGACTACGACAAGCGCCAGGACATCAAGCGCCGCACCGAGGAGCGTGAGGTGGTTCGCGAGCTGGGCCGCAAGATTAAGGGGATGAAGGGCTAGGCGCCGCCGGCTTCGAGACGAAGGGAGAACCGCCGTGGAACACTGGCGGATTACTCACCCGAGCCTGGGCTTGATTGCGGTGTGCGTCGGCCAGCCGGCCGAGCTCCGGCGCGTTGACCCGGGTTTTCCGCTCCTCAAGAAGGACGATGCTGACCCTGGTGCGGCGGCCAGCTCCGACGGCTTCGTCGAACTTGAGGTGCCCGATGGCGGGGCAAAGGTCGAGGTGGGGGAATTGCCCGCGCCGCGGCCAACTGAGCAGCAGGCCGCAGCTGGAACTGAGGGGGAGAAAGAAGGCCCTGATGATGGGGCACGGGGAAGGATCGCCGAGAAGTTGGAGGCGTTCCTCGAGTATGAGGCACCTGCGGTGGTCGTGTTACAGCAAGGCGTGCCCGTCTACCGGGAGCGCAGCCTGAGTCAGCGCAAGGTCCGGCTGACACCGGCGGGGAGAGCCCCCAAGCGGATGGTCGACGGAGAGTTCTCCGATGTTCTGGGCCCCGGGGGATCCGCGGCCCCTGCGATGCTGAAGTTGGATACCGCAGCTTTCGACCGGCACCTCATCCAAGTCGGGGTGAAAACCAAGGACTCCTTCATCTTCTTCGACCCGCCGGCGGGCACTCCAGCTGCGAAACGTGCCGCGAAGATGGAGGCCTCGCCCGTCCGACGGTGGCTCTATCCGCTGCTCGGCGGGCTCGGTAAGAGTGGTTGGGCGATCTTCGCCTTTCTTGTTGTACCGATCCTGGGAAAGATCGTCGCTGCTCTGCTGGTCCCGATCATCGAGTTTCTTCAACGGCTGATACCGGATATCAATTGGCCGGAGATTCCCTGGCCCCAAATCCGGCTCCCAAAGATCCCATGGCCGGATATCAACTGGCCCACAATCCCGTGGCCGCAGATCAACCTGCCGAGCCTGCCCGAGCTGCCGGACTGGCTCGTGTGGTTGCTGGACCACCCGAAGTTCTGGCTGCCCATCGTGGTGGGGGTCGTCGTAGGAATCATTGCGGTGCGCAATGCCCGACGGTCTCAGAAGGAAAAGCTGCACTGGCAGCAGCAAAAGATGGCGGCGGCATCGCACGCGCTTTACGAAAAGCGGAAAATGCAGTAATCTGAACCATCCTGCTGAGACGCAACTTCCGCAGCAGGCTTGTATGGGGCCGACATGGTTTCGACTTCGTGCATTGAGCTAGGGGAAGCGTGCCGGTGAAGGCAGATGACCACCGTGAGCGTCGCTGCGATTTCTAAGCGCCGAGAACACTCAGCGCGACTACGCCCTCGCTGCCTAATTCAGCGACCGCGTGTCTGTCGGCCTAAGCTAGCCTCTGGCTTAGCACCCGGCATCGTTTAAAGAGGCTTGCTGTGCAGCTTGGTCACTCGAGCTGCACGGGACATCTTAGAGTGACTGGGCTCATCATCCGGGCTGGTTCGCGTGACCCGGAGAGTCGAGCAGAGATGAGAGCGAACTGCGCACGGAGAAGCCCTGGCGAAGTCGCGAAGGACGCGGGTTCAATTCCCGCCGGCTCCACGATTGACATCAGCCCCAGTTCAGAAATGAGCTGGGGTTTTGTCGTATCAACGCAATTTAACTGGCGGATTATGTGATCCGTGGTCTCCTCGGGGAGCCCCCCGAAAGGCGCGTAACGCTCGTGGCGCTGCCCCTTTAGTGACTATTTTGTTTCCCTTTTAGGGGGAAACACCTCAGCGAGCTGTCTCACAGTGGAATTCTGGGGCCGCCCCTAGTCCAGGGGCCCGTAGCCCTCGGGTTCGACCACGCGCGGCCAGCCGATCCCAGACCGAGAGATGGTGAACGGTCCGGAGTAGAGAATCTGACCTTCCTCGTCGAAGAAGGTCCCGGCCACGGGGTAGGAGGGCCCGTAATATTGCCCGTCCTCCGGATCGTTGTAGCTTGCGACGGATTTAAGTCGACCACTGGGGTAAAACTCGCAGCCGTGGATTAATCCCCGGCGTTGAAATACGCCGACCTTTTTGGGCGTGCCGTCTTCGAAGTATTCGATTCCGTGGCCCTCGCGGTAGACGTCCCCCGTCTGTGGGTCGGTAGTCGTGCCACCGGAATATTTGAGCTCGCCGATGTCGTAAAAAATCTCGCCCCGCATATCTTCTCCTTGATGTTGATTGGCTGGAAGACAACATAAAAAGAAGACTCATCGTTCAAGCTGGAGCACCTTGCGCCTCGGTAGGTTGCTGAAGGGTCATCGAGCTTGTCTCTCGCCTTCTCTTTATGAATGCCTCCAGGCTAGCAGGCAACCGGTTGTCCTTGCTTCTGCCTGGCTGAGTCGGTGGTGACGACGGCCCAGAGGGCTCAGGTAGGCGATGGCCCGGTCAGGCGAGCTGCACAGCCGCAGAGCGGGGGAGTTGCCGTCGAGAGCTCTGGGGCGATGTGAGGAGCTTCCTGGGGGTATTCCTAAAAAAAGCTGCCTGGAATTACGGCAACCGTGACGTTTCCGCAACCATGGATAAATGGTGATTTATCACTGTTGTTATCGGGATCATTTTTCCAGGTCCTGACTTTGTTGGGAAGCTTCCCGGTTGTCGCGTCGTTGTTCGAAGAAAAGACTTGCTGAACTGCGGTGATGTCGTTTATTAGATGGCTTTTGAGCGCTTATTGCGTTTCTCTATTTTCATCAAAGTGACGGCTCGCACATTATGTTCGTCCTGTTTTTGTCGGGATCGGCAGACTTTATTTATCGTGTTATTCTCGGGCTCCCGGGGACGCATTTCATCCCAGAACTGCGCCGTTCATAAGGTTTTGTGAACTTCCATCTGCGCCGCTTTGGTACTGCGGCCGGTGAGCGGATGGAAGCCGATCCCTCGTTGAGTTGAAAGAAATGCCACCATGATTTGGGTTCACCTGCTGATCGTCCTCGCCGCCATTGTGCTCGGTGCGAGGTATGGGTCCATTGCGATCGGTGCTGCCGGCGGCCTGGGAGTGATCGCCCTGGCGATCGCTGGCGCGCCGGTGACTGGCGAGGATATTCCCTTCGACGTCATCGGCATCATCATGTCCGTCATTGCTGCCATCGCCGCGATGCAGGCGGCTGGCGGCATGGACTGGCTCGTCGCGCAGACCGATAAACTGCTGCGCAAGCAGCCGAAGCGCATCACGCTCTTCGCTCCGATGGTCACCTATTTCCTCACGCTTTTCGCTGGCACTGGGCACACTGCCTTTGCTGCATTGCCGGTGGTCACGGAGGTGGCCAAGGAAAACGAGATTCGCCCGTCGCGGCCGCTATCGATCGCGGTCGTGGCCTCGCAGATGGCTATCACCGCTAGCCCGATTTCGGCTGCCGTGGTGTTCCTGGCATCCATCCTGGAGCCGATGGGGGTGGGGTACCTGACATTGCTTGGGGTTGCGATTCCCTCGACCTTCCTCGCGGTCATTATCACCAGCTTTGTTGCCAACTGGCTCGGTACGCCGCTGGCGGAGGATCCCGTCTACCTGGAGCGCAAGGAAAAGGGCCTGGTGAAGTTCCGGGGGAAGGTGCGGTACACCGAGAAGCCGGGTGCCAAGGCCTCGGTGCTGATCTTCTTGCTCGCCATCGTCGCCGTGGTCAGCTATGCGGCGTTGATTTCGGATAACCTGCAGACCATTGCGGATCCGACGTTGCCACGCACCGAGGCGATTATGTCGATCATGCTTGCTGCTGCGATGGCTATCACGGTGTTCTGCCGCGTGGAGCCGGGCCGCATCCTGGAGATGGCGACCTTCCGCTCTGGGATGTCCGCCTGCGTGTGTGTCCTTGGTGTGGCTTGGTTGGGAACGACCTTCGTCAACGCTCATCTCGACGAGATCACGGATGTTGCCGGGGCAACCCTCAGCACCAAGCCGTGGCTGCTCGCCGTTGTTCTCTTCTTCGCGGCGGCGCTGTTGTACTCGCAGGCCGCGACGGCAAAGGCTCTCATGCCCACGGCACTGGCGCTGGGCGTCGGTCCCGTGGCAGCGATCGCGGCCTTCCCGGCCGTGTCCGCACTCTTTGTGCTGCCGACGTACCCGACCCTGCTCGCGGCGGTCGAGATGGATGACACTGGCTCGACGCGCGTGGGCAAGGCAGTTTTCAACCATCCGTTCATGATTCCGGGGGTGGTGAATATTGCACTCGCGGTGGCTTTCGGATTCCTCTTTGGCTCTTTGCTGATCTAACTCGGCACTGTGTCTAAGGGGTAAAGCTCGCCCAGAGTGCCCTAGTGCTCGGATATGGTTTCGGATGGGAAAGGGAAAACTCTGGTAGCGTGGTCTTATGACCAATACTGCTAAGAGCAACGTCCTGAAGTCGTTGACCGCCGCTATCGCCGCCCCGGCGCTACTGCTGGGTGTGGCAGCGTGCGGTGACTCCGGCCAGGAGACCGTCAACAATGCCACCGAGCAGGCTGGCGATGCCGCAAGCTCCGCGACCGAGAAGGCTGGGGACGCAGTGGACTCCGCGAAGGCAGACGAATCCACCTCCACGACGGATGCCGCTGACGAGAACTCGGACCTGAGCCAGCCGAAGATCCTGCTGGACGGCAAGCCTGTCGACGGCGAGTTCGCTCCCGTGAAGGTCAAGCGCACCACCGACGACGGCCAGCAGGAGCTGAAGTACGAGGCTGGCGATGGCGCTACCGAGCTCGAGGTCGAGATCATTGACGGGGATAACCCGACCCTCGACGAGCTCAGCCTCAAGGCTGACGGCAAGGAGTGGGAGACCTCCGATCAGCAGGAGCGCGACGCCAAGGTCGTCAAGACCGGTGACCGCTACGTCGTCAGCACCGAGGTCCACGAGGACGATAA
>JBHWRM010000098.1:0-6559 GCA_043426695.1 Corynebacterium sp. | reverse complement strand
GAAGACGATGGCGCTCACCGATAAGCAGCCGGATTCCGCGACTAGCTCGATGCAACGTGATATCCGTGATGGGTTGCCGAATGAGCTGGATGCGCAGGTGGGCGCAGTGCGGCGCATGGCTGCCCGCGTTGATGTGCCGACGCCGCTGCACGACATGATGCAGGGCGCACTGGAGGGGCAGATCAAGGCGCAGGCCGAGGGCCGCCAGGGCTAGGCCGGCCCAACCATTCATGTTTTGCAGAGTTTGATGCCGGAAATCGGCCAAAAAGCGGCATTAAACTCTGCAAAACGCACGTAGTGCGTCGTGGGGCTGTGTGCTAGCCCCAGCGCGCGTAACGGGCCGCGGGGCCAGACCGTGCGGGGGCAGGCCTAGGCCAGTGAGAGCAGCATCTTCTGCAGCTGCTGCTCCTGCTGCTCATCTCGGTCCGCCTGCGTGAGGCACTTGGTCATACCCTCAGCGATGACCAGGTAACCCGCCCGGCGCACGGCGGTGGCCGCAGCTGTGATCTGCGGGACGACCTCCTCGCAGTCCACGCCTTCTTCGAGCATGCGGATCACCGCGTCCAACTGCCCGCGCGCCCGCTTGAGCCTGCGGGTCGCGGCGGCAACGTCCTCGGGTTCGAGCTTCACTGTGCATTCTCCTTCTGCGCGGCCTGGCCATAGCTCCAGGTGACATAACCGCCGTCCAGGTTAGCGACCGTCACACCCCGGTTCGCCAGCAGCTGGGTGGCCACGTTCCCGCGCAGCCCAACCTGGCACTGCGCGATGACCTTCGCACCCGCCGGGATCTCACCGGCGCGTTCCCTCAGCTCATCCACCGGAATATTCACGGCACCGGGAATCGCGCCACGCTCGAACTCACCCGGGGTGCGCACGTCCACGACCAGCCAGCCCGCCTCCTGCAGCGCCTCAACCTCGTGCCACTGCATGCTCAACTGCCCGTGGCGGCGGTTATCCGCGATATAACCAGCAATATTCACCGGGTCCTTCGCGGAGCCCACCTGTGGGGAATACGCGAGCTCCAGGTCGGCCAGCTCAAAGGCCTTCAGCCCAGCCTGCATGGCGGTGGCGATAACGTCGATGCGCTTATCCGCGCCCTCCATCCCGATGACCTGCGCACCAAGGATGCGGTAGTCATCCGTGCGGTAAATCAGCTTCATCCGCAGCGCACTAGCCCCGGGGTAGTAGCCGGCGTGGTTCAGCGGGTGGAGGTGGATGACCCCGAATGGCGCGGCACCGCCGGCACCAACGCTCGCACCCGTATCAGCACCACCCAGCTCCGCGGCTGCCCGCTTTTCGTTCCAGCCCACGGCCGTGGCGGTCAGCCCGAACAGCTGCACCACGGACGTCCCCTTCACCGGCATTGTGGCCAGATGTTCGGTCGATTCTCCTCGGCTTTCCGCGGCGATGACGTCCGCAACCAACCGGCCATGACGGTTCGCGGTCTGCGCGAGGGGGACGAGGACGTCCGCACCCGACGTGGCGTCCTTCTTCAGCGCCGCGTCCCCGAGCGCGAAGATGGACCGATCGGACGTCCGCAACTGCTCGTCGACGAGGATGCCACCGCGTTCGCCGACGTCCAGTCCAGCGGCGCGGGCGAGTTCGTCGTTGGGGCGGACACCGACGGCAGAGATGACGATGTCCGCGGGGACGGCGCTGCCCGCGGCGGTTTCCACGTGGGTTGCGGTGATGTTGTTGACCTGCTCGTTGGTGAGGACGTCTACCCCGTTGGTCTCGAGGTGTTCTCGCACGACCTGCGCCATCTCGGGGTCGAGCGGGGCCATGATCTGCGGGCCGGCCTCGATGATGGTGGTGGTGATGCCGCGGTGGGCGAAGTTCTCCGCGACCTCGAGTCCGATGAACCCGCCGCCGATGATCACGGCGGTTTGCGGGGTGGTGTTCAGGGCGTCGGTGATGGCGTCGGTGTCCTCGATATTTCGCAGCGTGTAGGCCCGTTCGATGCCCGGGATCGGCGGGACGAAGGGGGACGCGCCGGGGGAGAGGACGAGCTTGTCGTAGCTCAGTTCGTAGGGTTCGCCCTGCTCAGGTTGGACGTGGACGGTCTTGGTCGCGCGGTCGATGCGCGTGGCGGTGGTGTTGACGCGGACGTCCAGGTTGAAGCGGGCGCGCAGGGAGTCCGGGGTCTGGAGTAGCAGGGAGCTGCGGTCCTCGATGACGCCGCCGAGGTAGTACGGCAGGCCGCAGTTGGCGAAGGAGACGTGGCCGGAGGACTCGAGGACGGTGATCTCGGCGGTTTCGTCACGGCGGCGCAGACGGGCGGCGGCGGACATGCCACCGGCGACCCCGCCGACGATGACGGTACGGGTGGGGGTATCCGGGGACGCGGTAGTGGTGTTGGGCGCGGCTTCGGTGGCGGTTTCGGTGCCGGCGGGGGCGTTCGCGTTGGCGGCGGGGGAGTTGGCGGCGTTTGTGCTGTTCATGGGGCTGTCAGTCCTTCGGGTTCGTAGGGCTTGAGCTGGGGCTTATTTGCGGCCGATGAGGCCGGCGAGGAATCCGCCGGAGGGCTTGGAGTTTTCGCGGGTGCAGGTGCACCACTGGTTTGCGGGGACGGAGGCTTTGACCTGGTCGATGTGCTGGCCGCAGCCAGCCCAGGTGGTCTTTCCGCAGTTACGGCACTTCACGGGACGGCACATGGTGTTTCCTTTCGGTGGCCCGGCTTTTCGCCGGGGTGGGGTCGGAACGATGGGGATTGCTCGGTCTAGTGCCCGGTTCTTGTTTTTTAGGCAGTCAGCCGAGTTGGGGCCGATGGCTTGTGCGGGGAGCGTTCGACGGATCCTCGCCTGGCGCCAAGAATACCCCCGGGGGTATGCGAAGGGCAAGGCTTCAGTTTTTGGGCGCGGGGGACTGGCGCACCTGATTTGCGTTTTGCAGAGTGCGTTCGCATCCCTTCTCGCGTTTTGCAGAGTTTGATGCCGGAAATCGGCCAAAAAGCGACACTCAACTCTGCAAAACGCATGGGAAGAGGGCCGAGCGGAGCCGAGGGGGGCAGGGCTAGGCCGTTGAGCCGCGGCGGCCCTCAGCAACCCAGCCGAGGAAGCGGCTCGAGCAAGCCGTCCAGTGCGCGAGGAGCAGGAAGGGGATAGCCAGCGCGACCGCGTCCAGCCACTGCGAACCGTTGACCAGCGCAACCTGGTGCCCGCCCATGCTGATGGTGCCCGGCGGGAAGGTGCACGACCACCACGCCGGCGAGTAATCCACCCAGCGCGCCACGTTCGGGTAGAAGGTCACCATCGCAAAAATCGCCAGCGGCACGACGAGCACAAGCGCGACGTAGCCGTAGTACACCGAGGTCGTGCTCGGGTAGAGGATCTGCATAGCGGTGGTGGACTGCCCGATCACGCCAAGTGGCACCCACGCAGTCGCGGAGTTCGGACCCGAAAGGTCCACCTCGCCGTGCCACGCTGCCCAGTACACGTGCGCGAACACGGGCACGGCGGTGAGCAGCGACATCACGAAGAAAGCGGTGCCCATGACGTGGTACATCTGCCCGTAATCGCGGGCCAACCAGCCGGACACCGAAGCGGAAATCATGGGCCCGACCAGCGGCAAACCCCATGTGAACCGTGGTTTCCCGGAAAAGCGGGATAACTGGATCGCCCACGTCACTGTGGTGACGGGTGCGCCAATCCAGAAGCCGATGAGGCGGTAGGTGGGGACGTCCGTAAGTCCAGAAAGCGCAGCCCCGAGCGCGAGAATGCCGATGAAGAACATCGACCACTCGGCCACGGTGGTGCGTTGGAAGCTCGGCTGCCGGTAGCGGGCGAAGCCGATGGTCAGCGCCACAAGGATCACACACGCGATCGCCGCGAAGATGCTCGCGCCAATCATCATGTTTTTCTCGACGAGCAGGCGCGCGACGATCGAGGTGCCCATGAGGCTGCCGCCCCATGCGGGGCCCGGGGGCGGGAGTTCCCGAAACTTCTTAGTCACGCAGGGCATAGTAACGCCCCACGTCCCGCGCGCCATCGCCGGGGCCGGGCATCTCTACCAGGGTCGGGAGTCTACGCACACAACGTGAAGAAGGGGTCCGACGTCGGGGCGCGCGTAGCGGTCCCGACGGACTAACGGCCCGCGAAAGAACTCCGCCCACCCGAACGTTTAGCAGAGTTTGATGCCGGAAAATGTCTGAAAAGCGGCATCAAACTCTGCAAAACGCACGAAAGGGGCTGCAAAACGCATGAAGGGGGGCGGTAGCGGCATCAAACTCTGCAAAACGCACGAAGGGTAACGCCCCAGGCCCCGGCCGCTAACCCCGGGGTGTGGGGCGCTACCCAAACCGACTAACCCAAGCCGACTAGCAGTCGTAGTACAGCTCGAACTCCTGCGTGGTCGGGCGCAGGCGGGCTGGCATGATCTCCTCGTCGAACTTGTAGCGGATGTGCGCCTCGATCAAGTCCTCGGTGAACACGTTCCCGGCGGTGAGGAAGTCGTGATCCTCCTCCAGCGCTTCGAGCGCCCCGTCCAGGGAGTACGGCACGGTCGGGACGTCCTTCAGTTCCTCCGGCGGCAGCTCGTAGAGGTCCTTATCCACTGGATCACCTGGCTCGATGCGGTTCTTGATGCCATCCAGGCCTGCCATCATCGCGGCCGTGAACGCGAGGTACGGGTTACCCGATGGGTCCGGCGCGCGGAACTCGATGCGCTTGGCCTTCGGGTTGGACCCGGTGATCGGGATGCGGATCGCGGCGGAGCGGTTCTCCTGGGAGTACACCAGGTTCACCGGCGCCTCGAAGCCCGGCACCAGGCGGTGGTAGGAGTTCATCGTCGGGTTCGTGAACGCCAGCACGGCACCGGCGTGCTTGAGGATGCCGCCGATGTAGTAGCGGGCCATGTCGGAGAGCCCACCGTAACCGTTCTCGTCGTGGAACAGCGGCTGGCCGTCCTTCCAGAGGGACTGGTGGATGTGCATGCCGGAGCCACCGTCGCCGGCGAGTGGCTTGGGCATGAAAGTGGCGGACTTCTGGTTGAACTTCGCGGTGTTCTTCACGACGTACTTGAAGGTCTGCATGTCGTCCGCGGCGTGCAGGAGGGTGTTGAAGCGGTAGTTGATTTCCTGCTGTCCGCCGGAGCCCATCTCGTGGTGGGAGCGTTCGACGTCGAAGCCGACGTCCTGCAGGTGCTCGCCGATTTCGTCGCGGAGGTCCTGCATGTGGTCGTAGGGCGCGGTGGGGAAGTAGCCGCCCTTGGTGCGCACCTTGTGGCCCAGGTTGCGGGAGCCGTCTGGGTTCTCCTTCGCTCCGGAGTTCCACCAGCCCTCGACAGAGTCCACCTCGTGGAAGGACTTGTTGGTGGTGGAGTCGTAGCGCACGGAGTCGAAGATGTAGAACTCCGCCTCGGCACCGAAGTTGCAGGTGTCGGCGAAGCCGAGTTCCGCGAGGTATTGCTCAGCCTTGCGCGCGATGTTGCGCGGGTCGCGGCTGAATGGCTCGCGGGTGTGCGGGTCGTGAACGAAGAACTTCACGTTCAGCGTCTTGGACTTGCGGAAGGGGTCCACAAACGCGGTCTCGAGGTCGGGCAGCAGCATCATGTCGGAGTTGTCGACGCTGGTGTAGCCGGCGATGGAGGAGCCGTCGAATGCGAGGCCTTCCTGGATCGCGTCTTCGTCGAAGGCGGACGCTGGCACGGTGAGGTGCTGTTCGATGCCTGGCACGTCGGTGAATTGGACGTCCACCCAGCGGATCTCTTCGTCGCGGATGAACTTCTGGATGCCTTCTGGGGTGGTGTGTTCGCTTCCGGGGTTGAACTTACCCATGGGGTTTCACTTCGCTTCTTGGCGTTTGTGGTGTGCAAGTCGTGCAGTTATTCAGTTGTCTATTTAGTTCTCTCTCCCAATGGTAGAGAAAACGCCCGGTCAGTGCCGTGACGACCGGGCGTTGCTGCGTGCGGTCTGTTGCCGCAGGATTTAGGTCAACCGTGGGGTGTCCCAGAGGTTGAGCTTGGTGCCGATGCCCTTCTTCAGGGCGTTTTCGTAGACGTCGGTGGCCCAGGCGACGTCCTCGACGGGCATGCCGCCGATGGAGTAGCAGAAGATCTCGTCGTCGTTCTGGCGGCCTGGTGCCTTGCCGGAGGCGATGTCGCCGATGTTGACGAGCTTGTCTGCAGGCAGGGTGCCCTCTTCCTTCATGTCCCACCAGCGGTTGCCCGGGATGCCGAGCAGGCGCTCGTAGGTCACGTCCGGCCCGTTTTCGTTGAACCACTCTTCGTAGAGGCCGGTGTAGTCGACGACGAGGCGGCAGTCGTCGGACTGGACGAACTCGTCGTCGAGGCGGGCGGCTGCTGGCATGAGCAGCAGGGCGCCTGGCTTCAGGTATTCCTTCTTCAGGTACGGGAAGCCGGAAGGGCCGTCCGGGGAGGTGGAGGTACCGGTGATGACGATGTCGGAGTCCCGGATTGCCTCTTCTTCCGTCTCGACGATGCGGACGTCCTCGAGCTGCGGGTAGTTCTCCTTGATCCAGTCGGCGGCGCGCTGGGTGGAGCCTGCGGAGCGGCCCTTGATCTTGACGTTCTTGATGCTCGGGCGCTGGGTCAGTGCGGCACC
>JBHWRM010000097.1:0-8267 GCA_043426695.1 Corynebacterium sp. | reverse complement strand
CAGGCCGTCAGCAACCATGAATACACAGGAGAGTGCACTCGTGAAGAGCTCTGTTGAAAAGCTCAGCGCTACCCGCACCAAGATCACCGTCGAGGTACCCTTCGACGAGCTCAAGCCGGAGTTCGACAAGGCGTATGCCTCCCTGAGCCAGCAGGTCAGCATCCCTGGCTTCCGCAAGGGCAAGGTCCCGGCGAAGATCATCGAGACCCGTCTCGGCCGCGGCGTGGTACTTGACCAGGTGATCAACGAAATGCTGCCGTCCCGTTACAGCCAGGCCGTCGAGGAGCACGACGTCAAGGCTCTCGGCCAGCCAGAGATCGACATCACCGAGCTGAAGGACGGCGAGTCCGTCACCTTCACCGCCGAGGTCGACGTCCGTCCGGAGATCGAGGCCCCAGACTTCTCCGACATCTCCGTTGAGGTCGACGCCATCAAGGCTGACGACGAGGCCGTCGAGGGCGAGCTGAAGAACCTCCAGGCTCGCTTCGGCACCCTGAAGTCCGTTGATCGCAAGGTCAAGAAGGGTGACTTCGTCTCCATCGACCTGTCCGCCACCGTTGACGGCGAGACCGTGGACGAGGCCACCACCGAGGGGCTGTCCCACGAGGTTGGCAACGACTCCCTCATCGAGGGCCTGGACGACGCCCTGATCGGCATGAAGGCCGGCGAGGAGTCCACCTTCACCTCCAAGCTGGTCGCCGGCGAGCACGCCGACGAAGAGGCAGAGGTCACCGTCAAGGTTGGTTCCGTCAAGGAGCGCGAGCTGCCGGAGCTGGACGACGACTTCGCACAGCTGGCATCCGAGTTCGACACCCTGGATGAGCTCAAGGACTCCCTGGCGACCCAGGTCGAGGAGCAGCTGAAGAACGGCCAGGCCGGCCAGATCCGCGATAAGGTCCTCGAGGCCGCGCTGGAGAAGGTCGAGGTCCCACTGCCGCAGTCCGTGGTTGACGAGCAGGTGCAGGGCCAGATCCAGCAGCTCATCAGCCAGTTCGGTGGTGACGAGAAGGTCTTCGAGCAGATGCTCGCAGCCCAGGACATCACCCGCGAGAAGTTCGAGGAAGATGCTCGCGAGGCCGCTGAGGGTTCCGTCCGAACCCAGCTGTTCCTGGACGCCCTGGCTGACGTCGAGCAGCCGGAGGTATCCCAGGAGGAGCTGATGGACCACATCGGCTTCACTGCTGCCCAGTACGGCATGGACCCGAACCAGTTCATCATGCAGCTGCAGCAGGCCGGCCAGATCGGCAGCCTGTTCGCTGACGTCCGCCGCGGCAAGGCTCTGGCGATCAACATCGCCAAGAGCTCCGTAAAGGACTCCGAGGGCAACGAGATCGACCCGAAGCAGTTCTTCGGCACCGAGGAGGAGTCCGAGAAGGCCGAAGAGGCCAAGAAGGACGAGAAGCCGAAGAAGGCCGCCAAGAAGTCTTCCGCAAAGAAGACGACCAAGAAGGCTGCCAAGAAGTCCACGGCGAAGAAGACCACCAAGAAGTCGACCGCCAAGAAGACGACCAAGAAGGCCGCAGCTAAGAAGACCACGAAGAAGGCTGCAGCCAAGAAGAGCGAGGACAAGTAAGTCCCGCACACGCTAGCCGCCCGGATCGTCGCGCCTGACAGGCTTGGGTGAGCACCGGCGGCGTCGTGACACCGAAGCAACTGCTTCGACGTAGCACCCCTGGAGGAATACTCCGGGGGTGCTGTGCGCTTAAAGCGAACAGGGGCTTTTCATAGGGCACGACCCGAGGGTTAGTCGCTACTGTGGAAGCCACAAAGAATAAACCAATGAACGAAAAGGGGCACAATGAGCAGTCTTTCGAGCAGCCTCATGTCCGCCGACACGGCTGGGATGAACCTCAACGACTCGGTCTTCGAGCGCCTGCTGCGCGAGCGCATCATCTTCCTAGGTAGCCAGGTCGACGACGAAATCGCGAACAAACTCTGCGCTCAGATTTTGCTGCTGGCCGCGGAGGACCCGGAGAAGGACATCTCCCTGTACATCAACTCGCCAGGTGGCTCCGTCACCGCGGGTATGGCCATCTTTGACACCATGCAGTACGCGCCCTGCGACATCGCCACCTACGGCATGGGCCTGGCCGCATCCATGGGGCAGTTCCTGCTCTCCGCGGGTACGAAGGGCAAGCGCTACGCTCTGCCGCACGCGCGCATCATGATGCACCAGCCTTCCGCTGGCGTGGGCGGCACCGCGGCCGACATTGCCATCCAGGCGGAGCAGTTTGCACACACCAAGCGTGAGATGGCGGAGCTGATCGCTGGCTTCACCGGCCAGACCGTCGAGCAGATTACGAAGGACTCCGACCGCGACCGCTGGTTCACCGCCGAGCAGGCCAAGGACTACGGATTCGTCGACCACGTCATCAGCTCTGCGAAGGAGAAGTAAAGAATGAAGATGCCAGAATCGCGCTACATCCTGCCATCCTTCGTTGAGCACTCCAGCTACGGGGCGAAGGAATCCAACCCGTACAACAAGCTCTTCGAAGAGCGGATCATCTTCCTGGGCACCCAGGTGGACGATGCTGCTGCCAACGACATCATGGCTCAGCTTCTTGTCCTGGAGGGGCTCGACCCGGACCGCGACATCACGATGTACATCAACTCGCCGGGTGGTTCGTTCACCAGCCTGATGGCCATCTACGACACGATGCAGTACGTCCGCCCGGACGTGCAGACCGTGTGCCTCGGCCAGGCAGCCTCTGCTGCCGCCGTGCTGCTCGCCGCAGGCACCCCGGGTAAGCGCGCCGCGCTGCCGAATGCCCGCGTCCTGATCCACCAGCCGGCCTCCGGCGGTGTGCAGGGGCAGGTTTCCGACCTGGAGATCCAGGCCAACGAGATTGAGCGCATGCGCAAGCTCATGGAGACCACCCTGGCCCGCCACACCGGTAAGACCGAGGAGCAGATCCGCATCGATACCGATCGAGACAAGATCCTGGACGCCGAGGCCGCTAAGGAATACGGCATCATCGACCAGGTCTTCGAGTACCGGAAGCTCTCCGCTCAGGAGTAGCGATCGATAGTTTCCGCGAGGCCTTGGCTCACAGTTTCCGCTACCGGGGCTGGTGAGCCCAGCCCCTCAAGCCCCGCAGTGTTGCTCAGTCAGCGCAGCGGGGTTTTTGGGTAGTGTTGGATACCCGCCGTAGCACCACCAATTTCTCAGAAAGACTGGTTCTCACAGATGCAAGAAAGCGCAGAGCTGCTGAAGTGCTCGTTTTGCGGAAAGAGCCAAAAACAAGTCCGCAAACTCATCGCCGGCCCCGGGGTCTACATTTGCGATGAATGCATCGAACTCTGCAACGAGATCATCGAGGAAGAGCTGGTAGCCACCAGCGCGCAGGAACCGCAGGGGAAGCTGCCAACCCCGTCCGAGATTTCCGCTTTCCTGGACAAGTACGTCATCGGCCAGGGTGAAGCGAAGCGAACCCTCGCGGTGGCTGTCTACAACCACTACAAGCGCATTCAGGTCGAAGAGGCCAACGCATTGGCCCGCCGCAACGACGACGAGGTCGAGCTCTCGAAGTCCAATATCCTCATGCTGGGGCCCACCGGCTCCGGTAAGACCTACCTGGCGCAGTCCCTCGCACGCATGTTGGACGTCCCCTTCGCCATCGCGGACGCGACCTCGCTGACCGAGGCCGGATACGTGGGCGAGGATGTCGAGAACATCCTGCTGAAGCTGCTGCAGAGCGCGGACTTCGACGTCGAGAAGGCGCAGCGCGGCATTATTTACATCGACGAGGTGGACAAGATCGGCCGTAAGTCCGAGAACCCGTCCATCACTCGCGACGTCTCCGGTGAGGGCGTGCAGCAGGCACTGCTGAAGATCCTGGAGGGCACGGTCGCTGCCGTCCCGCCTCAGGGTGGGCGCAAGCACCCGAACCAGGAATTCATCCAGTTCGACACGAAGAACGTGCTCTTTATCGTCGCGGGTGCCTTCGCGGGCCTGGAGAAGGTCATCGAGGATCGCCGCGGCAAGAAGGGCCTGGGGTTCGGCGCGGAGGTCACCTCCAAGAACGATCAGGTCAAGGACCCGTTCCAGTACGTGGAGCCGGAGGACCTGGTGAAGTTTGGGCTGATCCCGGAGGTCATCGGCCGCCTGCCGGTGGTCACCCACGTCGGACACCTGGACGAGGACGCTTTGGTACAGGTACTCACCGAGCCGAAGAACGCCCTCGTGCGCCAGTACCAGCGCCTGTTTGAGATGGATAACGTCCAGCTGGCCTTCGAGGACGGTGCGCTGCGCGAGGTTGCTCGCCAGGCGCTCGCCCGGGAGACCGGTGCGCGCGGGCTGCGCTCCATCATGGAGCGGATCCTGCTGCCGATCATGTACTCCATCCCCGAGGAGGAAGATATCGCCGAGGTGCTGATCACCGAGGCTGCCGCGAAGGGGGATGCAGAGCCGACTCGCCTGACCCACGAGGAGGTCGCCGAGCGGGATAAGCGCTCCGCCTAACGGGGCGCAAAGGGGGGATAGGGCCTCTAAGGGGCAGTCAACCGCGCCCCACGTGGCGTACCGCGTGGGGGCAGTTGGCGGAGGGGCTACTCTTGCCAGATCCCCTCGGAGTCGTAGAGGCTCGCGGCAACCGACTCGCCGACAATCTCGGAGGGGGAGGAGTGGGTGTAGGAATTATCCTGATTGGTCCGCATCGGCGTGGTGAGGAAGGCGACGACGGCGTCGCAAGCTAGCTCCGTGACCCCGGACTCGTTGTGCGCTTCGCGGACGTCCATCCCATAGAGCGCGTAGAAGGTGTTGCGGTGCAAGGTGGCGAAACCGGATAGGCCCAGGATGAGGATGTAGACGTCCTCCGCGGACACCCCGGTGCGGAAGGCGCCGAGGTCGTGGCCACGCAGGAGGGCTCGGTCAATCTGGAGAATGACGGGGGACTGTTCCAGCACGTCGATACGGTTCGGCACGTCCGCCCGGTTGTAGAGGTTCTCTGCGGCGACCAGACGCATGGAATCCGGATTGCGCTGCGCCCGGGCGAGCGTCTCGCGCACCAGGCGCCGCACCGCCTGCACTGGGGTTAGGCTGGCGATGTCGTCCTCAAATTTCTTCGGCTCGGCCGGCCACAGGGTCGCCAGGGCGTAGCGGAGCGCTTCCTCGTAGAGGTCTTGGTTATTACTCAGCAGCGCGTGCTTGGCGGGGAGGTTACCGGCGCGTTGGATCGCCACCAGCTGGGCCTTCGGGATATCCGTCCCATACTCCACGGCGATCGGCAGGGCGCACTCCATCGCTCGGGCATAGTCGACCGGATTGAGGCCGTACCTGTGCACCGAGTGAGGAAGATGGCGAGCTGAGTCGTCGGTCATGATTCCTCTCCAGTCAAAACTTTCTCTCCATCATCGTAATGACTGTTCGCGGGTAGGCTGGGGTCGAAAAGATCAATTGGGGGATATCGCCCCCGGTTGGTGCCCCCGATCCTGAATAAAGGCGGTTTCACTCATGGTTGATAACACTTCGCAGAACACCTCCGATGCCTTGAACGTGGCGGTCACCGGCGCAGCGGGGCAGATCGCGTACTCCCTCCTTTTCCGCCTGGCAGCAGGCGAGATCTCCCCGGGACGGAAGGTGAACCTCCGTCTCATCGAGATCGAGCCAGCCAAGCGCGCCGCGGAGGGCGTGACTATGGAGCTGAAGGACGCCGCATTCCCGCTGCTCGGGGACGTCACCGTCCACACTGATGCCAAGGAGGGCTTCCAGGACGCCGACGTCGTCTTCCTCGTCGGTGCGAAGCCGCGTCAGAAGGGTCAGGAGCGCGCGGATCTGCTCGCCGCTAACGGTGCGATCTTCGGCCCGCAGGGTGAGGCGCTAGGCGAGGTCGCCCAGAACGCCCGCGTGCTGGTGGTCGGCAACCCGGCGAACACCAACGCCGCCATCCTCGCCGCCCACGCTAAGGGCATCGCGCCGAACCGCATCACCGCAATGATGCGCCTGGACCACAACCGCGCGCTGTCTCAGGCCGCCGATCGCCTGGACGTCCCGGTCTCCGAGCTGTCCGGCATGGTTGTGTGGGGCAACCACTCGGCCTCCCAGTTCCCGGATGCCACCGCCCTGCGCGCGGCCGGCGAGCCGGTCTTCGAGAAGCTGGGCACGGAGTGGATCAGTGAGGAGTTCATCCCGCGCGTGGCCAAGAGAGGTGCTGAGATCATCGAGGTCCGCGGCCACTCCTCTGCAGCTTCCGCGGCCTCTGCCGCCATCGATCACATGCGGGATTGGCTGCTTGGTACCGAGGGTGACGAGTGGGTCTCCGTCGCGCTGCCATCTGACGGTTCCTACGGCGTGCCGGAGGGCCTGGTCTTCGGCTTCCCGTGCCGCAGCGTTAACGGCGAGTGGGAGATCGTCCAGGGTTTGGAGTTGGGTGAGGAGCAGAAGCAGCGCATCGCCCGCACCCAGCAGGAACTGGAGGAGGAGCTGGCCGCCGTGCGCGAGGCTGGCTTCATCGACTAGCGGCACATCGCCTCTCAGGCTGGTGGCTCGCGTTAGCCGACGAGCTGCCAGCCGTGTCTGCCCCGTCTACTACACTGGGACGAGTTCAACAGAATTTGTCCCCGAGTAAGTGATCAGGGTGCGATGACCAGCAATACTCCTGCAACGTCCCAGGGTGTCCAGCGCGGCGAGGATCGTTCGCAGCTGCTGCCCAATCAGTGGAACCCATCCGATGTGGAATCGGAGCTCTACGAAGGCTGGGTTTCGGCCGGCTACTTCAAGGCCGACGCGGCAAGTGATAAGCCGCCGTTCTCCATCGTCTTGCCGCCGCCGAACGTCACCGGTCGGCTGCACATGGGCCACGCGCTGGATCACACCCTGATCGACGCGATGTCCCGTCGCCGCCGCATGCAGGGCTACGAGGTCCTGTGGCTGCCGGGCTCCGACCACGCAGGTATCGCCACCCAGACCCGCGTGGAATCCGACCTGAAGAAGCGCGAATCTAAGGACCGCTTCGATTACGGCCGCGAGGAGTTCATTGAGCGCGTCTGGGAGTGGAAGGACGAATACGGCGGCCTGATCCAGCAGCAGATGCGCGCAATCGGCGACTCCGTGGACTGGTCCCGCGAGCGCTTCACCCTGGATGAGGGCCTGTCCCGCGCCGTCCAGACGATCTTCAAGGCCCTGTTCGACCAGGGCATGATCTACCAGGCCAACCGGATGGTTAACTGGTCGCCGGTGCTGCAGACCGCGATCTCCGACATCGAGGTCAACTACGAGGACGTCGAGGGCGAGCTGGTCAGCCTCCGTTACGGCTCCCTCAACGACGACGAGCCCCACGTCATCGTCGCGACCACCCGCGTGGAGACGATGTTGGGCGACGTGGCCGTCGCAGTGCACCCGGAGGACGAGCGCTACGCCGACCTCGTCGGCACCACGCTGCCGCACCCATTCCTGCCGGACCGCGAGATGGTCATCATCGCGGACGACTACGTGGACCCGGAGTTCGGCACCGGTGCCGTGAAAATCACCCCGGCGCACGATCCGAACGACTTCGCGATGGGGCAGCGCCACGACCTGCCGATGCCGGTGGTGCTCGACGAGACTGGCCACATTTCCGGTACGGGCACACAGTTCGACGGCATGGACCGCTTCGAAGCCCGCGAGAAGATCCGCCTGGCCCTCGAGGAGCAGGGTCGCGTTGTGGCGCGCAAGCATCCCTACGTGCACTCCGTCGGCCACTCCGAGCGCTCCGGTGAGCCGATCGAACCGCGACTTTCCCTGCAGTGGTGGGTGGATGTCAAGAAGCTGGCGAAGATGTCCGGCGACGCCGTCCGCGAAGGCGATACCACCATCTACCCGGCCTCCCAGGAACCACGCTGGTTCGACTGGGTGGACAATATGCACGACTGGACCATCTCCCGCCAGCTGTGGTGGGGCCACCGCATCCCGATCTGGTACGGCCCCGAGGGCGAGATCGTGTGCGTCGGCCCGGACGACGAGGCCCCGGCGGGGGAGGGCTGGACCCAGGACCCCGACGTGCTGGACACGTGGTTCTCGTCGGCCCTGTGGCCGTTCTCCACGATGGGCTGGCCCGAGGCCACCCCGGAGCTGGCGAAGTTCTACCCGACGTCGGTGCTGGTCACCGGCTACGACATCCTGTTCTTCTGGGTCGCGCGCATGATGATGGTCTCGACCTTCGCCGCCACCCTGCCGAACTCGCCGCTGGGCGAGGGCGTCGACGGCCGACCGCAGATCCCGTTCACCGACGTGTTCCTGCACGGCCTGGTGCGCGACGAGCAGGGCCGCAAGATGTCCAAGTCCCTGGGCA
>JBHWRM010000096.1:0-3828 GCA_043426695.1 Corynebacterium sp. | reverse complement strand
ACGCCGGAACGGTCGCGCAGGTCGATGAAGATCACGCCACCGTGGTCTCGGCGACGGCCTACCCAGCCGGTGAGGGTGACCTCCGAGTCGATGTCTCCTGGGCGAAGTTCGCCTGCTAGATGGGTTCGCAGCACGTCGCTTATCCTTCCGATGCATTCAATCTTTGAAAAGGGTGTCGAATTCAACCCTTCAGCTTAGTCCATCTCCAAGTGTGGCAAACTTTAGGGCGTGACCTTCAATCAAAATCTAGGCGACTCCTCCGGCCGCGCCCAAGGTGGCGGCAATTCCGGGGGCTCCAACTTCGGCGGCGGCAACCGTGGCGGCGGCAACTTCCTCATCAACATGTTGGTGAGTCAGGTGGGCGCTCGTTTCGGGCTGCCCGGCATCATCATCGCTGGTTTGGTGATCTTCTTCCTCAACAGCGGCGGCGGCATCCCAGGCATTGGCGGCGGCGGTGCCAACAATGTGCAGGGCCCGCAGACCGACTCGAATGCGCTCGCTCACTGCAAGACGTACGAAGACGCCAACGAGCACGACGACTGCCGCATCCAGGCCACCGCGACGGTTCTGGACGACTTCTGGCAGGAGGCTCTCCCCCAGGAGGCGAATATCCAGTACACCAAGCCGGGTCTCTTCATCGGCTCGGGTCAGCTGAACACCGCCTGCGGGGCGGCGGATGCCTCCCAGTCCGGGCCGTTCTACTGCCCGGGCGATGAGACCGCCTACTTCGCGACGCCATTCTTTAAGCAGCTGCGGCAGATGGGTGGGTCCGATGGCCCGTTCGCCCAGATGTATGTTGTCGCCCACGAGTTCGGGCACCACATCCAGCACCTCGAGGGCAACCTCGGGCTCTCCGATTACAACAACCCGGGTGAGGATTCCAACGCCGTGAAGATGGAGCTGCAGGCCGACTGCTACGCGGGCCTGTGGGCTAGCCAGGCGGATAAGGGGCCGGATGCGATGCTCGACCCGATCACGCAGGACCAGGTGGATCAGGCTGTGAAGACTGCCCAGTCCATCGGCGATGATGCGATCCAGAAATCCGCCGGCCGCTCGGTCAACCCGGAGAAGTGGACTCACGGCTCCTCCCAGCAGCGCGTCGACGCATTCCTGCGCGGCTACCAGGGCGGAACAATGGCCAGCTGCGAGGCGAACTTCCGCCGCTAAGCGCCATCAGCTAGGGCGCACGCCATCGGCTAAGGCTCCCCAGTAGCGCTTCGCTCCGGGGGCCGAAGCGCCCAAGGCGACGAAAACGGCACTGTGCGAGAAAGCACAGTGCCGTTCTTTTTAGTCCAAGGCCCCGCGTGGTGATCCGGGGACTACGCCAGCTGCTGGCGGATGTGGGTGGTCAGGTCTGCCACCGCGACGTCGTGCTGCTCCCCGAGCTGCAGGTCCTTCACCGCCACGGTGCCGGCCTCGAGCTCCTGATCACCGATGACGACTGCGAGCTGAGCGTTCGCCCGGTTGGCTGCCTTCATCGCCCCCTTGAGCCCACGATTGCCGTAGGCCATGTCCGCAGCAACGCCCGCCGCGCGCAGCTCGTTGATCAGGCCAACCATGTGGCGCTTCGCGGCATCGCCCATCGGGATGCCGAACACGTCCACGCGGCGCCCGGTCGAGGCGGTCTTGCCCTCCGCTTCGAGCGCCAGCAGGGCTCGGTCCACGCCAAGGCCGAAGCCGATGCCGGAGAGATCCTGGCCGCCGAGCTGAGCCATCAGGCCGTCGTAGCGACCGCCACCGCCGATCCCAGACTGAGCCCCGAGGCCGTCGTGGACGAACTCGAAGCAGGTCTTGGTGTAGTAATCCAGCCCGCGGACCATGCGCGGGTTGATCGTGTACGCCACACCCATGTCCTCCAGCAGGCCGGTGACGGTTTCGAAGTGCTCACGGGAGGAATCGGAGAGGTGGTCCTTCATCAGCGGCGCGTCTTGCAGCATCTCCTGCATCTGCGGGCGCTTATCGTCCAGCACTCGCAGGGGGTTGAGCTCCGCGCGGCGCTGGGTCTCCTCATCCAGCGGCAGCGTGGCCAGGAACTCCTGGAGCTTCGCGCGATATGCCGGGCGATCGGTGCTATCCCCCAGGCTCGTCAGCTCGAGGCGGAAGCCGTCCAGCCCGATGGAGCGGAAGCAGCGGTCTGCCAGGGCGATGACCTCGGCATCCAGTGCTGGATCGTCGATCCCGATCGCCTCCACGCCGACCTGCTGGAGCTGGCGGAAACGGCCGGCCTGCGGGCGCTCGTAGCGGAAAAACGGACCGTGGTAGGCCAGCTTGGCAGGCAGCTGCCCACGATCAAGGTTGTGCTGAATCACCGCACGCATCACGCCAGCGGTGCCCTCCGGGCGCAGCGTCACGGAGCGACCACCCCGGTCGGCGAAGGTGTACATTTCCTTGCTCACCACATCGGTGGACTCCCCCACGCCGCGGGCGAACAGCGAGGTGTCCTCGAACACGGGAAGCTCGATGTGCTCGTAGCCGGCGTTGTGGGCGGCATCGAGAAACGCGGTGCGCACAGCCAGGAATTCGCTGGACTGCGGCGGCACGTAGTCCGGAATCCCCTTCGGGGCGTGCAGCGGCTGGAACTTCTTTTCACCTGAGTTAGTCACGCCACCAGATCTTAGTGGCTGGCCCGCCACGGGCGTAGCACTACCCCACCTCGTGCAAGAAGGGGTTGGTCTTCTTCTCCTGACCGATCGTTGTCTGCGGACCGTGACCGGGCAGGACGACGTCGTCGTCATCGAACTCGGCGGACAGACGCTTAAGGGAGAGCGTCATATCAGCTGGGTCCGAACCAGGCAGGTCCGTCCGCCCCACGCCGCCGTTGAAGAGGACGTCCCCGCCCAGGATCAGCCCCGGGATGCGGAACATGACGGATCCGGGCGAATGCCCCGGCATGTGGTGGACGGTAAAGGTTTGGCCACCGATGCTGATCTCGTCGCCGAGGCTCCGGATCTCCTCCGGGACCCGCATGTTCTCCGTGTCGAAGATTCGAGCAAAGTCGAGGACATTGGTGTACATGCCCGGGTCCTCGAGCATCGAACGATCGTATTCGTGGACGTGGACCGGCACCCCGAACTCCGCGGCATCTCGCATGTGGTCGATGTGGCCATGGGTTAGCACGATCGACTCCACATAAAAATTGTGCTCGCCCGCAGCATCGATGATGACCTTGTGGGCGCCGTGCCCCGGGTCAACCACAGTGGCGGGCCTGCGCCCCTGGTCGTCGCGTGCTGCGGACTCGTCCGTATTGATCAGCACGTAGCAATTGGTTTGGAAGGCGCCCGCCGGAAAGCCCAGCAGCTCAAAGGTTGGGACGGGCGCCCCTGCACCGGTGTTCTCGGAGTTCTTCATGCCCCCATCGTGTCAGAAAATAGCTTTCTTAGGGCATAATGGGAAAGGTTACGCAGACCAGCGGCCCCACAGCCAGGCTCTGCGCGAATCGTCCACGATCACGCTGAAGCTGATCACGCAGGAAGAAAGGCACCGGTTCAACACGTGAGTGAGAACACTGGGCGCAAGATGCCCAACGCGCAGCGCCGCGACGAGGCGCTGGATAACCTCGACAAGGCGATCAAAGGCCGCGAGCGCAAGGCCAAGCTCGCGCCGCTCGGCGTGATGGTGACCACCGTCGTGGTCCTGGCCGCGATCGTGGGCGGCATCTACCTCGCCAGCACCTACACGGGCTCCGAGGACTCCGAGGATCAGACGGAAACCCAGGCTCAGGAGGAGCAGCAGTACCCGCCGCTGCCGGACGGCCCGATGAAGGCCTACCCGAAGCAGGTCAGCTGCGAGTACGAGGACGAGGGCGGCGCCGCCAAGCAGGTCGATAAG
>JBHWRM010000095.1:0-48274 GCA_043426695.1 Corynebacterium sp. | reverse complement strand
CAGTGGCTCCAGTCCTCTCCCGACGCCGACGCCGCCATCGCGCAGGCCAGCGAGCTTGAGCTCAGCCAGCGCAGTGTGGTGGCCGATACGGCAGCGTTGCGCAAAGCCTGGGGTGAGAACGCCCGTGCGGTGGCCGAGCTGGTGGAAGCCCGGCGGATAGCGGCGGCGAAGCTACCTGGTGAACTCGCTGCCAGGTGGTGGACCGATAAGGATGCCGCCCAGCAGTCCACCCCTCTGGCCGTGGCGCGATTCCGTGCTCGGCACCTCGCGGTACTGGGGGTGGAGGTGGCTCGCGATGTCACCTGTTCGATGGGGACTGAGCTTGTGGCGTTGCAGGAGGCGGGGCTGACGTGCACCGGCTCCGACATTGACCCCGTTCGGGTGGCGATGGCTCGCAAGAACTGCCCAGACGTTGAAGTGCGGGTGGCCGATGCCCTCGAGCCCTGGGAAGGGGAGCCGGGGGAGCAGCCGGTGATTCTTGCGGACCCGGCTCGGCGCAACTCCTCGGGGCGGATCCACCGGCTCGAGGACATGCAACCTCCGGTCGGGGATCTAGTGGTGGCCTATCCCGGCCACGAGCTGATGGTGAAACTCGCACCGGGCGTGGACTTCGCAGAGCTCGAGGACTGGGCCGCCCAGGTGGACGTCATCAGCGTGGACGGTCAGGCCAAGGAGGCCTGTGCTGTGACCACCGGGCTGGTGTCCCCGGAAGCCCGGGACAGCGAGGGGCTGGCGCGCAGGGCGGTGGTGATTCGCACCGGTGGCCAGGACGAGAGCGTGGACATCCTGGCGAGCTGGGAGCCCGAGCTTGCGGAGGAGGACGTCGCAGCACGTGCGGGCCAGCCTGGCCGTTACATCATGGAGCCGGATGCAGCGATCATCCGCGCCGGGCTGGTGCGCCACTTCGCGGCGAGGGAGGGGCTGTGGCTGGTGGATCCGAACCTGGCCTATGTCACGGGGAACCATATCCCGGCGGGCATGCGGGCCTTCGAGGTGCTGGATGCCGTGCCGGTCAAGCAGTTGCGCAAGGCTTTGCAGCAACGAGGAGTCGGCAAGCTGGAGATCCTCGTGCGTGGGGCGGATATCAATCCGGATCAGTTGCGCGCGAAGCTGAAGCTTAAGGGCAAGGGTGAGGCCACGGTCGTCATTGCGCGGTTGGGGGAGCGGAATTCGGTGCCGCGCGGGGGCGGATTGAACAGCGGTGTGGTGGCCTATATTTGCCGTGCGGTAGCCCCCGAAAAGCACTAATTCTTTGGAATTCACTGCCGGTTGGCGCAAAGCTCGGGCGCGGGGAGTGCCCGTTGGGTAGAACGGACGGTGACACGCCCGGCCCCTGCGGTGGGGTGGTTCTAGAAAAATATTAATGTGTTGTGGCGAAGCTCACGTTTTTCAAGCTAAGCTGAACTGGAAACCAACACGCAATCACGAAAGGCCAACGCATGTCGAACATCGTTGTTCTGGTTAAGCAGGTGCCGGACACGTACTCCGAGCGCAAGCTCCGTGAGGACGACTTCCGTCTGGACCGTGACAGCGCCGACGCTGTTCTCGATGAGATCAACGAGAACGCTGTCGAGGCTGCGCTCCAGCTGAAGGAAGCAGACTCCTCTCGCAACGTCATCGTGCTCTCCGTGGGGCCGACCCGCGCGACCGAGGCGCTGCGCAAGGCACTGTCCCTGGGCTGCGACGAGGCAATTCTGGTTACCGACGAGGCCCTCGAGGGCTCCGACGTCCTGGGCACCGCCTGGACGCTGAGCAACGCGCTCAACCAGATCGAGGACATTGAGCTCATCATCGCTGGTAACGCATCCACCGACGGTGTTGCGGGTGCTATCCCGGGCCTGCTGGCCGAGTACCGCCAGATCCCGGCTCTGACCCACATGGAGGAGCTGGCTGTCGAGGGCGGCACCGTTACCGGTAAGCGCGTCACCGAGGAAGGCATCTTCGGCCTCGAGGCGCCGACGCCGGCCATCGTCTCCGTCACGGAGAAGGCCAACACCCCGCGCTTCGCCGTCTTCAAGGGCATCATGGCCGCGAAGAAGAAGGAGATCAAGGAGCTCAGCCTCTCCGACATCGGCGTCGATCCGGCGAATGTCGGCGGCGGCAACGCAACCTCTTCGGTCGCTGGCGTCACGCCGAAGCCACCGAAGTCCGCCGGTGAAAAGATCACCGATGAGGGCGACGGCGGCAAGAAGCTCGTCGAGTTCCTCGCCAAGGAAAAGCTGATCTAGCTCACCGCTTTTCACGTTCCATAACCCGACATTCCCTGCCACATTAGGAAAGAGGAAAATCCATGACCAACGTATTGGTACTGGTTGATCACGTTGAAGGTGAGCTGCAGAACTCCACTCGCGAGCTCATCACCGCTGGTCGCGTATTCGGCCAGGTTGGCGCCGTCGTTGTTGGCAAGCCGGGCACCGCTGAGGGCCTGAAGTCCGAGCTGGCTGCTGCCGGCGCGGAGACCATCTACGCTGCCGAGTCCGACGAGGCTGACTCTCTGCTCATCACCCCGTCCGTCGACGCCCTCTCCGGGCTCGCCGCTCACCTGCAGGTCCCGGTCCTGGTCTCTGCTTCCGCTACCGGCAACGAGGTTGCTGGCCGCGTGTCTGCTCGCGTGGGCTCCGGTGCGGTCTACGGCATCACCGAGATCGACGCCGAGCGCAACGCCAAGAAGCCAGTCTTCGGTGGCGAGTACATCGTTGACTCCGGTGCCGCAGGCGTGGCCCCGGTCTTCACCTGGCAGGCCGGCTCCATCGATCCGGAGCCACAGGACGCTGCCGGTGAGATCCAGGCAGTCGAGCTGCCGGGCGCTGGCCCGACCGCTGTGAAGATCACCAGCTTCGCTCCGGCTGAGGCCGGCGACCGTCCGGACCTGGCTGAGGCGAAGATCGTTGTCTCCGGTGGCCGTGGCGTGGGTGGTTCCGAGGGCTTCACCGACGTCGTCGAGCCGCTGGCCGACGCGCTCGGCGGTGCCGTTGGCGCATCTCGTGCTGCAGTTGACGCAGACTACTACCCGGGCAAGTTCCAGGTCGGCCAGACCGGTGTCACCGTGTCTCCGAACCTGTACATCGCGCTGGGTATCTCCGGTGCTATCCAGCACAAGGCTGGTATGCAGACCTCCAAGACCATCGTTGCGGTCAACAAGGACGACGAGGCATCGATCTTCGAGATCGCTGACTTCGGCATCGTTGGTGACCTCTTCAACGTTGCCCCGCAGGCAACTGAGGAGATCAAGAACCGCTAAGGTTTTCGAATTCAGTCGGCTGCCGTGAGTGCAGCCAGAAAAGCCGGTGTTTCCCGTCATGGCGGAGCACCGGCTTTTTCATGCCGAGCGCACGAATGCTCGTGAGCTGGGTGATTGTGCTCCAGTGTGGGACCTCTGTCACAATGTGACGCGCAACATAGGCGTGCAGGACATAGGGCATGCAGTCAGCCCTCGGGCTCACCATCGCTGGGCTCGCCATCATCTTTCTCACCGTCGCGATTCTGATTCGCGGCAAGGTGAGTCCGATCGTGCCCATGGCCCTCATCCCAGCGATTGGTGCGCTGATCCTGGGCTATAGGTTCGAGGAGCTTTCCGACTTCTTCAGCGACGGTTTGAAGTCCGTCATGAGCGTGGTCGTGATGTTCATCTTCGCGATCATCTTCTTCGGGATCATGCAGGACGTCGGGCTGTTCACGCCCGTGATTCGAGCGCTGATCAAGGCCACCAGGGGTAATCCAGTCTTCATCACGCTGGGCACCGCAGCCATCGGCGTGGTCGCCCACCTCGACGGCTCGGGCTCGACGACCTTCCTGCTGACTATTCCCGCGCTGCTCCCGCTGTATAAGGCGATGCACATGAGCCGCTACACCCTGCTGACGATCGTCGCCTTGGCGGCATCAGTGATGAACATGGTGCCGTGGGCAGGCCCGGTGGGGCGCGCGGGCTCGGTCATCGCGCAAGATCCGCACGATATCTGGATCCACCTGTTGCCAGCCCAGGGTATCGCGCTGCTCGGCGTGTTCGCAGTGGCTGGGGCCCTTGGCGTCCTCGAGCTGCGTCGAGCCCGCAAGCGCAGCGCGCAGGCGCTCGGAGCAGGGGAGGACTCCGCAAGCCCGGCTGACATCGACGTCGAGAAAATGGCCGCCGAGTTCGCGGAGAATCAGCGCCAGCAGCAGGCAGAGATCGGCCTGGCCTTCCGCAGCGGCAGGGCAGTGACGGTGATCAACATCGTGCTGATCCTCGCGGTGCTGGTCGTGCTGCTGGCAGGCCTGCTGCCGCCGGCCCCGGCTTTCCTCATCGCCACCACCGTGGCCATGCTCGTCAACTGCCAGGACAAGGAAGCACAGACCGGGGTGCTCAACCGGCACGCACCGAATGCGCTCTCCATGGCCGGCGTGATCATCGCAGCCGCCATGTTCCTGGGAGTGCTCAACGGCAGCGGCATGCTCGAGGAGATCGCCCTGCAGCTCATCGCGATCATGCCTGAGGGCGTGGGGCAGTACCTGCACATCATCGTCGCGTTCTTCGGTGTCCCGCTGGATCTGCTCACGTCCACCGACGCTTACTACTTCTCGGTTCTGCCCATCGTTCAGGAAACCGCTGCCAACTTCGGTGTCAGCGGCATGGGGGCTGCCGCAGCGCTCATCGTGGGTAATGTCATCGGCACCTTCGTTTCCCCGTTCTCGCCGGCGCTGTGGCTGGCGCTCGGCCTCGCGGAGGCGCAGATGGGCCACTACCTCAAGCGTGCACTGCCGCTGGTGTGGGCTTTCTCCATCGTGCTTGTCGCCATCTGCTGGGGCATGGGGATGTTCGCCTAGCCTGCAAGGGGCTATGCCACACTAGACACCATGACGAGTCAGCCCCGCATCTACGCCGACCACGCCGCCTCTAGCCCCTTGCGCCCGGAGGCGGCCGAGGCGATGCGGGAGGCGGAATCCGCGCTCAACCCGGCCGGCCAATATCGCACCGGCCGGGACGCCCGGCGGTTGTTGGAAGAAGCTCGCGAGCAGATCGCAGAGCTCCTCGGTGCCGACCCCGTGGAGGTGATCTTCACCGCCTCAGGCACGGAGGCCGACAACATTGCCGTGCAGGGGCTGGCCTTCGGCTCCCGGAAGCTGCACCCGACTGCCAGCGACATCATCGCCCCTGGGATCGAGCACCCGGCGGTGGGGGAATCGATCGACTGGCTGTGCACCGGCCCGCTATCCCTGGGGTACCGCCGGGTTGAGCTGCCGGTGGACGAAAACGGAAGGGTTGATCTCGCCAAGGCCGAGGAGATCGGCGTCCTAAAAAACGCAAGCTCAGAGCAGTCCGCGCTGATCACCTGCATGTGGGCGAATAATGAGACCGGAAACATCCAGCCGGTCGGCGAACTCGCCACGATCTCGACGGACAAGGGCGTGCCGATGCACGTGGATGCCGTGCAGGCAGTGGGGCGCGTCCCGATCGACTTCCACGGGCTCGGGTTCACCACCCTTGCAGCGAGCGCACACAAGTTCGGCGGTCCGCGCTCGACCGGGGTCTTGCTCGCACGGCGGGATGCGAAGATTCTCTCGCCGCTGAAGGGCGGGAACCAGGAACGCGGGCTGCGCTCCGGCACGGTCAACGTCCACGGGGCAGTGGGTGCCGCGGCGGCACTGACGGCAGCACACCGGGACATGGCTGCGGAAAACGAGCGGCTGAGGGGCATCCGCGAGAGGGTGTTGGGAGCCGTCCGTGGCATCGAGGCGGTGCGGGTGTGGACCCACGAACCCTCGTTGCCCAGCCACCTGCATCTGAGCATCCCCGGCGCAGAGGGGGATAGCCTCATCATGCTGCTGGACGCCGCGGGGGTGGATGCCTCCACGGGCTCGGCGTGCGCGGCCGGGGTGAACCGCGCCAGCCCCGTGCTCGCCGCCATGGGAGTAGACGTGGAGGTCGCCCGCGGCGCACTGCGGCTGACCTTCGGTGCGGAGACCACGATGGCGGACGCGGAACGCATCGCCGAACTACTGCCGCGGGTTGCCGAGCAGGCTCGCGCCGCCGGAATGGCCTAAGCCCGCCAAACCCGAGTAGGGTGCCACCCATGCGAGTAGTAGCAGCAATGAGCGGTGGTGTGGATTCGGCGGTCGCGGCCGCCCGGGCACTCGAAGCAGGACACGAGGTCATCGGAGTGCACCTGGCGTTGTCCCAATCCCCGGAGGCAGTGCGCGCCGGTTCCCGCGGCTGCTGCTCTCTGGAGGACTCCGCGGACGCTCGCCGGGTCGCCGATAAGCTCGGCATCCCCTTCTATGTCTGGGACTTCTCCGACCGCTTCAAAGCCGATGTGATCGATAACTTCGTGGACTCCTACGCTATCGGCGAGACCCCGAACCCGTGCCTGCGCTGCAACGAGAAGATCAAATTTGAGGCTCTGCTGGATCGCTCCATTGCGCTGGGCTTCGACGCCGTGGTCACCGGCCACTATGCGCAGCTCCACGATGGCGTGCTACGCCGGGGAGTGGACGCGGACAAAGATCAGTCTTATGTCCTCGGCGTGTTGACCGACGAACAGCTGGCCCACTGCATGTTCCCAGTCGGGGACACGGTCAAGCCCGAGATCCGCGAGGAGGCCGCCGACGCCGGCTTCGGGGTCGCCAATAAGCCAGATAGCCACGACATTTGCTTCATCCCGGATGGCCGCACCCAAGCCTTCCTGGGCTCAAAGATCGGCCTGCGTCCCGGCCTGGTACAGGACACCGGCGGGGAGACGGTGGCGGAGCACGACGGCGTGTATGGTTTCACCGTTGGTCAGCGCAAGGGGCTTGGCCTGCCGCGCGAAACCCTCGACGGCCGCCCACGCTACGTTACGGACATCGACGCGCACACGGGCACCGTAACTGTTGGCACCCGGGAGGACCTGCGGGTCGGCGGGATCATCGCCGACCGGCTCAAGCGCCTCGACCCGAAGGTGCACGGCCGCGAGTTCGACTGCGAGGTGCAGGTTCGCGCCCACGGCGGGGTGGTTCCCGCCCGAGCCCGGCTCGTTGACGACCCAGCCCCGGTTACTCCGGCGGGCCGAGTGAAGGAGGCCGATGAGCTGCCGTGGCGCCTGGAGCTGGAGCTGCTGCAGCCCCTGGAGGGCGTAGCGCGCGGCCAGGCCGCCGTGGTCTATCGTCCCGACGAGGGTGGGGATATCCTGCTGGGCTCCGGCACCATCCGGGCGACCGTCGCCCTCGGGGCGCCGATTGAGGAACAGCCCGCACCGGGCACCTTGGGCGCAGTGGATGCAGAAGCGATCGAACAGGGCGAGGACGCCTAGCTATGAGCCGTCTAGGCTGGTGGGAGTCTTTTGCCACGACCCACCCGGACCAGCACAGCGCCCTGGACGCCGCGCTTCTCCGTGGTGTCGATGTGGATGAGGATACCGGCGCGCCGGGTGGGATCTCCCTGCCCCGCATCCAGCCCGCAGGCCAGCCCGGTGTCAAGGATGTCGCGCTGGATATCACCGCTCTGACTGCCGGTTTCGCGCAGCTCAACCTCGTGGCGAACCCGCGAGGCTGGGAGATCAGCCACGGCAGCAGCCTGATTGGCCGCCAGACCCGGTCCTATCTTTCGGAGCTCCGAGACCTGGTGCCCGCGGTGCTCGCCGAGCGGCGCGCCCCACGGATTATGCTGAACGCCGCCGGGCCCTGGAGCTTTGGCGCCACCGTGGAGCTGGCGGGTCACCCCATCGTGGCCGACCGGCCCGCATTCCGAGACATTGCGCTCACCCTGGGGGCGGGGTTGGCAGAGACCGTCGAATGGCTGGCCAACGCGACCGGCTCGGAGGTGGTCATTGGCCTCCACGAGCCCGCCGTGCCGCAAGTACTGGCCGGACTTCCCGGAGCCACCCGCTGGGACCGGCTGGCCCCGGTGGACCCCGAACACATCCTGGGCGTGTGGCAGCGGCTGCTCGACCAGCTGCCCGAGGGCGTGGGAACTGTGCTGCATGAGTGCCCGCCCGAGCTATTCCGCGACATCCCGCAGGTGGGCTTTGACCGCGTCGGTGTGGCCGCCGGGCGCCTCTTCGGCGAGCAATCTACCTCGGAGCTCAAGGACGCCATCGGCGCCGCTGTCGGGGCGGGGCAGGGGATCGGTATCTGCCTGTCTCAGCCCACAGAGCCACTGGGCGCCGCGGCGATCGAGGACAGTGCCGCACAGTACGCGGGTGCCGTCCAACGTTTGTGGCAGCAGTGGAGCTTCCCCGCCGAGCAGCTGGTGCAGCAGATCGACCTCTGCGCGATCACCCCGGGGCTGGACGAGGTCGCTGTGAGCCCCGCGGTTGCGGCCACGTGGTCCGCGAGCGCGCGGATTGCCGCCCGCAACTTCGCTGCGGGCTAATCCTCGCTCTCGTCGCCTTCGCCCGGTCCCTCGCTCAGCAGCTTGTGGAAACCGGCCTCGTCGAGCACCGGAATACCCAGCTCCTCGGCCTTCGTGCGCTTCGAGCCGGCCTTGGCCCCAGCGACCAGATAATCCGTCTTCTTGGACACGCTGCCGGCGGCCTTTCCGCCGCGGGACTCGATGGCCTCCTTCGCGCTGCTGCGGTCGAAGTCCTCCAGCGTGCCCGTGACAACGATGCTCAACCCGGCCAGCAGGTCGGCCTGAATAGACCCGGCCGCGTCGGCGGAAGGTTGCTCGGTGACGTCCTGCTCCATCCGCACCCCAGCGGCCGCCCATGCATCGACGATTTCCTGGTGCCAGGAGACCGCGAACCAGTCGCGCACGGACTCGGCGATGATGGGCCCCACCCCGTCGACGGTGGACATCGTCTCCACATCGGCGGCGGCGACGTCCGGAATGGAGCCGTAGTGATTGGCCAGGGCCTTCGCCGCGGTCGGCCCAACGTGCCGGATGGACAGGGCGACGATGACTCGCCACAGGTCGACCTCCTTGGCCGCCGCGAGCGTCGTCAACAACGTCTCGCCCTGCTTATTCAGCGCGCCGGACTTCGTCGTATACGCGTCCGTGCGGCGGAGATCCTCCTCCGTCAGAGAAAAGAGCCCCGTCTCGTCCGGCAGCACGCCGGAATGGATGAGGTCATAGGCCGCCTTCTCGCCGAGGGCATCGATGTCGAAGGCGCCGCGGCCGGCGATATAGGTCAGGCGCGTGTGCAGCTGGCCGGGGCAGTAGCGGGTATTCGGGCAGCGCCAGTCCGCGTCGTCTCCGCGGGCCGGGGCCAGGGGGGTGCCGCACTCCGGGCACAGGCTGCTGAAGAGAAATTCGCGCTCCGCACCAGTCCGGGCATCCTCCACCGGGCCCAGCACCTCCGGGATGACCTCCCCGGCCTTGCGGATCATGATCTCGTCGCCGAGGCGCACGCCCTTGCGGTGGGCCTCGGAAGGGTTGTGCAGGGTCGCCATGGTCACGGTTGAGCCCGCAACGTATTTCGGCTCCATCACCGCATACGGGGTCGCCCGGCCGGTGCGTCCGATCCCTAGACGGATGTCGTGCAGCCGGGTGCGGGCTTCCTCCGGTGGGTACTTATAGGCGATCGCCCAGCGCGGGGCGCGGCTGGTCGTGCCGAGCCGCTGCTGGGACTGCGTATCGTCCACCTTGATGACGAGGCCGTCCATCTCGTGGTCCGCATCGTGGCGATGATCCGCCCAGTAGGCGACCTGTTCTAAGACTTCCTTGGCGCTGTGCACCTGCTCGGTATACGGGCTCACCGGTAGGCCCCAGGCCGCCAGCGCCTCGTAGGCCGCGTGCTGGGAGTCCGGGGTGAAGCCCTCACGGGCGCCGATGCCGTGGCAGATCAGGCGCAACGGGCGGCGGGCGGTTTCCGCCGGGTCCTTCTGGCGCATCGCGCCGGCCGCGGCATTGCGCGGATTGGCGAACATCTTCAGCCCCTCCGCCTGGCGCTGGGCGTTCATCTTCGCGAAGTCTTCAACACGGATGAAAACTTCGCCGCGGATCTCCACGAGCTCCGGCACCGGGAACTTTTCGGAGGACTGCAAGCGCGCCGGGATATCGGAGAGAGTGCGGGCGTTGTGGGTGATGTCCTCACCGGTCGTACCGTCGCCGCGGGTGAGCGCGAGTTCCAGGGCACCGTTGCGGTAAAGCAGGTTGATCGACGCGCCGTCGATTTTCAGCTCGGTGAGGTAGGTCTTGGCCGGGGTACGCTCCAGCCAGGAGCTCAGCTGCTCGGTGTCGAAGACATTATCCAGCGAGAGCATCGGCTCCTGGTGGTCCACGTTGCGAAACGGGCTGGACTCCGGAGGGGAGGGGGCAACCTCGGTGGTGGGGCTGGGGCCGGTCACCGCCTCGGGGTGGGAGTTCTCGAACTCCTGCAGGCGGGTGAGCAGGGCGTCGAACTCGGCGTCGGAGATCTCCGGATTGCCGTAGTAATACACCTCGCGGTGGTGCCTGACCTGGTCCGCGAGGGACTGCCACTGCTGGGCCAGCTCAGCAAGGGCCGGGTCGGCGTACCCGGAATTGCTTGCGGCGGGCGAGGATTCGGAATCGTATTGAGTGCTCACGGGATCCAAGTCTATCGAGGATGCTCTCTGGCCTGTCTGGTGCTCCGGTTAGAGTAAGGATCATGACCGCAGCGCATTTCAATCCGGCTCACATGCTGAGCTTCGACCTTGAGACCACCGGCACCAATCCACTGTCCGCTCGCATCGTGACCAGCGCCATGGTGCGCATCCGCGGCAGTCAGGTGGAAGACGTCGAATTGCTCGCTGACCCTGGCGTCGAGATCCCCGAGCAGGCCAGCGCGGTGCACGGCATCACGACCGAATACGCCCGGGAGCACGGTAAACCGCATGACGAGGTTTTGGCGCAGACCATCCGCGCGATCCGGCAGGGTTGGGAGGAGGGCGCGACCCTCGTGGTCTTCAATGCGCCCTATGACCTTTCGGTGTTGCGCAGCCAAGACCCGGGCTTCACCGTGGACGGCCCAGTTATCGACCCGCTGCTGCTGGATCGCCACTTTGATCAATATCGCAAGGGCAAGCGCACCCTGGGGGCGGTCTGCGAGCATTACGAGGTCGCCCTCGACAACGCGCACGAGGCCACCGCTGATGCGATTGCCGCGGCCCGTGTCGCATGGAAGATCGCCCGTGAGCACCCGGAGCTGACCCAGATGAGCGCCGACGAGCTCATGTTGAACCAGTCCACCTGGTATTACGAGCAGCAGTCCAGCTTGGCGGAGTACTTCCGATCGAAGGGCCGCGACGCCAACGTGAACACCAGCTGGCCGCTCCAGTAGGCCGGTTGCCTATAATTTCTAAACATGTCTTCCTCACCACAGTCCACCGCAGCCGATTACCTCAAGGACATCGTCGCAGCGCCCGTCTACCGGGCCGCAAAACACACGCCCACCGACGCGATGCCTGTGCTGTCCAAGCGCCTGAACAACCGCGTGCTCGTCAAGCGCGAGGACCTGCAGCCGGTGCACAGCTTCAAGATTCGCGGCGCTTTCAACCGCATGGCTCAGCTGAGCCCGGAGGAACGCAATCGGGGCGTGGTCGCCGCATCCGCTGGTAACCACGCGCAGGGGGTGGCCCTGTCCGGCCGCGAGCTGGGTATCCAGACCACCATCGTGATGCCGGAGATCACCCCGCAGATCAAGGTCGCCGCGGTTCAGGGGCTGGGCGGCGGTGTGCTGCTGCACGGCGCCAACTTCGACGAAGCCAAGGCGAAGGCCATCGAGCTCTCCGAGACCGAGGGGATGGTCTTCGTCCCACCCTTCGACGACGAGGCGGTCGTCGCCGGACAGGGAACCCTCGGCCTGGAGATTTTCCAGGACGTCCCTGAGATCGACCGCGTCTTCGTCCCCATCGGGGGCGGCGGCCTGGCTGCTGGTGTGGCGATCCTGCTCAAGCAGCTGAACCCCAAGATTCAGGTCATTGGAGTGGAGCCGGAGGAATCCGCCTGCTTCGTCGCCGCAAAGCAGGCGGGTGAGCCGGTGGATCTGGCCTACACCAGCCTGTTTGCCGAGGGCGTGGCGGTCAAACGCATCGGGGATGAGAACTTCCGCATCCTGAACGAGTGGCTGGATGACGTCGTGACCGTCACCTCCGACGAGATCAGCGCGGCGATTAAGGACATCTTCGACGACACCCGCGCGATCGCCGAGCCCGCCGGTGCGGTGGCGCTGGCAGGCCTCAAGCGCTACTGCGCCGAGCACGAGATCACCGATGAAACGCTCGTCCACGTGCTCTCGGGCGCCAACGTCAACTTCCACTCCTTGCGCTATGTTTCCGAGCGCGCGGAGCTCGGCGAGGGCAGCGAGGCCCTGTTTGGCGTGACAATCCCCGAGACCAAGGGCGCGTTCCTCGACTTTTGCACCGTGCTGGGTAGTCGCGCGGTCACCGAGTTCAGCTACCGCGTGGGGGAGACCGACGAACCAGCGAAGATCTTCGTCGGTGTGCAGCTCAAGGGCGGCCACCAGGAGCGGGAATCCATCCTCACCGACTTGGCTGCGGCTGATTACGGCGTGGTCGATCTCTCCGAGGACGAGGTGGCCAAGGAACACGTGCGGTACATGATTGGCGGTCAGCCGCCGCACGCTGTGACCGAGAGCGTGTTCGCTTTCGAGTTCCCGGAGCACCCGGGTGCCCTCATCCGTTTCCTGGAGGTGCTGGGAACCCGGTGGAATGTGTCGGCCTTCCACTACCGCAGCATCGGCATGGACTATGGTCGCGTGCTCGCCGCGTTCGAGAATGTGGAGGGCGACCCAGAGTTCGCCGAGCACCTGGAGAAGCTGGGCTATCACGCCACTGAGGTCAGCTCTAGCCCGGCTTATCAGTTCTTCCTGAAGGCCTAAGCCAGCCCACCCCCCGTTTACCTCACACCCAGCGAGGCCCTCCCCACTGGGCCCTGTTTCGTTGGACCCCGCCCCCGAAGGTCGGCACGCCCGGCCGCGGGGGCTTGTGCATTATCCGGCGAAGAACGCGCCCAGGATGCTTCCCAGCTGCCGCAGGTGCTCCACCTCGGAGAGCAGGAAGTCTGGGCCACCCGGGCGTCCCACAATGAGGATCAGCGAGGAACCCTCGATGGGGGTGGCGGCGAGGGCGGAGTCCATGACTGCCCAGGGCTCGGGGATCCAGTCCTCCTGCTCGGGGTTGAGTACGCGGGCCTCGAGCACTGGCGCGGAGTCCAGCTCCTGGCCGTTGTCCTCAGGCGCTGCGCTCGAGGCGGCGATGCGGTGGGTCCGGGGAGCCGTATCCAACACGATGGCCCAGCCAGCGGACATGGAGCGCGGTAGATCAGCCATCAGTGTTTCCAGAGCCTCTGCGCGGCGGGACCGTCGCGCAGCAATGGAGGCCAGCATCTGCACCTGGCCCCGGCGGTCGATTGAGCCGGAGAACGGGCGGATGGAGTCGACGAACACGCCCTCGACTTCCTGAGCCGCGGTGATCAGGACGTCCGGCAACGTGCCGTGGGGCAGATCCACGACGATGTCGTCAACGACGACAATCTCGTTGGTCAGGGAGTCGTCCTCGTCGTAGCCGACGATGTCGACGCCTTGGATGTTGCCGTCGACGTTGCCGAGCGCCTGGGCGATTTTGCCGAGGGCTCCGGGCGAATCGGGTACGCGCACGCGCATCAAATAAGACATGCCTAAAGTCTAGCGATCCGTGCGAAAAACTTAAGGAGTTCTTTTCGGGCCGGGGCATGCTAGGTGAACGTGGCAGCGCTTGACTAGAGTTATGGGCATGTCTGAAATTTCCCGCGAAAATATTGCCCACTTGGCCAAGCTGGCGCGCCTGGAGCTCTCGGACGACGAGCTGCAGAGCTATGCCGATCAGATCGACGACATCATCGAGCACGTCGCCGCGATCTCCAAGGTCGATACCGAGGGCGTTGAGCCGCTGAGCCACCCGACTCAGAACGTCGACGGTGCTGTCTCCGTGATGCGCGAGGACGTCGTCATGCCCGTGCTGACCGCCGAGCAGGCCCTGGACCAGGCGCCCGCGGTGCAGGATCAGCGCTTCCAGGTTCCGCAGATTCTCGCCGATTAACCTGCCATAGCTTTGTGCCTGGCCGGCACGCCGGAATAACAACACCAACTCCACGCAGCGAACCCACGTTCGCAGATGATTACAGCTCAAAGGATTATTGATGACTGAAGCTCAGCGCCTGACGGTCGGGAAGCGTACGGACTCCGACTTCACGACCTGGACCGCCGCCGAACTGGCAGAGAAGATTCACTCGCGGGAAATCAGCTCTGTCGAGGTGACCCAGGCTCACCTGGATCGCATTAACGACGTTGATGGGGAGATCAACGCTTTCATCCACGTCAGCGCCGACGAGGCGCTGGCTGCTGCCCACAACGTCGATGCCGCCATCGCCGCTGGCGATACGCCGACCTCGAGCCTGGCTGGCGTGCCGCTCGCGCTGAAGGATGCCTTCGTCACCACCGACGCGCCCACGACCTCCGGTTCGAAGATGCTCGAAGGCTACATGAGCCCCTACGACGCGACGCTGACCTTGCGTCTGCGCAGCGCTGGCATCCCGATCCTGGGTAAGACCAACATGGATGAGTTCGCGATGGGGTCCTCCACCGAGAACTCCGCTTATGGCGCGACCCGTAACCCGTGGGATCTGGAGCGCACCCCGGGTGGTTCGGGCGGTGGCTCCTCCGCGGCGCTGGCTGCGGGCATGGCTCCGCTGGCTATCGGCACGGACACGGGTGGTTCCATCCGTCAGCCGGCCGCCCTGACCAACACCGTGGGCGTGAAGCCGACCTACGGCACCGTTTCCCGCTACGGCCTTATCGCCTGCGCTTCCTCCCTGGACCAGGGCGGCCCGGCGGCCCGCACGGTCGAGGACACCGCCCGCCTGCACCAGGTCATCGCGGGCTTCGACCAGAATGACGCCACGTCCTCCCGCCATGAGATCGCCGATGTCGTCGCAGCCGCTAAGCAGGGTGCAAACGGCGACCTCAAGGGCGTGAAGGTTGGTGTGGTCAAGCAGTTCCAGCAGGCAGAGGCCCTGCAGGCGGGCGTGCGTGAGCGCTACGAGGCCAACCTGGAGCAGCTGAAGTCCCAGGGTGCGGAGCTTGTGGAGGTCGACTGCCCGAACTTCGACCACGCGCTGAACGCCTATTACCTGATCCAGTTCTCGGAGATCTCCTCCAACCTCGCCCGCTTTGACGGGATGCGATACGGCCTGCGCGCCGGCGACGACGGCACCCGCAGCGCCGATGAGGTCATGAGCCTGAGCCGTGCGGAGGGCTTTGGCCCGGAGGTCAAGCGTCGCATCATGCTGGGTACCTACGCGCTCTCCGTCGGCTACTACGACGCCTACTACCTTCAGGCACAGCGCGTGCGTAACCTCGTCGCGCAGGACTACGCCAAGGCCTTCGAGCAGGTGGATATCATCGCCGCACCGACCACCCCAACCACCGCGTTCAAGCTCGGTGAGCTGGTCGATGACCCGCTGCAGATGTACCTCTTCGATCTGTTCACCCTGCCGCTGAACCTTGCCGGCGTCTGTGGCATGTCCCTGCCGGGTGGCCTGAGCAGCGATACCCAGCTGCCGACGGGCCTGCAGCTGATGGGCCCAGCCCACGGTGAGGATCGCATCTACCGCGTCGGCTCCGCCTTCGAGGCCGGTCGCGAGAACTAAGCCTTCCGCGAACTAGACACGCAGGCAGCGGCCCCACACCCAGATTCGATTTGGGAGTGGGGCCGCTGGCGTACAGTAGACCCTATGGTTACTACGGGTGATGGCTGGGCAATTGGCGTCGATGGTTCCCGCAGGTGGGGGACCCTGGGGGCTGCCGGGTTGTTCCTGTGTGCCCCGGCTGAGGACTCCACCGAGCCGGTCGTCTTGATGCAACACCGTGCCTGGTGGACCAACCGTGGGGACACCTGGGCGCTGCCGGGAGGGGCAATCGACCACGGCGAGTCCCCCGAGCAGGGCGCGATGCGCGAGACTCAGGAGGAGACGGGGATCGACCCCGCGGACGTCACCGTCCTGGACACGCTGGTCACCTCCCGTGTCGAGCTGGACCACGTGCTGCGCCGCGAAGCTGTCCTCCCAGAGGAAGAGCACTTGCTGGATCCGGTGCGCGCCATGATCGAGCGCGACGGCGATGTCCGCCAGGCGCTGCAGGAACAGCCGATTCACCACCCGGAACACGGGGGACGCGCGGTCTTCGGGCTCGGCGCCAAGTTCTGGTGGGAGGTGCTCGACGAGACCGTGACCGAGTGGCGGTATAGCACCGTCATCGCGCGCGCTGAGCGCCCGCTGGACTTCAACCTCACCGAGGAATCCACGGACCTTCGCTGGCAGCCGCTCTCACAGCTGGAGGAGCTTAACCTCATGCCTGAATTCCGTGCCACGCTGCCGGAGGTCCGCCAGCGGGTGGCGCTGCTCTGGGTCTAGAGCACGCAGCCTGCTCCACAACTTTCCCCGCCGGAGTCGGACGGGACTGATCCAGCGATCCCGCCTGGCGTGGAGGTGTGATCGGGTAGGTGATTAGATGGTGCCTGTGACTGCGCATAAGTACCCAACGCTTCCGCTGAACAGCAAGGCTGCCTGGCGGGCGCTGATCGCCCTGTGCATCGGTTTCTTCATGATCCTGCTGGATCAATCGATCGTGGCTGTTGCCACGCCGGATCTGCAGTCACAGCTGGGCGCCACCTATAACCAGGTCATCTGGGTGACCTCGGTGTATCTGCTCTTTTTCGCCATTCCACTGCTAGTCACCGGACGGCTGGGAGACCGCTACGGGCCGAAGAACGTCTACATCGTGGGCATGGTGATCTTCACACTGTCCTCACTGGCGTGCAGCTACTCCGCGACGATCGAGTGGCTGATGCTCTCCCGGGCGGTGCAGGGGCTCGGCGCGGCACTGCTGACCCCGCAGACCATGTCGGTGATCAACCGGATCTTTCCGCGGGAGAAGCGGGGCGCAGCCATGGGGGTGTGGGGCGCCGTGGCCGGCCTATCCACGATGATGGGGCCGGTCCTGGGAGGGGTCATCACTTCCACGCTTTCATGGCATTGGATCTTCCTCGTCAACGTGCCCATCGGGATCTTGTCCATCGTGTTGGTTGTGGCTTGGGTGCCGCCCTTCGAGCCCACCGATAAACCTATCGACGGGATCTCGATGGCCCAGTCCATGCTCGCGGTCAGCTTCCTCATTTTTGCGATTCAGCAGGGTGAGACCGTCGGCTGGGCATGGTGGATCTGGGTCGTGATGGCCGTAGGTATCGCCATTGGCGTGCTCTTTTTCCGCCGACAGGCCCGGCTCACCCATGGTGAGAAAAGCAAGGACCCAGTCCTGCCGACCACGCTGTTTTCCCGCCGCAGCTTCGCGATGGGAAACCTCGCTATCTTCACGATGGGCTTTGCCACCGCGAGCATGATGCTGCCGCTGATGATGTACTTACAGCAGGTCCACGGACTCTCCGCAATGACGGCTGTGGCCTATGTGCTGCCCATGTCAGTCCTGGCGCTGCCGCTGTCACCCTGGGTCGGTTGGCTCATCGACCGGAAGGACGCCCGGCCCATCGCCGTCGTCGGCTTCGTGCTCATGATTGCCGGGATCGTCGGGCTGTTTTTCTGCCTTCGTCCGGGAGGGACAGCTGGGGCAATCATCGTGCCCATGCTGCTGATGGGGGCGGGCAACGCTGCTTTCTGGTCTCCCAACTCCGCGATGACGCTGCGGGATTTGCCACCCCACCTCGCCGGCGCCGGATCGGGGGCGTATAACACGATCCGCCAAGTTGGTGCGGTCACCGGCGTGGCCGTGGTGGGCGCTGTTCTCCAGGTGCGTTTGAGCCACTACGGCGACGGCGCGGGGGAGCAGCTTGCTTATGCCTTCGGCCAGTCCTTCCTCCCGATTGCTGCTGCACTGCTGGTCGGGCTCGTGGCCACGGCCCTCTCGGGAAGTTCCAAGCCAGGACCGGGCCCGCGCAACTAGTGTTGCTGGCATAAGGCTGCAACGGAACCACACGTGCCGGTGGCACAGCTCGGGAGGAGAACTCGAAGATATGCGTATCGCGATTTTGACCAGTGGTGGGGATTGCCCCGGCTTGAACGCAGTGATCCGTGGTGTCGTGCGCACCGCGGGTGCGGCGGGGGTCGAGGTCATCGGCTTCGAAGATGGCTACCAGGGGCTGGTGGAAAACCGTGTGGTCCCGCTTTATGACGACGCCTACATCGACCGCATCATTCGTTACGGCGGCACGATTCTCGGTACCGGCCGGCTCCACCCCGATAAGTTCAAGGCTCAGATCGACACGATCAAGGCCAACCTCGCGGAGCATGAGGTCGACGCGCTGATCCCGATTGGTGGTGACGGCACCCTGCGGGGCGCGCAGTTCCTGCACGATAACGGCATCCCTGTCGTGGGCATCCCACAGACCATCGATAACGACGTCGATGGCATGGATTACACCTTCGGCTTTGACTCCGCCGTCGCCGTGGCCACGGAGGCCATCGACCGCTTGCACACCACTGCGGAATCCCACAAGCGCGTCATGATCGTTGAGGTGATGGGCCGCCACACCGGCTGGATCGCGCTGCACGCGGGCATGGCTGGTGGCGCCCACGACGTCCTGCTGCCGGAGTTCCCCTTCGACATCGATGAGGTCTGCGCCCGCATGGAGAAGCGCTTCGAGCAGGGCGAGCGCTACGGGATCATCTGCGTGGCAGAAGGTGCAGAGCCGAAGGGCGGCAGCCTGGACGGCCAGGGTGACGGGGAGGAGGAACTCGATGAGTTTGGGCACGTCAAGCTTCAGGGCATGGGCTACCAGGTGGCCCGAGCCGTGGAAAAGCGGCTCGGCGTGGAGGTGCGATCCTCCGTGCTGGGGCACATGCAGCGCGGCGGCACCCCGACTGCCTTCGACCGGGTGCTGGCCACCCGCTGCGGGGTCAATGCCACCAAAGCAGTGCTCGAAGGCAAGACCGGAAAAGTGGCTGCCCTGCACGGCGAGAAAATCGATCTCATCGATTTCGAACAGGCCGTCGGGCGGGTGAAGTCCGTACCCGACTACCGCTACCAAAACCTTCAAGGCCTGCTGGGTTAAAAGCACCCGAGCCGATTACAGATCACCGGTGGCAAAGGTACTAAGATGGGCGCCATGACTGCGCAGTTGTATGACTATTCCGACGATGTGATGGATTTCGACGAAGTGCTGGAGCGCTTCGAGCCCGTGATGGGAATGGAGGTCCACGTCGAGCTGTCCACGAACACCAAGATGTTCTCCACCTCGACCGCGGCTTTCGGCGGAGATCCGAATACCCATGTGGACCCGTGCAGCCTGGGTCTGCCGGGCGCACTGCCGGTCGTTAACAAGCAGGGCGTGGAGTGGGCCATCAAGATCGGACTTGCGCTCAACTGCAAGATCGCGCCGTACTCCCGTTTCGCGCGCAAGAATTACTTCTACCCGGACCAGCCGAAGAACTACCAGATCAGCCAGTACGACGAGCCGATCGCCTACGACGGCTACCTGGACGTTGTCCTGGACGACGGCACCGAGTGGCGTGTCGAGATCGAGCGCGCTCACATGGAGGAGGACACCGGCAAGCTGACCCACCTCGGTGGCGCCTCCGGCCGTATTCACGGTGCGACGGCCTCCCTGGTGGACTGCAACCGCGCCGGGGTGCCCCTGATTGAGATCGTTACGAAGCCGATCGAGGGCGCTGGCGAGCGGGCCCCGGAGATCGCGCGCGCCTACGTCACCGCGCTGCGTGACCTGGTCAAGGCTCTCGGCGTGTCCAACGCGCGCATGGACCAGGGCTCCATGCGCGTGGACTCGAACCTCTCCCTGCGCGAGAAGGGCAGCACCGAGTTCGGCACCCGCACCGAGACCAAGAACATCAACTCCCTGCGCTCCGTGGAGCAGGCCGTGCGCTTCGAGATGCAGCGTCACGCCGCGTGCCTCGTCAACGGGGTGGAGATCCAGCAGGAGACCCGCCACTACCAGGAGGACGGCACCACCTCGAAGGGTCGTCCGAAGGAGTCGATGGCGGACTACCGTTACTTCAACGACCCGGACCTGCCGCCGGTGCTCGCGCCGGAGGAGTGGGTCGAGGAGATCCGCGCCACTCTGCCGGAGATGCCGTGGATCCGTCGCGCCCGTATCCAGAAGGAGTGGGGCCTGCCGGATGCGGAGATGCGTGACCTCGTCAACGCTGGCGCGCTCGATCTGATCGTCGAGACCACCGAGGCTGGCGCAGATCCGGCGGATGCCCGCAGCTGGTGGGTGGCCTACCTGGCGCAGAAGGCCAACGAGCAAGGTGTGGAGCTCGAGCAGCTCGACATCACCCCAGCGCAGGTCGCCCGCATCATCGAGCTGGTTAAGGAAGGCAAGCTGACCACCAAGCTCGCCCGCCAGGCCGTGGACGGCGTGCTGGCAGGGGAGGGGGACGTCGACCAGGTGGTCAAGGACCGTGGCCTGGAAGTCGTCCGCGACGACGGCGCGATCGAGGCTGCCGTCGACGAGGCCCTGGCAGCAAACCCGGACATCGTGGAGAAGTACCGTGCGGGTAATAAGAAGGTCACCGGTGCGATTGTGGGCGCCGTGATGAAGGCCACCAAGGGCAAGGCTGACCCGGCGCAGGTCAACAAGCTGATCGCCGAGAAGCTGAACTAGCCAGGCGCGCGGCCTGCGGTCGCGTAATCTGACGCGCGGTTAGTCGCGCACAAGCCTCCGGGCCCCGAGAGAAATCGGGTCCGGAGGTTTCTTGTTTTTCCACGCGCTGGCTGACGGCGAGAATGTAGCGTGTTGGTTATGGAAACTAAGTATCAAGGTCTCAATGTTCCCCTGACTCCGCTGCGGTTCCTGGAGCGCAGCGCCAATATCTTCCCAGAAGCCACGGCCTGCATCGACGGAGTGCGACGCATCAGCTTTCAGCAGTTCCGAGAGGATGCGGAGGCCTTCGCCCGCGCACTGCGGGCCAATGGGCTGGAGCGTCACGACCGGGTGGGGGTGCTTGCCCCTAATAGCTATGAGGCACTGCTGGCGCAGTTTGCCGTGCCTCTCGCTGGGGGAGTAACCGTGCCTATCAACACCCGGCTCGCGGCTGCCGAGGTGGCCTATATTCAAGGCCACGCTGGGTTTAATGTCCTCATCGGTGCTGCCGACCTGCTAGCGGGAGTGGTTGAGGAATTGCCGGAAGGGCTGCGACTGCTGGAGATCCCAGAGTTGGACGGTACTCAGCCCGGCAGCTTCCCCTCCTTCGCGGACTTCATCGCACCCCACCGGGAGGGTGAGGGGCTGAGCTACCGTGTGGCTGACGATAACGAGCCCATTGCGATCAACTACACCTCGGGCACGACCGGTAGGCCCAAGGGGGCTGTGTATACGCACCGCGGGGCGTATCTCAACGCCATCGGCGAGGTCAATGCACAGAAATTCGCCAGCGACAGCGTCTATCTGTGGACACTGCCTATGTTTCACTGTTCAGGCTGGTGTACCGGCTGGGCGGCGATGGCGGTCTCGGCAACCCAGGTGGCGCTCCGGGCCGTGCGAGGGCCGGAGATGTGGCGCTTGATTGCCGAGGAGGGGATCACTCACATGTGCGGTGCTCCCGCGGTGCTCACCACGCTGGTCGACGATGAGAACAAGCGGCGAGTGAAGAACCTCAGGATCGTGACCGCTGGAGCGCCGCCGAGCCCCACCATCATCACCCGGTGTGAGAATCTCGGCATCGAGGTGACGCACGTTTATGGGCTGACAGAATCCTATGGGCCGTTCACCGTATGTGAGCCACAGCGAGAATGGTCGGATATGACTGTCCGGCGTCGCGCAGTGCTCAAGGCTCGGCAGGGAGTTGCTCTGATTACCAATGAAGAGGTGCTGGTTATCGAGCAAACTGATGAGAATGATGATTCGATTGTCGAGGTGCCTAGCGACGGTACGACGATGGGCGAGATCGTCATGACCGGCAATGGGGTGATGGCCGGCTATTTCGAGGATGAGGAGGCCACCCGAATCGCTTTCCGGGGTGGTTATTTCCATACTGGCGATTTGGGAGTCAAGCACCCTGATGGCTATATCCAGTTGCTGGATAGGGCCAAGGATGTGGTGGTCAGCGGTGGTGAGAACATTTCCACCATCGAGGTTGAGCAGGCCATCGTCAGTTACCCAGATGTTTCCGATTGTGCGGTGATTGGGGTTCCGGACGAAAAGTGGGGTGAGCGGCCGCGTGCGTACGTGGTGTTGCGGTCGGAAGCCCGAGGGGATGATCCGGAGGCGATCTCTGAGGCGATTATCGCCCACTGTCGGGTAAACATGGCGGGCTATAAGGTGCCCAGGGATATCGTCATTCTCGATGAGCTGCCCCGAACCTCTACTGGCAAGGTGCGTAAGAAGGAGCTGCGTGATGAGGCGTGGCAAGGGCGGGAGGCCAAAATCCACTAACTGCCACTCAGCGGCCGAAGATAGGCGTAGGGGTCGGCGACCTGCGAAAATATTGAAAATGGCTATCAATTAGGGTGGGTTCGCTGTGTGCAGAATCGTCGCCTCAGCTCGCCGGCGTTAGCAATCGCCATCGCGGCGGTCCTGGCGGCAGCTCTATTCATCGCAGCGCTTGCGATCGGTCCGGTCACGATTGCGGTGCCGGACGTGCTGGCAAGCGTCTGGGCGCATGTCACTGGTGCGGGCGAGCGCGCTAGGCAAGACCCCGAGCTGGGGAGCGCTTATAACGTCGTGGCGACTATCCGTTTGCCCCGCGCAATCATCGCCGCCCTCGTGGGAGCCGCTTTGACTGTGGCTGGAACGGTGATGCAGGCGGTCTTCCGCAACCCGCTGGCAGACCCCGGGATCATTGGTGTGTCTGCCGGGGCGGCGACCGCCACGGTGTTGGCCATCGTCACCGGATTTAGTGCGGTGGCCGCCTGGGCGCTGCCGGCCTCGGCCTTCCTTGGTGCTCTCGGGGCCGTGGCCATCGTGCAGCTGGCTGCGGCGATGCGCGGGGGCGGGCCGGCCACTCTCGTGCTCGTCGGTATCGCGCTGATTGCGTTCTTGGGTGCGGTGACCGCGGCAGCGATCGCCAACGCACCCTCGGACTCGGATATTCGCGGCGTGGCCTTCTAGCTCAATGGCGATCTTGTCGCCCGCACCTGGGAGCATGTCGCCATCGCCAGCCTGCCGATCGTGCTCGGTATCTGATTCTGTTGTTCTTCAGCCGGGACCTCAACATTCTGCTGATGGGGGATCAGGCTGCCCGTACCACGGGTGTGAACGTGCGGCGGGTCCGTGTTTTTACTCTGACGCTCGCCGCGCTGGTCACCGCGTCGGCGGTGGCTGTGTCCGGCGTGATCGGTTTCGTCGGACTTGTGGTGCCCCACCTCATCCGGCTGCTCATCGGCCCGAATCACAAGGGTTTACTTCCTACCGCTGCACTAGCCGGAGCGGCCTTCCTGCTGGTAGCAGACACGATCGCCCGCATGCTTTTCGCACCCGTCACGCTGCAGACTGGAACAGTCGTGGCCTTCATCGGCTCACCGATCTTCCTCTGGCTGCTGCTGCGCGGGCGCCGCTCGGCGGGGTGGTCCGCATGATTGATGCTCGTATCACTGTTCCGGGCATTCTCAGCGACGTCCCCGTATCGGCCGAGCCCGGGCAGGTCACTGCGATCATCGGCTCCAACGGCGCCGGAAAATCGACGCTTCTGCGTGGCGTCTGGCTGGACGCGGGCTCCTCTGACCGGCAGCGCGCCCGGCGGATGGCGGTCGTTCCCCAGGACACGACGATGAGCTTCGACTTCTCTGTCGCCGAGGTCGTCCAGTTCGGACGCCACCCCCACGTGTCACGTTTCCAACAGTTCTCGGATTCCGATACCCGTATCGTGGAAAACTCGCTGACGAGGGTGGGGATCGAGCATCTGAAGGACAAATCGGTCAATCAGATTTCGGGCGGGGAACGCCAGCTGGTTCATGTTGCCCGCGCGATCGCGCAGGACACCCCGATCCTGCTGTGTGACGAGCCGACCAGCGCGCTCGATCTCAAACACCAGGTGCGCGTGCTCACGTTGCTTCAGGAACAGGCACAGCAGGGCAAGACCGTGGTGGTCGTCCTGCACGACCTGACCCTGGCGGCGCGGTACTGCGACCGGCTCGTCCTCATGGCGGAGCGGAACGTGGCGGCCACGGGTCCGCCCGAGGCAGTGCTTTCCGCGGAGCTGGTATCCGAGATCTACGGCGTCCTGCTCCTCGGCCGAGGACGACAGCGCCGCGCAGGCGACGCAGGGTGCAGAGGAAAGCCACAGTGTGGAATCCACCGAGTCCGGAGAGGCGGTCACCAAGCCGCAACGCATCGCCTCCCTGTCCTCCGATGCGACCAGCCTTCTCGCGGAGCTCGTCGATCATGAACTCATCGTGGCATCCCCGGCGACGCCTGGCAGCAAGCCGGTCGGCGAGACCGCGCTTCCCGATGGGGTGCACGCAGACCCGGAACAGGTGCTGGCGCTCAACCCAGACCTGGTCGTGCTGACCGAGCGTCACGGGTCCGAAGGTTCGCCCGCGGATCTGCTCGCCAACAGCGGGGTGAAGGTGCACACCTTCAAGGACTCCGATTGGAGCTCCATCGACAGCCTCATGAAGAGCATGAAGGTGCTCGGCGAGCTGACTGGCGAGAAGGAAAAGGCCCAGGAGCTGAGCGCGAAGATCGGCGAGCGCCGCGACGAGATCGTGAGCGCACTAAACACAAAGGCCAAGCCGCGTGTCCTGCTGCTCATGGCTCGCGGCGGTAAGAAGATGATTATGGCGCCGTCCACGATGGCCAGCGGTCTGGTCAAGGAGGCTGGTGGCGAGCTGATCTCCGAGGCCGAGGGCATGCGGGGTTCGGCGCCGGCAGACCCGGAGCGCATCGCCGCGCTTGCTCCGGACGTTATCCTCGTCGAAGACTTCCGCGGACAGGGTAAGGATGCCTTCGCGGACCTTCTGGACCAGCCGGCGATCGCCGGGCTGGGCGCCCGGGTCGAGCTGATCTCCCCGGCAACCACCGGTGCCTCCGTGGGCTCGAAGATCACCACGGGGCTGGAGGACGTCGCCGAGAAGATCGGCACGAAGCGTCACTAACGACGCGCCGGGTTAGGCGAAGGCCCCGGCCTCGTCTCCGGCTAGCACGTCCTCACCCTGGGGAGCGCCCGGGGCGGTGCCCTCGCCGAACGGGGTGCCCGGGAGCTCTTCGCGGCCATGCTCGGTGTAGAAAATCTCCGGGCTTGGGCCGACCGGGACCACACCAGTGGGGTTGATGTCCGTGTGCACCAGGAAGTAATGGTCCTTGATCTGCTGGAAGTTCGTGCTGTCACCGAAGCCCGGCGTCTGGAAAAGATCGCGGAGGTAGCCCCACAGGTGTGGCATCTCCGAGATCTTGTTGCGATTGCACTTGAAGTGGTTGTGATACACCATGTCGAAGCGAACCAGGGTGGGGTAGAGGTACACATCCGCCAAGGTAATGTGATCGCCGACGAGGTAGCGGCGGGTGCTCAGGCGTTCCTCCAGCCAGTCGAGGGTGGCGAAGAGCTCGTTGAAAGCCTTCTCGTAGGCTTCCTGGGAGCCGGTGAACCCCGCGCGGTAGACGCCGTTGTTGACGGTGCGGAAGATGCGATCGTTGATCTCGTCGATCTCTGCGCGCAACGCCTCTGGGTAGAGCTCCGGGGCTCCCGGGCGCTGATAATCAGTCCATTGGGTGGCGAGGTCCTCGACGATGCTGAAGAAATCATTGCTCACCACCGACGTCGACGCGACCTCCACCATGGCCGGCACGGTGATGCCGCGCGGGTAATCCCGGTAGCGGTTGAGATAGGCATCGCGGAGCTTGCCGATCTTCAGCACGGGGTCGATGGAATCCTCGTTGAGGTCGAAGGCCCAGGACTTCCAGTCGTGGGTGGGGCCAGCCAGCCCTAGGGAGATCACATCCTCGAGCCCCATCAGGCGCCGGGTAATGACCGCGCGGTGCGCCCATGGGCAGGCCCGTGCTGCGATCAGTCGATAGGTATTGGGCTTCACCGGCCAGGCCTGGCCTTTGCCTGAAGCGGTGTTGCCCGGGTCGAAGTTTTCGACGTCCTTGACGATGCGGTCGTCGATGTAGTTCATGTCGCGGTCGAATTCGCCGCCCGATTCAACGTAAGCCATTATCTCTCACTGTCCTTGTTCTTCTGGGTCACCTTGTTGGTGGCATGAGTGGTGAGTCTTCCTCCATTATGGATGATATGTCACCAAAAATCAGGGACTGCGGAAAGTAGCTGCCCTGAGGTGCGCATTTCGGACGTTCCGACGTGGTCGGTTGCTGGATTGAGCAGGTGCAGTGTTCTCCGACACTCCGCGGCCGTTCGGTCTGTTCCTGGGGAAACTCGTTTAGGCTGGGGACATGAGTGACGCATCGAATAATGGCAAGAAGTCCCAGAAGGGGGCGCTTGGAGGTTCGCCCTTCGGGAGCAACGACCGCGCATCGGAACCATACGCCGATATCGATGTGCCAGATTATGAGGGCGCAACCCCTGAGCCTGCCGCTAAGGGTGCCCCGAAAGCCCCGGGTGCCCCGAAGGCTTCCTCTGCGCCAGCGGCTAAGGCCGTGAAGGAACCCGCTGCCGCCGCTGGGAAGAAGCCGGCTGTAAAGGCTGCCCCCTCGGCGAAGGCTGCGGCCAAGTCTGAGGCGAAGTCGGGTGATGTGAAGGCGCCAGCCTCTACCCAGGCGAAGTCTGCCAAGGGCGATGCTCCGAAGGAAGCGGCAGCTAAGGCCACTGGCTCTCAGCCTGCCGAGGCGAAGAAGCCAGGTACCGCGGCGGAGGCCAAGGCCAGCAGCAAGGGGGCGGCGGCACAGACTGACGCGGCAGGCCAGCCGGAGCAGCGCGCTGCGGAGCAGAACCGCCCGCGCGATATTTATGCGCTCGCGGGGCGTGCCCGTCCGCAGCGCATCGAGGCGCCTGCACCGGAGCCGACTCCCGCAACCGAACCCGCTATGGCAGCCGATAACCAGGATGTGGCTGGTGAGCAGCCGGCCGCTGCCGAGGACCAGCGCACCGAGGTGCTTGACCTCTCTAACTCTGGTGCGGGTACCGGCTCCCAGGGCACGGCGGCGCAGCAGCAGTCGCAGCCACAGGCCGGGACCAACACCGCCACCCTTGGCGCTGGGGCGGCTGGAGCCGGGGCAGCGGGAGCTGCCGGTGGCTACGCCGCAGGCGCTGGTGCAAAGCGGAACGACGCCGACACCGCCGCGCAGGGTTACCCGGCGCAGCCAGGCGATGAATACCCCCAGGGCGCTTATGGCGCGGACGCGCAGTGGGATCCACATGCCCAGCCGGTGGAGCCTGAGGGCGAGGTCGCCTACGGGCCTGACGGTCAGCCGCTTGCTCCCGTCGCCGAACCGGTGGAGACGCGCCGCGGTACCCAGTCCTTCGGCCTTGCCATCCTGCGCATCGTCGCGGGCGCAGTGCTGCTGATCTCCGGCCTGCAGACTCTCTTTGGCTTCGCTGGGGATCCAGGAATCAGCGCCCTCGAGAGCCGGCTCAGCTTCTTCAGCGGTTCTGGGGTGCTCGCCGTCGCTGTCCCTGCCGCCGAGGTCATCGCCGGTGGGCTGCTGATCCTGGGCCTGCTCACGCCGTTCGCCGCTGCCCTCGCCTTCGTGGTCTCGGCCTTCATGGCGACCTTCCACCTTTCGGGCCATCAGGGCTCGCTGTGGCCTTACGGGCTGAACCCGGTCATCCACCAGTGGGCGCTTTACGCGCTGATCAGCCTCAGCCTGATCTTTACCGGTCCGGGCGGGGCCTCCCTGGATCGCTCCCGCAGCTGGGCGACCCGACCGCTGGCCTCCTCCTGGATCTTTGCGATCCTCGGCATTGCCGGTTTCGCCGCGCTCTGGCTGCTCACGGGCGGTCGCAACCCCTTCTAGACTTCGTGGCACGGCGCGTTCAAGCGCCAGCGATAATAAAACCCGGACCCGCCAGGGGCCCGGGTTTTTATTACGTCGAGGGGAACGGCAAGATTCCCAGGTTTAGCTCAAACCAGCTCTTTCGGCGAGCGCCTGAGCCGTCACCGAGCGCGAATCCGGATGCATACCCTGCTGAGCAACCGCAGCCGGCGTCCCGGTGGCCAGGACCTGTCCGCCCTCGTCTCCGGCGCCGGGGCCGACGTCGATGACGTGGTCGGCCTGCGCAACTACCCGGAGGTCGTGCTCGACGACGACCACCGTCGCGCCGTCGTCGACCAGACGACGCAGCTGGGCGAGCAGCAGGTCCACGTCCGCCGGATGCAATCCCGTCGTTGGCTCGTCCAAGAGGTAGAGGCTGTGCTTGTGCCTGGAGCCGCGTTGCATCTCCGAGGCCAGCTTGATGCGCTGCGCCTCGCCGCCAGAGAGCTCCGGAGAGCCCTGCCCCAGTCGCAGGTAGCCCAGGCCGAGGGCGTGCAGGAATTCGATGGAGCGAAGAATCCTCGGCTCCTCGGCAAAGACCTCCAGTGCCTCGTCCACGGTCAGCGCCAAGATGTCGGCGATGCTGCGACCGTTCCACTCAATCTCAAGGATCCTCGGGTTATAACGCTTGCCGTGGCAAGCCGGGCAGGTGGTGTACGTGCCAGGCAGGAAGACCAGTTCGACCTCGATGCTGCCCGCGCCATCGCACTCCGGGCAGCGCCCCTTTGTCGTGTTATAGGAGAAGTCGGAGACCGACATGCCTCGCTGCTTCGCCTCTGGGGTAGCAGCAAAGAGCCTGCGGACGTGATCGAAAAGGCCCGTATAGGTCGCGACAGTGGAACGCACCGTGCGCCCGATCGGCTTCTGGGTGATGTGCACCAACCGGCGGATCTTATCGACCCCCGTGGCGCTCTCCACGCGGAAGTCTCCGTTGGGGCCCGAACCTGCCGTGAGCTCGGCATCCGGCTCTTCGTCCGAGACCTCGTCGGCGCCGATCACCTGCTTGGCCGAGCGGGACACCACATCGGCCAGCACGCCGATGACCAGGGTGGATTTGCCGGACCCAGAAACGCCCGTGACCGCGGTCAGCGCCCCCAGCGGGAAGTCCACGTCGGCCCCGTCGAAGGCACGTGCGTGCACGCCGGTCAGGCCGATGGAATCACCGGTGCCGGCCGGGGTGGCCGCCAACTCGGGGAAGTCCTCGGTTAACGCGGTGGCAGTGGGGGAGCCCAGCTGTTCGGCGGTGGCGCGGAACTGCTCAGTAGGGCCAGAGAACACCAGCTGCCCGCCGCGCTCGCCAGCGCGGGGGCCGATGTCCACGATCCAATCGCAACCGGCGACCAGGGACATATCGTGCTCCACCAGAAGTACCGAGTTGCCAGCAGTGATGAAGCGTTGCAGCAGCTCGGAGACTGCCTTGCGCTCCACCACGTGCAGACCGGCTGAGGGTTCGTCCAGCACGTAGGTCGTGCCGAACAGGCTCGAGTTCAGCTGGGAGGCCAGCCGCAGGCGTTGGTGCTCGCCCGCGGACAAGCTTCGTGCCGGGCGGGAGAGGCTTAAGTGCCCCAGCCCCAGCTCGATCGCAGCACGCACCGTGGGCAGCACCTGATCCAGCAGCAGTTCCTCGGCCTCGTCGTGCTCGGTCCACTGCTGCTTGGCGATACCCTCCAAAGACTGGAGGCGTTCCTCCAACACAGCAAGAACATCTTTCAACGCCAGATCATTGAACTCGTCGATGGCATAACCGGCGTAGGTGACCTGCAAGGTATCTGGCTGGAAACCGCGGCCCTGGCACGTCGGGCACGTCGATGAATGCATGAAGGAAAGCACCCGGCGGCGGTTTTTATCCGACTCCGTCTCCGCCAGGGTGTCGGTGAGGTAGGTAGCAACCGAGCGCCATTTGCCCTTATACGATCCGTTCACGGCGTTTTCATCCCGCACCGGGTGGACGGTCACCACCGGCTGCTCATCGGTGAATAGGATCCAGTCGCGGTCTTCTTGCGGAATATCCCGCCATGGGACGTCCAGCGGGTAGCCGAGGGTTCCCAGGATGTCCCGGAAGTTCTTGCCCAACCACGCTCCCGGCCATGCGGCGATCGCGCCGTCCCAGATGGACAGGCTGGGATCCGGCACCATCGACTCTTCTGTTGGCCTGTGCACGGTGCCGGTTCCCTGGCACTCGGGGCACATGCCGGCGGTGGTGTTGGGGGAGAAGGCGTCGGAATCGAGCCTGCCGTACTCCAGCCGCTCACGCATGCCGTCCGGGTAGCTGCCCGAGCGGGAGAAGAGCAGCCGAATACTATTCGACATATTCGAGATCGTGCCCACCGAAGAACGCGCCCCGCCCAGGGTGGTGGACTGCTGCAGCGCCACCGTCGGCGGCAGGCCCGTAACCGATCCCACGCGCGGGTTGACCGCGCCGCCGATGAGACGGCGGGCGAAGGGGGAGACGGACTCCAGGTAGCGGCGCTGTGCCTCCCCGTGGATGGTGCCGAAGGCCAGGCTGGACTTGCCCGAACCCGACACACCAGTGACCGCCACGAGGGTGTCCCGCGGCAGGTCGACGTCGATGTGCTTCAGATTATGCAGGTGCGCATCGCGTACCCGGATCATCGGATCGTGACCCTCGCGCTCCGGAGCATGCGGAGCCAGGGACCCGGACGTGGCGTGAGCCATGCTGTCTACTTCACCTCGCGGACGGCGCCCTTATCGGCCGAGGTTGCCATCGCTGCATAGGCACGCAGAGCCTTGGTGACCCGGCGCTTGCGGGTGGTGGGCTGCCAGGCGGTGTCGGAGGCGTCCATCTGCTTGCGGCGGCGCGCGATCTCCTCTTCGGAGATCTGCAGCTCCAGCGTGCGGTCATGGACGTCGATGAGGATCGGGTCGCCGTCCTCAACCAGGCCGATCAGCCCACCGTGGGCAGCCTCGGGGGAGATGTGGCCGACCGAGATGCCGGAGGAACCGCCGGAGAAGCGGCCGTCGGTGATCAGCGCACATTCGCGCCCCAAGCCGGAGCCCTTCAGGAAGGCGGTCGGGTGCAGCATCTCCTGCATGCCCGGACCACCGGCGGGGCCTTCATAGCGGACGACGATGCAGTCGCCTGGCTTTACCTTCTTGTCCAGGATCACGCGCACCGCGTCCTCCTGGGATTCGACGACGAGGGCCTTGCCCTCGAAGCGCCACAGTTCCTCGTCGATGCCAGCAGCCTTGATGATCGCACCGTCCTCGGCGAGGTTGCCGCGCAGCACGACCAGGCCGCCGTCGGCGGTGTAGGCGTGCTCGACGTCACGGATGCAGCCACCAGCGGCATCAGTATCCAGCGAAGACCAGCGGTTCTCGGTGGAGAATGCCTCGGTGGTGCGCACCCCGCCCGGAGCGGCGTGGAAGAGGTCGATGGCGGCATCGCTCGGGTTCTCCGCGCGGATGTCCCAGGCCTCCAACCACTCGGAGAGGCTGCGTGCATGCACGGTGTGGACATCCTCATTGAGCTTGCCGCCGCGCCACAGCTCACCCAGGATCGCAGGAATGCCACCGGCGCGGTGGACGTCCTCCATGTGGAAGTCGGAGTTCGGGGAGACCTTGGACAGACACGGCACCTCGCGGGAGAGATCATCGATGTCCTGCAGGGTGAAATCCACCTCGCCCTCCTGGGCTGCGGCGAGGATGTGCAGCACGGTGTTCGTGGAGCCACCCATCGCCATGTCCAGCGCCATCGCGTTCTGGAAGGCGTGCTTGGTTGCGATGTTGCGCGGCAGGACGGACTCGTCGCCCTCGCCGTAGTAGCGACGGCACAGGTCGACGATGGTGTGGCCCGCCTGGGTGAACAGGCGGCGGCGGTACTCGTGGGTCGCCAGGGTGGATCCGTTACCCGGCAGGGACAGGCCCAGCGCCTCGGTGAGGCAGTTCATGGAGTTGGCGGTGAACATGCCAGAGCAGGAACCACACGTCGGGCACGCTGCGGACTCGACGTCCAGCAGACCCTGGGCGTCGACCTTGTCGGAAGCGGAGGCAGAGATCGCGGTGATCAGGTCCGTCGGGGCCTGGACCACGCCGTCGACGGCGACGGCCTTACCGGCCTCCATCGGGCCACCCGAAACGAAGACGACCGGGATGTTCAACCGCATCGCGGCGTTCAGCATGCCCGGGGTGATCTTGTCGCAGTTCGAGATGCACACCAGCGCGTCCGCGGCATGCCCATTAACCATGTACTCCACGCTGTCGGAGATGATCTCGCGGGAGGGCAGGGAGTAGAGCATTCCGGCGTGACCCATCGCGATGCCGTCGTCGACAGCGATGGTGTTGAACTCGCGAGCCACACCGCCGGCCTCCTCGACGGCTGCAGCGACGATGTCGCCGACGTCCTTGAGGTGGACGTGGCCTGGAACGAACTGGGTATAGGAGTTCGCGATGGCGATGATCGGCTTGTGGAAGTCGTCGTCCGTCATGCCCGTCGCGCGCCACAGTGCGCGTGCGCCTGCGGCGTTGCGGCCCTGCGTCGTGACGTCGGAACGCAGTGGGATCGAGGCTCCGAAAGAAGTTGTGTTGTCCTGAGATGTCATGATCGACGTGCTCTCTTCAATATCTCTATGGGTGAAAGTGGCTATCCGGCCCCGTACGGTCCCCGACAGCGGGGGATGCGAAGCCGGCGTTGTGTTCTTTAGTTATCGCGAGCGCGCTCGGAGGTGCTGCCGGTACCCGGATCCTCCGCGTCCTCTGGAGACGCGGCGGAATCCGTCTGAGACGCTGGGGCGGCCGTGGGGTGCTCGGCCTCGTGCTCCGCGCGGCGCTGCTTCTCGTACTCAGCGTAATCCTCGGAGTCCATCAGGACAGCCGAACCGTCGCGGTGGACGACCTGCACCTTGTTGTGGATGTCCAGGCGCGCAGGGGTGAGGGGATCCGGGATGCGGCCTGCGGTGGCCTCTGCGAGGGCGGGGAGGCTGTTGAAAGTAATGCCAGGCAGCCAGAATTGAGAATCATCTTTTGCGGCTGCGTAGGCCTTACCCGCCTTGTTGAAACGGATGCCCTGGAAATCCTGCCAGGCCACGGTTTTGGATGGTCGGATCAGGGGCTTGGCCGTAATACCCTGCTCATCCACGCGGGTCTCCGCCTTGATGACCCACACGATGAAAAGTAGCGGGAGCAGGGGGATCCAGAAGAACGCCGTGACGTTGTATCCGGTGAAAATGAGGCTAATCAGGAACATGACGAACCCGACAAGGATGTTTTCCCGGCTCGGGTGGAACGTCTGGAAACGCACCGCAGGCCGACCGTGGTTGTGGTCGGGACGGGGCTTATTCGTGGTGTTGGTGTCCTGGGCGCTCATGTGAGCCATTTAACCAGCTGTCCGGGGTGGGGCTTAAATCCCTTTTTCTTCGCAGTGGGACCGGAGGGCGATCGGGCTAGAAGCCCCCGGTGTCCCCACCGGAGTCTCCCGTGGCAGTCCCGGAATTAGCGCCGGTGGTTGCGGGTGCCGCGGCACCGCGATTGCCGTCAGGCTGCTGGTTTTGATTCTGATTCTGGTTCTGCTGCTGCGACTGCGGCGCCCGATTCTGCGGTTCGCGCTGTGAGTTGTTGGCGTTCGGTTCCTGCGTGGATTGGGGCTCGGGGGTCTCCGCCTGGCCAGTTTGCTGCGGTTGCTGCCCCTCTTGCTCCGAGGAATCCTGGGTTGCGGGCTGCGCCGGCTCCGATGCAGGAGTTTCAGTCGATTCGCTGGTCTTCGCCGGGCGGTCGCTCCAGTACGCGGGGTTCAGCACGCCGGCGCGACCGTCGTCCGGGTTTGAGGACGCTGCGGCAAGCAGCCCCAGGACTGCGAGTGCGATGAACAGGAGCGTCGTGGAGACCCTGGTTCGGCCACCGAAGGTCAGCCAACGCTGGAAACGCGAGCTGTAGTCATAGCGCTTGAATACCCCGGAATCGAGGTCTTCTTCGCTATCGTCCTCGGTGCCGACAATGAGCGCGCCATCGGAGGATGCTCCAGGGCCATCGTCCTTGGATCGGATGATCGCGACCTCTTCCGCCGGGTCGAGTGGGGTGCCGGAATCATCGTCATCGGACTGATGAGACGCATCCGTGCTGTGGACACCGACACGGGATGAGCTCTGCGAAGAAGTGCTTGGTTCCTGCCTGCTAGCGAACACGGTCGTGGGGGTGGAGTCCTCCACCTCCGCGTCTGGGGCCTCGCCCGGCACCGTGTTGCGTGGGGTGGAAGCGTCGGGGGAGTGCTCAGCGTCGAAGATCGAGGCGGGAGCGGTTTCCATGCGATCCCAGAAGGTATTCAGGATGGCGGAGCGGATGGCGCGCTCAACGGCCCACTGCTTCGCCGGGATGACGTCGACGGTGACGCGGAAGGTTACGGCCCACGGTTGACCGGCTGCCTGGGGTTGGACGACGGCGACGGCGGGCATGACGTCGACGTCGCCGGTCACATTCGGCTTGATGCTAGGGGAGGCGAGGGCACGCTTCGTGGCCTGTTCGACGTGCTCTACCAGCTGGTCGATGTTTTCGCCGGGGCGCAGCGGGATGTCGATTTCGACAAAGGCACGCGACCAGTCCTGGGAGAAGTTGGTGATCGCGCCGACCTTGCCGTTGGGGACGGTCACCATCTCACCGCTAGCGGTACGCAGCTTCGTGGCGCGGAGGGTCAGTGCGACGACGGTGCCCTCCACCGCATTATTCGTGCCCTCGAAGCTCACATAATCGCCGACGCCAAACTGGCGCTCGGTGATGATGAAGACACCGGAGAGGAAATCCCCGATGATGTTCTGAGCGCCGAAACCGATCGCGGCGGAAACAACGGTGGCAGGTACGGCAGCTGAGGCTGCCGGTACGCCGAGCAGAGTAAGCGCACGGATGGCGATGATGAAGTAGACCACCGCTTCGACGAGGTACACCAGCGCGCCGGCGAGGGCGAGCTTGGATTTCGTGGACTCCTCATCAGCATCGAGCCGCTGGGCGACGACGCGGACACACAGTCTGCCGACCCTCGGGACCAAAACCGCCAAGACCGAAAGTGCAGCCAGCGGCAGGCCGGGATGGATGAGCCACTCCCAGGCCTTGATCGCGTAATGCGTGAGGAAATAAGTCGATGCTTGCATAGCGAACAACCCTAGTGAGCCATTCTGTGACCTCGCCGGGTCTCTGCTGATAATTCAGGCAGCATGTTGGCTGCGAAAAATGGGGGCTGGGTTACTGCGCAACAGGGATAGTTTTCGGGCGTGGGGAGCCGCGGAGCGTTCAGTCACTCTATGAGAATAAACATTTCAACCATTGGGAACGTGCAGGTCGCGAAGTTTGCCATCCCGGGTTCATATTGTTAGTATCATCACAATGCTCAGCCGGCCGGTCACCGAGCTTCGGGGATACTCGGCAGGCTGCAGTGTTCTTGTTTTTGTCCCCGATGAAGTAGAAGCGAGTAACAATCTCGCGTGCCGAGCAAGGAGCGATTGAAACCGTGAACAACACTTCACGCTCACAGCCCACGCCAGCCACGGTCGCTGCGGCCAGCCGCGGCGTCGCGCAGGCCAGTAAGCCCGAGCGCATTAATGGCGCAGAGGCGATTGTGCGTTCCCTTGAAGAGCTGGGGACCGGCGTAGTCTTCGGCCTCCCAGGTGGCGCCGTCCTCCCGCTGTATGAGGCCCTGTATGGCTCCGAAAAGCTCCGCCACGTCCTCGTGCGCCATGAGCAGGGGGCCGGCCATGCCGCCACGGGTTACGCCCAGGTCACTGGTGAGGTCGGTGTGTGTATCGCTACCTCCGGTCCGGGCGCGACGAACCTGGTCACTCCGATCGCTGATGCCAATATGGATTCCGTGCCACTCGTGGCGATCACCGGTCAGGTGGGCAAGGGGCTGCTAGGCACCGATGCCTTCCAGGAGGCCGATATTCGGGGTGTGACCATGCCGATCACGAAGCACAACTTCATGGTGACCCGCCCAGAGGATATTCCTGCGGCGATGGCAGAGGCGTTCCACCTGGCATCGACCGGGCGTCCGGGTGCGGTGCTGGTTGATGTGCCGAAGGATGTGCAGAATGCCGAGCTGGACTTTGTCTGGCCGCCCCAGTTTGACCTGCCGGGCTACCGCCCGGTCACCACACCCCACGGTCGCCAGGTCGAGGAGGCCGTGCGCCTTATTAGCGCGGCCAAGCGCCCAGTGCTCTACATCGGCGGCGGTGTCATCAAGTCCGAGGCACACAAGGAGCTGCGCACCTTCGCTGAGGCCAATGACATTCCGGTGGTCACCACCCTGATGGCGCTCGGTGCTTTCCCGGAGTCCCACGAGTTGCACATGGGTATGCCGGGTATGCACGGTTCCGTGCCTGCCGTGGCGGCCCTGCAGCGTTCTGACCTGCTCATCGCCATCGGTACCCGCTTCGATGACCGTGTGACAGGCAAGCTGGAGAGCTTCGCACCGAACGCCAAGGTCATCCACGCGGACATCGACCCCGCCGAAATCGGTAAGATTCGCGAGGTCCAGGTGCCGATCGTCGGTGACGCGAAGGAGGTTCTTACGGCGCTGCACAAGGCGATCGGTACCCACGGTCTGTCTCGTCCGGATACCACCGAGTGGCGTGAGTACCTGGGGGAGATGCAGGAGCACTTCCCGCGCGGCTATGAGCACACCCCGAACGAGAAGATGGCCCCGCAGTTCGTCATCGAGACCCTGTCCAAGGAGGTCGGTCCTGACGCGATTTACTGCGCTGGTGTCGGCCAGCACCAGATGTGGTCCGCGCAGTTCCTCGACTTCGAGCACCCGCGCACCTGGCTGAACTCTGGTGGCCTCGGCACCATGGGCTACGCGGTACCGGCGGCCATGGGTGCCAAGGCCGGCGCTCCGGATAAGGAAGTCTGGGCCATCGATGGCGATGGTTGCTTCCAAATGACGAACCAGGAGCTCGTGACTTGTGCGGTCGAGGGCTTCCCGATCAAGATCGCACTGATCAACAACGGCAACCTCGGGATGGTGCGCCAGTGGCAGACCCTGTTCTACGACGGGCACTACTCTCACACCAACCTCAAGCCTAAGGAGACCTACCTCCCGGACTTCCTGCAGCTCGCGGAGTCCATGGGCTGCGCCGCCTTCCGCGTGGAGAAGGAGGAGGATGTCCTCCCGACCATTAAGAAGGCTCGCGAAATTAATGACCGCCCCGTCGTGATCGACTTCATCGTCGGGGAGGACGCCCAGGTCTGGCCTATGGTTCCGGCGGGTACCTCGAACGACGAGGTGCAGTACGCACGTAATCTGCGTCCGCTCTTTGACGACGAGGAATCGGCAGCGGAGACCCCGGCCGAGATCCACGAGACCATGCAGGAATTCCAGGAGTCCGAAGTCGACAACATCGACGCCCAGGAAGGGGAACAGAACTAATGTCCAACCTTCACACTCTGTCGGTCCTGACGCAGGACGAGGACGGCATCATCTCCCGCATCTCCGGGATGTTTACCCGGCGTGCGTTCAACATCGTCTCCATTAGCTCGGGGCGCACCGAGATCGACGGCGTTAATCGCATCACCCTCGTCGTCGAGGGCGAGGAGGTCGTTGTCGAGCAGATTACGAAGCAGCTGAACAAGCTGGTTCCGGTGCTCAAGGTCTCGCGTCAGGATCCGGAAACCACGGTGCAGCGCGGACTGCTGCTGGTCAAGGTTGCTGCCGGAAATAGCAACCGCACCCAGGTTGTCGAGGCTGCGAAGCTCTTCCGTGCCCACGTCGTGGATGTTGGCCCGGACTCGCTGATCATCGAGGCTACGGGTACCCCGTCCAAGCTGCAGGCGCTGCTGGATGTTTTGGAGCCCTTCGGCATCCGCGAGCTCATCGAGTCCTCCGTCACTGCGATGTCCCGGGGCCCACGCTCGATGGCTCCGAGCCGTTAATTTGGGGGCACCCGCCCCAGTAAAGTTTCACAGAATGGTAAATTTCATCTCAAAGAGTGAAATTTCTGTTATAATCTAAACACGCTCATCGATAGCGAGCCGCGGGCAGACGCGGCTGGCGAGAAAGGTTGAAACCTCATGGCAATTGATGTTTTTTACGACGACGACGCTGACCTGTCGATCATCCAGGGTCGTAAGGTTGCGATCATTGGCTACGGCTCCCAGGGGCACGCTCACGCGCAGAACCTCCGCGAGTCCGGTGTAGAAGTTGCCATCGGCCTGCGCGAGGGCTCCAAGTCCCGCGAGAAGGCTGAAGAGGCCGGCTTCAAGGTTCTGAATAACGCCGAGGCCAGCGAGTGGGCCGACGTCATCATGCTGCTCGCCCCGGATACCTCCCAGGCGCAGATCTACGAAAACGACATCGCGCCGAACCTGAAGGACGGCGACGCCCTGTTCTTCGGTCACGGCCTGAACATCCACTTCGGCATGATCAAGCCGGAGGACAACATCACCATCGGCATGGTCGCGCCGAAGGGGCCGGGTCACCTGGTGCGCCGTCAGTACGTCGACGGTAAGGGTGTTCCGTGCCTGATCGCCGTCGAGCAGGACCCGAAGGGTAACGGCCGCGACTTGGCTCTGTCCTACGCAGCGGCAATCGGCGGCGGCCGCGCGGGCGTCATCCCGACCACCTTCGAGGCAGAGACCGTTACTGACCTCTTCGGTGAGCAGGCTGTCCTGTGCGGCGGTACTGAGGAGCTCATCAAGACCGGCTTTGAGGTTCTGGTTGAGGCGGGCTATGAGCCGGAGATGGCTTACTTCGAGTGCCTGCACGAGCTGAAGCTGATCGTCGACCTCATCTTCGAGGGCGGCATCAAGAACATGAACTACTCCGTCTCTGATACCGCGGAGTTCGGTGGCTACATCTCCGGCCCGCGCGTGATCGACGCTGATACCAAGGAGCGCATGAAGGGCATCCTGTCCGATATTCAGGACGGCACCTTCACTAAGCGTCTGGTTGCCAACGTTGAGGGCGGCAACAAGGAGCTCGAGGAGCTGCGCGCTAGCTACAACGATCACGAGATCGAGAAGACTGGCGAGAAGCTGCGTGACCTGATGAGCTGGGTAAAGAACCCGCTGGACGAGACTGCCTAAGGTCTTGTTCTCCCGCGGGGTGCGGCCCCGTGAATACGCCACCCGGCGATTTTCAACAAGTTGTCAATAAGGGTGGCGCTCCCTAAGCTTGAGGGCATGAGCGAGCACGTTGACGCAGCCCCCGAGCGCCCACAGAACCGTGGTGGTGCCGATTCGCACCGCCACGGTTTTGCGCATTCTCACTCCCATGACGATGCGCACGGGCATTCTCACTCCCACGTCCCGACTGACGCCCCGCTGCGCGCACTGCTCATCGTGCTCGTGGTGACCGGAACGATCTTCTTCGCCGAGCTCATCGGGGGGCTGATCACCGGCTCCGTCGCGCTACTGGCCGACGCGATGCACATGCTCTCCGATGCAGCGGGGATCATCATCGCAGTGATCGCCATCCTCATCGGGCGCCGGGCCTCAAATGCGCAGGCGACTTTTGGCTACCGGCGCGTGGAAGTGGTGGCCGCACTCGTCAACGCGATCACCGTGCTGGGCATCTCCGTGTGGATTGTGGTGGAGGCCATCCGCAGGCTCCGCGAGCCCGTCGAGATTCTCGCTGGCCCCATGATGATCATCGCGCTGATCGGTCTGATCGCGAACGCAGTCTCCGCGTGGATCCTGCACAGCAAGCGGGAACACTCCGTGAACGTCCAGGGCGCGTTTCTTCACGTGTTGGCGGATATGTTGGGGTCCGTCGCCGTCCTTATCGCTGGTGGCGTCATTATGACGACCGGGTGGCAGTACGCGGACGTCATTGCCTCCCTCGTCATCGCGGCGCTCGTGCTGCCGCGCGCCTGGCAGCTCATGATGCATACGCTGCGAATCCTGCTGGAGCAGGCCCCGCCGGGCTACGAGCCGGCCGAAATCGACGCGCTTCTCCGCAAGGTGGACGGTGTGGTGGATGTGCACGACCTGCACCTGTGGTCCCTCGACGGGACGAGTGCGCTCGCCTCCGTGCATCTGGTTGTTCCGGAAGACCGCGACCCTGCCACGGTGTTGTGTGTGGCCCAGGAGGCCCTACAAGAGCGGGGGATCGCCCACTCGACGATCCAGGTGGAGCGCCCGAGCCACGTTGAGCATGAGGGGCCACACAACGTCTGCTAGTGCGGGGGCTAGCCGGCGGGGAGGTCCTCCTTACCAGCTGGAGGAGCCGCCGCCACCGGAGAAGCCGCTGCTGAAGCTTGTGTTGGCGATGCCGCTGCCGCTGCTGCTGGAGCTTTCAGCAGCACGCGTATCCGCGCTGTGCCAGGAGGCCAGCAGGTAATAGGGCACCCAGTTGGAGTACACGTAGCCGGGGCGCCAGTCTCGGTCGGTGAGGGAGGGACGCTCGTCGCGATGGGCTTCGCGATCCAGGTGCTTCATGTCGCGGGAGGCCAGCTCCAGAGCGTGCGCTTGATCGCTGACGATGCGTGCCAGCCGGTCCATGAAGTCTGGGGCCTGCAGGTCTCGCATCAATGCCTCGACTTGTGCCTCAACATTCTTTAGCTGGCGGATTGCCTCCCGATTGCGCACCTCGAACAGAGCTTCGGAGAGGTCCTGCTTGATGGAGCGCAGCTCTCGTTCGCGCTTGACCATATCGCCGTTTTCAAGTTCGAACATCAGGTTGATGTTGTCTTCGGCATTGCTCATTGACTCGAGAGTTTCGTGCGCGCTCGCGACCTGCTTGTGCTTGGCGTAGAACTCTTTGTCATCGCTCGTGAGCGTCAGGTTGAGGGCTCCCACCCGGTTGTTGAGATTCAAAAACTCGTCGCGGATGGTGGTCCACTGCGAACGCAGCTCCGCGTTCGCCAGCGGGGAGCTCAGCGAGTTGGCGCGGATATCTAGGGCATCCAGGCGCTGGGAAAGCTCGGAATAGTGGGTGGAAAGTTCGTAGAACTGCTGCTTTGCGGTGGCCGTCAGCTTCTTCTTTCGGCGCTGCCAGGCAGCCGCCCCCACACCCGCAGCACCCACGCCCATCACGCCGAAGCCGATAGCGGTGTTGCGGTTCTCACGGGCCTGCTCCTCGGCCAGTCGCGCGCCCAGCTCGGTGTCCGCAGCCACCTTGGCACCCTCGACGAGGCCGTTGGCGAAGTTCCCACGGCGGAAGCTATCCTTCATCGCCTCCAGGGAGGCGTCCAGGTGGGGGCCTTCGAAGATATCCAGGTCCTGGCAGACGTCGTTGCCGCAGTACACCCCGTTGGTCCGGGTGCTGGTACCCACACCCAGGATCAGCGTGCCGTTTTCCCATGCGGCGCCTTTGCCGGTGCCGTCGGGGACGAGCTCCGGCATGTTTCGACCCGCCCAGTTGAGGACGTCGTCGTTAAAGTTATCGCTGCTGCCTGGAATGAGGACGTAGACTACCTTCTGGACGGAGTCGGGGAAGTCAATCTTCGCGGTCTGGTCGATCATGCCCTGGCGTGCAGCATCACCCAGCACGCCGTAGTCGTCTGCGACCTGGACGTCCACCTTGGTGTGGGGCACGGCCGGTGCTGCCTGAGCCTGCACGATGCTGTGGGCCACCGGCTGTTCCGCAGCAGCGGTTCCAGCGAAAAGCCAGGGCGCTGCTCCGGTGCACGCGATGCCCATGAGGGCTAGAAGCGGGGCGGTGGGGCGGCGTCGCGAGTGAGTCATGGCACCAATCATGCCACAGGGGACTCCCCGCCGCGGGGACCTGAGAACCCACGAAAAAGAAGGCGAAATGCGAGGTTTTCCCACAGTACCCATACCAGTGGAGCCAGGGTGAAAGAGAAGATAACGGCTCCGGCAGCGTCGCTAGCGAAATGCACGCCGCGGGCCATCACGGTGGTCACGATGAGTGCGATGGCAGCGCAGCCGACTGCGGCGACGATGCTGAGCCCCTTCCAGCCCACCGTCGAACGGGAAAGACTCGGATCGAGACCGCGATACGTTGCGATGAGGCTGACCGCCACCGTGACGGCGATAAACGTCGTGTGCCCGCTGGGAAAGCTCATATCACTCGGCAGGCTGTGCGGTGGGTGCGCCAGGAAATCCCAGTCCGGCCGCGGTCTGCCGACCAGAGCCTTCGGGATGAACACCAGTGCCCAGGTGCTTGCGATCGTCAACGCAATGATCAAGGGCCGCAGTATCCGGCGCGATAACAGGCCGACTACCGCGAGACCGGCGAGCAGCACCATCGGGAGGTTGCGGCCGAGGAGGGCTGCATACAGAACGTTGAAAAACTGGCGTGTCGTGCCCGTGAAGGTGCGATTCGCTGCCTGGGTCGCGGCCAAGTCGAAGGTGGAGCCGTGTAGGAGCCACCCCATCACGGCGATGAGCACCATGCCAGCAGTGGCCAGCGCTGCGACCGGACCGAGCCGGGGCGGGGGACAGATCTGTCGGGGCGGTAGCTGCGGATCAGAGTGCGCGGTATGGGCGGAGGCATTCACGGGGAATCATTCTCGCAGAGCGTCAATCGCGCGCCACCTGCCCGCTGAGTTGCAGCTAACGGGGGTGCTAAAGAAATCTTAAAAGTGCTGGCAGTGGGGAAATCTATAGAACAAGCAGGGGGTAGTACGGGGAAAAGTTTTTGGCAAATACGCAAAAGGTGAAACGAATGCTCAGCAAATTTCCTACGTTAGTTTTGTCAGCATGATGCACCGCGACGGCGGGGCTAGGCTGGCGACCTTTCCGGCAAGCCCGATTCCTGGGTGTCCGCGGGGTTGCGGACCAGGGGTGGGGCTCAGATCAACTCACGTTGGTCGCCGCTGCAAGGGGGTGCAGTGAGGTCGACGTGAGTGGGCGAGAGTGAACAGCCGCGACATGGTTCGGTTGGTTACTGGAGCTCGTGCCTACTGGGTGAGGGGCAGATGATCTGGGCGAATCCAGGATTCGGGCTCGCCGGTGAAGGCAATGGCGGGGGTGTGGTTCCCAGGGGATGCAAAACTACCGCCCAGCGGGGGGATTTTAGGGGTGGCCTACGACACACACGTCACCGCCAAGGGATATGATTGTGGGGTCATGCGCCATACACGGTCAGGCGTGGGCCCCCTCGGGTGACGCGGTCGTTTCACCCGCTGGGGAAGTGAAAATTTTTCAGGAGAATTCCCTTGAGCACCACCAACCGCCCGGTTGTACTAATCGCAGATAAGCTCTCTCAATCCACCGTCGATGCACTCGGCGATTCCGTCGAGGTCCGTTGGGTGGATGGCCCGAACCGGCCAGAACTCCTTGACGCCGTCGTCGATGCCGACGCCCTGCTCGTGCGCTCCGCCACCACGGTGGATAAGGAAGTGCTCGAGGCCGCCAAGAATCTGAAGATCGTCGGTCGCGCCGGCGTCGGACTGGACAACGTGGACATCGAGACCGCGACCGAGCGCGGCGTTATGGTCGCCAACGCGCCGACCTCGAACATCCACTCCGCCTGCGAGCACGCCATCAGCCTGCTGCTGTCCACCGCCCGCCAGATCCCAGCAGCCGACAAGACCCTCCGTGACGGCGAGTGGAAGCGATCCTCCTTTAAGGGAGTGGAGATCCTCGGCAAGACCGTGGGCATTGTGGGCTTTGGCCACATCGGCCAGCTGTTTGCCCAGCGCCTCGCTGCTTTCGAGACCGAGATCATCGCCTATGACCCGTACGCGAACCCGGCCCGCGCCGCGCAGCTCGGCGTGGAGCTCGTTGAGCTCGAGGAGCTCATGGGCCGTTCGGACTTCGTGACCATCCACTTGCCGAAGACCCCGGAGACCAGCGGCATGTTCGACGCTGACCTCCTGGCGAAGTCCAAGAAGGGGCAGATCATCATCAACGCTGCCCGTGGCGGCCTCGTCGATGAGCAGGCTCTCGCCGATGCCATCAAGTCCGGCCACATCCGTGGCGCAGGCTTCGACGTCTACGCCTCCGAGCCGTGCACGGATTCCCCGCTGTTCGAGCTCGACGAGGTCGTCGTGACCCCACACCTGGGCGCATCCACCGTTGAGGCGCAGGACCGCGCAGGCACCGACGTCGCTGCCTCCGTCCTCAAGGCCCTGGCCGGCGACTTCGTCCCGGATGCCGTCAACGTCTCCGGTGGCAAGGTCTCCGAGGAGGTCGCCCTGTGGCTGAACCTGGCCACGAAGCTGGGCGCGGTAGCGTCCAAGCTGCTGGACGGCGCTCCGGCATCCGTGGTCGTCACCGCCCGCGGCGAGCTCTCCAGCGAGTCCATCGACGCACTCGGCCTGGCTGCCCTGCGCGGCACCTTCTCCGGCGTGCTAGACGAGCAGGTCACCTTCGTTAATGCTCCGTCCATCGCTGAGCAGCGCGGCGTGGCCCTCGAGGTGAAGTCCCAGGACGAGTCCGTGACTCACCGCAGCGTGCTGGAGGTCAAGGTCGTCGCCGCTGACGGCTCCTCGGTCACCGTCGTTGGTGCGCTGACCGGCCTGGAGCGAGTCGACAAGATCGTCCGCATCAACGACCGCGGCCTGGATCTCCGGGCGGAGGGCACCAACCTCTTCCTGGTCTACGCGGACCAGACTGGTGCGCTGGGTCGTATCGGCACCCTGCTGGGCAAGCAGGGCGTGAACATCGCTGCGGCGGCTCTGTCTCCGAACACTGAGGATGGCACTGCAACCCTCGTGCTGCGTATCGACCGTGTGCTGACCGAGGATGAGCTGGAGGCCGTGAATGCCGAGCTCTCTGCTGAGAACGCCTTCCAGGTTGCCTTCTAAGAATCACCTAATGAAAATGGCGCCCTGGCTTTGAGCTGGGGAAACGAGATAAACAGCCCCTTATTGACAATCAATAAGGGAGTAGGGGTTCCAGTGGGCACACCCGATAGATGAAGGAGGACAGCCATGGCGCTGGCGAAGCACGAAGTTCACGCAGATCACGAGCACCAGCACGGCCCGGGGTGCGGTCACGTTGCCGTTCCCCACGGGGACCACACGGACTATGTCCACGATGGTCACGTTCACCGCGAGCTCGATGGCCAGTGGGTGGAGTGCGAGACCGAGGAGCAGGAGGCTCACGAGGGACACGAGCACGAGCACGGTCCAGGCTGCGGCCACGTGGCTATTCCGCACGGCGACCACGTTGACTACATCCACGATGGGCACCGTCACGCATTCATCGACGGCAAGTGGGTGTGCTGCTAAAGCACATTCTTGAAAATTGGGCAGGGCAGCAGTTTCGCTGCCCTGCTTGTCATTTTCCGGCATCGAGCGAGTGTGTGAAACCCCATTTTTGGGGCGGAACAGCTCTGCCGCCAGCAGATGCCTAGACCCAGTTGCGGACCTTTGCGAAGACCTTAGGCCAACGTTGGGAGATGTTCTTCACTGCCCAGCGGTAGCCGAGGAACCCGATGGTGCCGCTGATCAGCATCTGCACCACGATGCCGATGGGGGTGAGTCGGGTTGCATCTGCCCAGGATCCAGCGTCGTGAAGGTCGATGATCAGCAGCACTACTCCGGGGATGAGCGGCAGGAACAGCCCCAGCAGTCCGACGATGGAGAGAATGAAGGCGTTGCTGGACGTACCAGAGCGGTTCTTCATCGGGCTCGTTCCCGGTGCTGCGCTCGGGAAAGGGAAGCGCACTGCGAACGCAGGGCTGAGCCCCACCGACTGCACCAGGGAACACACGGCGAGCACGCTGATTCCCGCCCAGAGCGGGCTGAAGGCTTCGATGGCCCCAAGTCCGATCACGATGACGATGAAAATGGGGCCGATGACCGTCAGCGAGGCCAACAGGCGGCCGGCGATGAGATCCTTCGGGCGCATGCCTGAGACCATATTTACCCAGTTGGAGGGGCCATCCAGGCCGAAGTCATTGCCGTTAATCATCAGCACGCCCTGGGCGACGATGAAGGGCGCATACCACTGCACCCCCGTGCCTTGGAGTGCGCCGACGGCGAGGAACATCGCACCGATGAGAATGAACACTATGGCCTGATAGGAGTAGCGCACATCGCGCCGCCAGTACCGCAGCGTGCGGGAATAGACCGCGGCGCGCGGGCCAGCCGAGGCCCACCGCAGCATGACCCCACCAGTGTGCTTCGTGGCCTGATCGGAGCTGCTGCGGATCGGGTGGGCCAGCTCGAAGCGCAGGGCGGTGCGCCAGAGCCACAGGCAGCCCAGAATCGTCGCAGCGGCAATGAGGCCCTGGGCGATGCTGGCACCGGCATTGCCCGCAATCGCGGAAGCCGCCGCACCAGCCGCGGCACCAAACGGCGTCCAGCTGAAGATCGTGCCTAGTTCCAGCAACTTATCTAGGTTTTGCACACCATTGGCGGTGAAGTTCAGCCCCATGATGGCGATGAGAAAGAGGAAGGAAAAGGCATAACCCAGGCGTTCGGACCACATGCGGTTGGCCATCGCCGAACTCAGCGAGCCTAAGGCCTCGCCGAGGAGTACCGCGACGATGCCCTGCGCGAGGCAGGCAATGACCCAGAGCACGGAGAGCAGGCCCGCGGGGGATGCAGCACTTGCCTGGATTGCAGCGACGCCGAAGCCAGCCATGATCAGCGAGCAGATGATGGACAGCACTGCGCGGGACTGAAGGAACGCCGCGCAGGTCAGACCGGGGAATAGTTGACGCTCGGTGACCGGCAGCGTGGCAAACTTCTGTGGAGTTAGATGGTTCTCCGGGCTGGGCCACACGAACACAATCAGCAGGTAGATGAGCGCGCCAGTGCTCATGGTCAGCGGCAGCAGGCGCGCCTCATGCTCTTGCGTGAGCATCGCGTAGCTGAACGCGCCAAGCCCAATGGTGCCGAGGATCCCAAAAAAGGCCATGAATGCGGCGTTGAAAATGAGGACCCAGTCTTTTTTGAAGCTCCTGCGCCACATCGTCAGGTGAAGCCGGACCAGGTGCCTGGTCAGTGATTTTTCGGCGTGGGCGGGGGTGGGGCGTTGGGGTGGGGCGATGCTCACTAGGCGTCTCCCTTGGATCCGAGCCAGTTGAACGAACCCTGCGATAGGCTTCGGCCGCCCACGAGGGAAACGAAGACCTCGTTGAGAGGTTTGCCCTGGCGGATCTCGTCGATGGTGCCGTCGCGCAGCACCCGGCCTTCGGCGATGATGGCCACGTGATCACAGAGCCCCTCGACTAACTCCATGACGTGCGAACTCATGACGACGGTGCCGCCGGCCGCGACGTAGCGGCGCAGGATGTCCCGAATGACCTGCCCGGAGACCGGGTCTACGGCCTCGAAGGGCTCGTCCAAGATCAGTACTTCCGGGCCGTGGAGCATAGCGCCGGCGAGCAGGATCTTCTTGGTCATGCCCGCGGAGAAGTCAACGATGTACTTGCCCTCTGCGGCAGTGAGGTCCATCGCCTCCAGCAGCTCCTCGGTGCGCTGCTCGATGACCTGCGGATCCATTCCGCGCAGGTGGCCTAAGTAGTCGAGGTATTCCCGGGCAGTGAGTCGGTCGAAGATGGGTAGTCCATCCGCCAATAGGCCGAAGCGCTGCTTCGCTGCCATGACCTGCTCGGGGGAGGCGTGATCCCACATCGGAATGCCGCAGATCCAGGCGTTGCCGCTGGTTGGCTCCAGTAGCCCGGTCGCGATGGTCAGGGCGGTGGTCTTGCCGGCACCATTCGGCCCGACGACGCCGTACGTGCTTCCTCGTGGGATGCGAAGGCTGAGATTATCGACGGCGCGGGTGTCACCGAAGTCCTTGTACAGACCGCTCATCGTTAGGGCGGTCGAGTCCACCCCGTCGGCGTCGTGATGATCAGCAGAACCGCCGGGGTAGGGGCGGATGTTATGGAGGTCGCTCATGACTTCAAGCTAACAAAATGGCGCCGCGTCCCCGGGGGCGGGGGAGCGAATTTCCGCCCCAACGATAGAGATTCTTTTAGCCCTAAGCTGTGAGGTGATACACTCTCAATGTCCAAATGGTGAGATGAAGGGGTTCATTCTATGAAACTCGCGGTTATTGATGGTGACGGTATTGGCGTTGAGGTCACCGCGGAGGCTTTGAAGGTTCTCAAGGCGGTGCGCGACGACGTCGAAACGACGGAATACGACCTCGGCGCCCGGCGCTACCTGCGTAATGGCGAGACGCTGACCGACGCTGACCTGGAAAGCCTCAAGCAGCACGACGCGATCCTGCTGGGCGCAATCGGCGACCCGCGCACCGTCCCGGCCGGCGTGCTGGAGCGCGGCCTTCTGCTGCCACTGCGCTTCAAGCTCGACCACGCGGTCAACCTGCGCCCCTCCAAGCTCTACCCGGGGGCGAGCTCCCCGCTGAAGAATGCCGGCGAGATCGACTTCGTGGTCGTCCGCGAAGGTACCGAGGGGCTCTACTGTGGCAACGGCGGCACCCTGCGCGAAGGCACCGACCACGAGGTTGCCAGCGAGGTCAGCCAGAACACCTGGTTCGGCGTCGAGCGCGTCGTCCGCGACGCCTTCCGCCGCGCCCAGGAGCGCCGCAAGAAGCTGACCTGGGTCCACAAGACCAATGTCCTCGTCAATGCCGGTGGCCTGTGGCAGCGCGCCATCGAGACTATCGGTGAGGAATTCCCGGACGTCGAGGTGGACTACAACCA
>JBHWRM010000094.1:0-4204 GCA_043426695.1 Corynebacterium sp. | reverse complement strand
CGCAGGTCGTTGTTGTGGGACACCCGCCCCGCGTCGGCGGGGACCTGCTTGGAGATCACCTTCAGCAGGGTGGACTTACCGCCACCGTTGAGGCCCACGACGCCGATGCGGTCGCCCTCGTTGATCCCGAGGCTAACCTTGTCCAGCAGGGTTTTCAGGCCATAGGACTTCTCGACGTTTTCCAGGTTGATGAGGTTCACCACGGTGGGTTTTCGCTCTCCTTTAATTTCTTTTGTGCTGCTGTCTTGAGTATTTCCAGGCTAGCTGCGGACCACGCGCGCCCCCGGCGCGGGCGAACTAGTCACGACGGTGGCGCTGGCCTTACCCGCCACGGATACGGCGGTGGCGACCTCCACGGCGCTAGCCTCGTCCTCGCACAACATGGCGATGGATGGCCCGGAACCGGAGACGATGGCCGCAAGCGCGCCGGCTTCCTTCGCCACCGCCAGCGTTTGCCGCAGGCTGGGCAGCAGGCTGATCGCCGGGGCCTGCAGGTCATTGACCAGCAGCGGGGCGAGCTGATGCGGGTCTCCGGTCACCAGCGCGCGCATCAACGCCTCGGTGCCTTGGGCGCGGATATCTGGCCGGTTGCCGGTGCGGGCAACTTCCCGCTGGCGGTCCAGTTGCGCGAAGACCTCCGGGGTGGACAGCCCGCGCTTGTCGGTGGCAATCGCCCAGTGATACGGCCCCTGGGACATGATGCTGATCAGCTCGTCCCCGCGGGCGGTGCCAAGCGCGGTGCCGCCAAGCACGCAGAAGGGCACGTCGGCACCCAGGGTGGCGGCGAGCTGCAGCAGCTCCGCCTGGCTGGGCGCCACAGCCTTGCGCGGGGTGGGATATGGCAGGGGCTGGCGGCCGAAGTAGAACTCCACGGCGGCGACAAGGGCTGCGGCAGCGTCCGCGGAACCACCGGCCATCCCGCCGGCCACGGGCACGTTTTTATCGATGTGGATGCTCACCGACGGCGCGCGGGTTGCCGGGTCGGCCGCGGGGTCCTCCAAGAGGCCTGCGCGCTCGCACCACAGGTCACGGACGAGTTCGACGGCCCGCCAGGCGAGGTTGCTGGGGTCGCGCGGCACGAGGTGGGCATCCGGTCCAGAGACGGTGACCTCAGGTTCTGCTCCGCGCGGAACCGCGGTGAGGGTCACGGTCTCCGTGAGGCTCACGGACTGGAAGATAGTTTCCAGTTCGTGGTAGCCGTCCGGCCGGACGTCGCCGACTCCCAGGTGGAGGTTGATCTTGCCGTGCGCGGTGGCGGCCACGCTGATGCGCGGGGCGTCCCCGCGCTCGTCACCGGGGTGCTGCGTGCTCACTGCTCCCCCTCCTTTTTCGCGAGGCTAGCCAGGGCAAGCGACACAAATTCCTCAGCACCGAGCTTCTCCCCCCGCTGCTTCGGGTCGATACCTGCCACGCGCAGGACGTCCTCGGCCTGCTGGCCGCCACCGAAGTGGCCGGAGAGGGCGGCACGCAGGGTCTTACGACGCTGCAAAAAGGCTGCGTCGGCCAGAGCGAAGGTCTCCCGGCGCACGACCTCCTCAGCGAATCCTGAGGAGGCGACCGCTTCGGCCCACGGGGCAGCCGGCTTGTCGCCCACGCCCCAGCGGTCGATGCGCACCAGCCCGGAGTCCACCTTTGGCGCGGGCCAGAAGACATTCTTGCCGATCGTCGCGGCGCGGAAGGTATCGCCGTAGTAGCGGGCCTTCACGCTGGGTACCCCGTAAATCTTGCTGCCCGGCTTGGCTGCCAGCCGGTCCGCGACCTCCAGCTGCACCATCACGAGCACCCGACTGATCGTGGGGAACTGCTCCAGCAGGTGCAGCAGCACCGGGACGGAGACGTTATAGGGCAGGTTCGCCACCAGCGCGGTGGGTGCTGCCAGCCCCTGTTCAGCCCAGTCCGCAGCGGTGACCTTCAGGGCGTCGCGGAGGATGAGGTGGAGCTTGTCGGCGACGGGTGCAGCCTGCTCGGCGACGGTGCGTGGCAGACGTCCTGCCAGCAGCGGGTCGATTTCGACGGCGGTGACCTCCCCCACCGCGCCCAATAGGGCCAGCGTCAGCGAGCCTAGCCCGGGGCCGACCTCGATCACGTGATCCTGTGGGCCGACATCCGCAGCGTGCAGGATCTTACGAACCGTATTGGGGTCGTGAACGAAGTTCTGGCCGAGCTTTTTCGTGGGGTTGACCCCCAGCTCCTCAGCGAGCTGGCGGATTTCCACCGGCCCGAGCAGCGATACTCCCCCGTCTAGCTCCGGGACATCCTGGGCACGCACGTCATCATTCACGCCTTCGAATATAAACGACCGGCAGCGTGGCGGGCGAAAATGCTTCCCCGCGACGACTGCCGGTGTGTTCTTGTGTTCCGCGACCGGTGGGCTTTAGCGCAGGCCCATCTTGGCGGTGCAGGCCGGCCAAGCGCCCCAGCCCTGAGCGGCCTGGACCTTCTCGGCCACAGCGATCTGCTGCTCGCGGGATGCCATGTGGGCGGCCGGTGCGTACTCGGTGCCACCGAAGCCAGCCCAGGTGGACGGGGTGAACTGCAGGCCACCGGAGAAGCCGTTGCCGGTGTTGATGCTCCAGTCGCCGCCGGCCTCACACTGTGCGAGCTCGTCCCACACGGAGCCGTTGGACACGGCCGGGGCCTTCGGGCCAGCCGGCTTCTCCTCCTTGGTGCCGACCTTCACGACGCGCTCGACCGGTGCGACGAGCTCCTTGCGGTCGATGACCTTACGATCGGTGACCTTGCCGTTGTGGCGGGTGACCAGCAGCTTGACGCGCTCCTTGCCGTCCTTGCCCTCCTTGACGACCTCGCGCTCGCCGGCCGGCATGTTCTCGTCCTCGATCTCGCGCACCGGAGCGGAGATGGCGCGCTCGAAGGTGTGATCCTTCGTGGAGACACGCACGACGTCGATGTGCATGCCCTCCTTCAGCGGGGTGTCCGCGGACGGGGTGACGATGTCATCCTTGTCCAGCGGGGTGCCGCGCAGCTCGAAGACGTCACCGACGGTGCGGGCCGGCAGCTTCATGCGGCCGTTCTTGCCGCCGTCGTTGATGGTGAAGTACTTCGAGGTGGTGATGTCCAGATCCATGCCCCCGGCCGGGATCTTGGTGTTCATCGGGGTGGACATGGAGCCGGTCGCGGTCTCGTCGAACTTGCCGACCTGGCGCAGCATCTCCTCGACGGTGACGGAGGTCGTGTCGATGTTCTCGCGCTCGCCGTCGATGATGAGGGCGACCTGCTTGGCGGAGCGGACCTTGATGGTGTCATTGTTGGAGATGGACTCGGACGGAGCCGGGCTAACGAGGTCCTTGGGGTTCACCTCGACGCCGTTCTTGTCCAGGATGTCGCCGACGTTGCCGGTGACGGAGCTGGCCTCGATGATTTCGCCGTTGACGTCCAGCGTGATGTTCTTGTGCGCCGCTGCGGCGACGCCACCGCCAACAACCAGGGTCGCCAGCATGCCGCCGGTGGCCAGGCGCAGTGGAGTGGAGTTGGTGTTGTTGATGCGGTGCAGGCTGGACTTCTTCTTAGTGGACACTCGAAACCTCTCGTTATTCCCGTGATCGCTCCGACCCCTGGCGGGGCTGAACTTTTATCACAATACGATAACGATGAAGTTAAAGCCAGAAGAATCCACAGACGTGGGCAAAATCACCCTCAGTCGGGGAATGCGCGCTGTAACAGCAATAACAGGCCGTTACATGCGCAACGGCAGCCCGCTTGCGCACCAGGACCGAAGGCGCCGGACGCCTGCGGTTCCCTGGGTCGCGTAGGAAGATAACGGGGTTTGACTCGCCCTTAACCGGGGAGCCTGACCTGAAGATAACGGGGTTTGGCTCGCCCTTAGCCAGGGAGGCCGAAGACGCGGTTGGCATTCGCCCACGCCAGTTCCGCGAATTCGGCCGGTGACTGGTCGCGCACCTCCGCGAGCACCCGGGCTGTGTATCCCACGAACCCGGGTTCGTTGCGCGCACCACGGAAGGGCTCGGGCGTCATGTAGGGAGCGTCCGTCTCCACGAGGATCTGCTCGGCCGGGGCCAGGCGCGCAGCCTTCCGGAGCTCCTCGTTGCGCTTGAAGGTCGCGTTGCCCGCGAAGGAGAGCACGTAGCCACGGTCGATGGCCTCGCGGGCCACCTCCAGCGGGGAGGAAAAGCAGTGCAGGATCACATTGCTGGGCTGCGGGGCGTCCGCGAGAATGCGCATCAGG
>JBHWRM010000093.1:0-3122 GCA_043426695.1 Corynebacterium sp. | reverse complement strand
CGCGCCGACCGAGGCCAGCCCCACGCCGAGTACCACCCAGGAGGCGCGCTCCGTCACGATGTACAGCATCCCCAGCACGGTGGCGAAGAGAAGCAGTGCCGGGCCGAAGTCGTTCTGCGCGGCGGAAATGACCATCGCCAGTCCCCACACGAGGAACAGCGGTCCCATGTCGCGCATGCGGGGGAACTGTAGCCCCAGCAGGCTCTTACCCGTCACGGAGAACAGGCGGCGCTTGCTGACCAGCAGCGCGGCGAAGAACAGCAGCAGCAGGATTTTCGCGAACTCGCCCGGCTGGATGGAGAAAGGCCCGATAGAGATCCACACGTTGGCGTCCGCATTGAGGCTGGTCGGCCACACGATTGGCAGCGCGAGCAACACCAGCCCCACCAGGCCCATCAGGTAGGCGTAATCCTGCAGCGAGCGGTGATCCTTCAGGAACACCAGTACCGCCACCAGCAGGCCCACGCCGACAACCATCCACATGATCTGCGACTTTGCCAGGGACATGCCCGTGGCCAGGTCAATACGGTAAATCATCACCAGACCCAGCCCATTGAGCAGCGCGGCGACGGGGAGTATCACCTGATCCGCGTCGGGGGCCACCCAGTTCATCACCAGGTGCGCGACCAGGAAGATGAGGAAGAACCCACCGACCAGCAGGAAGATGCTGGAGCTGAGCTCATTGCCCTGCGCCAGCTCCAGCGACACGACCGCCGTCAGGGTGACCACTGCGGTGAGCAGCAGCAGCCAGGCTTCGGTCTTTCTCTTAAAAAAGCCCTTGGTCAATTCACTTCACCTCCCGGCAGGACACGCCGGGGGTTGTCAGGTCCTCAGCGCCCTTCCTGGCGGTGCTCGTGGCTCGGTCTGCGCTGGGGCGCTTCCCATCGTCCTTCTTCTCGCGGGTCACGCACACCGGCAGGGTTTCCTCTGCCAGGCGGTTCACCTGCTCGACGACGGCCTGGTAGCTGTCCTCCGGCATGCTCTCGACGGTGCTTCGAGCCGAGGGGGTCAGGTCGGAGGTCAGGAAGAGGTGGCAGTCCTCGGGGGAGCCATTATCTGCGCCGATGAGTCGCACGGAGGCAGATTCATCGAGGCAGATCCGCTGGTGTGTGGAGTTCAGGGAGAGGCCCAGCAGGGAGCCGTGCACCCCGTTCTTCACGACGATCTGCTTGCCCTCCACGGCGACGAAGTAGGTCTCGCCGATCTTCTGGTAACCGAAGAATCCGGCGATTCCGAGCCCAACGACGAGGATGCATGCGACGACCAGGGCGATCCAGCCCCGTCCCCGTTTCTTTTTAGGGACGTCGGTTCCGTCTGCGCTGGTGGGTTCCGCCGCGCCGGATGCGGGCGCAGCAGCCGGCTCCGAGTCAGATTCGCCAAGGGTGGCTGCCCCAGCCGGTTCCGAAACCTCCTCGGGATCCTTCGGGGGCCGAGGTGCCCGCGAGCTCGTCACGCTGGCGCCACTGGCAGCGGCGCGGGCTGCGGGCGTATCGAAGCTGCGGCTCTCCTGCATAGCGGGGGAGGCAGCACCAGCGAGCACTGGGGTCTCCGGCAGCGGGCCACGACCAGCGGAACCTGCCGCGTTACCCTCGCCTGACGCATCGTCCTCGACATCTGCGAGGTCCACAACATCCGCGACGACGACGGTGACGTTATCTGGTCCACCGCCGCGCAGCGCCATCTCGACGAGGCGATCGGCTGCGGTGGCAGGGTCGTAGGCGTTCAGAATGTCCCGCATCGTGTCGATGCTCACCGGATCGGAGAGGCCATCGGAACACAGCATGTAGCGGTCGCCCGGCAGCACCTCAAACTCCGTGAAGGTTGGCTCCACGGGCCGGCCGGTAAGCGCCTTGAGGATCAGGGAGCGCTGCGGGTGGGAGCTGGCGTCCGTGGCGTCGAGCTTGCCCTCGTCCACGAGGGTCTGGACGAAAGTATCGTCCTTCGTGATCTGCGCGAGCTCCCCATCGCGCAGCCGGTAGGCGCGGGAGTCGCCGACGTGGCACATCGCGGCCTTAGCGTTGCTGAACAGGATCGCGGTGAGGGTGCAGCCCATGCCCTCCAGCTGTGGGTTCTCATCCACGTGGGAGGCGATGCGCTCATTGCCCTCATCCACCGCGCGCTCCAGCACGGAGATCAGGCGGCGACGCTCATCAGGCTCATCCAGGAGCGGGGAGTCCAGCGTCCGCAGAGTGTCCACCAGGAAGCGGCTGGCCACCTCGCCGGCCGCGTGGCCACCCATGCCATCGGCGAGAGCCAGCAGGCGCGGGCCCGCGTAGGCGGAGTCCTCATTATTCGTGCGCACCAAACCGCGGTCGGAGGATGCGGCGAAATCTAAAGCCAAGCGCTGATCCGTCATTGCTCCATCCTCACCTGGGTCTGCCCGATCCGGACTTCCATGCCCTCGGCGAGCCGTTCCGGCTGGTCAATGCGTTGGCCGTTCAGCCACGTGCCGTTGCGGGAATCCTGATCCTCGATGAACCAGTCCCGACCCCGGCGGATGAGCCGGGCATGGGTGCCCGAAGCGAAATCATCCTCCAGCTGCAGTGTGGACACCGAGGAACGGCCGATCGTGATCTCGTCGTAGCCCTGGAAGTTCAGTGTGGTCCCGGTCAGCGGGCCACTGGTGATGATCAGGGACTTCGGCGGATTCGTGCGGTGGCGCGTGCCCCGGAAACCGCTGCTCGACGTGCCACCAGCCAGGCCAGCATGGGGGGCGGCGTAGCCCATCGGCGCGCCACCACCAGCGGCAGCCCCGGGGTTCGCCGCGTAGTTCAGATCCTTGCGAAGCGCGCGGAGTGTCATCCAAATGAAGAACCACAGCAGCACGAGCAGGCCGATCTTGACCACTAGTAACAGCGTGGTGTGCACGGTCTTCACTCCTTATATATCGGGCATACGCGAGCAGACGGGCCGCAGGGGCGGCCGAAGTTGTCCGGGTTTTAACCCTAGTTTAGTGAGCAGACACGCGTATAGGGGGTGGAGTGAATAGCCAAGCCCTCACGAAGCCCCCGGAAAACCCCCGAGGCAGATAAACGGTAGGGGGTTGGAACGCCCTAGTGGTGGAAGCGGACCTCGATCTCGGAGTGGCCCACGGCGATGACGTCCCCGTCGGCGAGCAGCCA
>JBHWRM010000092.1:0-5846 GCA_043426695.1 Corynebacterium sp. | reverse complement strand
GCGAGACCGAAGAACTCGGTCGGATTAGCGAAGATGCCGGCAATGGAGTGGGTGCCGTAGGCCATGGACCAGCCGCAGATCACGAACATCACGCCCGCGACGGCCATTGCCCCGAAGGACATCATCATCATGTTGATCGCGGACTTCTGGCGGGACATGCCGCCGTAAAACATCGCGAGCGCCGGGGTCATCAGCAGCACGAGGGCCGCGCTGATGAGCATCCAGGCTATATTGCCTGGTGAAGTGGCAAATTCTTGAGAAGCCATGGGTGGGAATCCTTAACAGTCGATACGATCAGGCGTCCATTTCTTTCAATCGACAAACCAATTGCAAAGTGTTCTTGTAATCACTTGAGCGTGATTACGGATTTAAAATTATCACTATCCTGCAGCCTAAGAACAGGGAAAAATACGAAAAAAAGCGGCGGAACCCATGGTTAGGTTCCGCCGCTCAAACCCCAAAAAACTGAGGCTGAAAAGCTCTTTTTATCCCAGGAGCGCGTCCACGAAGCTCTCCACCTCAAACGGTGCGAGGTCGTCTGCGCCCTCGCCGAGGCCGACGAGTTTCACCGGAACACCGAGCTCTTCCTGCACCTGGAAGACGATGCCACCCTTGGCGGTACCGTCCAGCTTGGTCAGCACCACACCGGTGATGTCCACGACGTCGCGGAAGACACGGGCCTGCATCAGGCCGTTCTGCCCCACCGTGGCATCCAGCACAAGCAGCACCTCGTCCACGCGGGCGCGCTTTTCCACGACACGCTTGACCTTGCCCAGCTGGTCCATCAGCCCGACGGACGTGTGCAGTCGGCCTGCGGTATCCACGAGGACGACGTCCGCCTGCTCGTCTATGCCCTGGCTCACCGAGTCGAAAGCCACCGACGCCGGATCTGCGCCCTCCTTGCCGCGGACGGTGCGCGCGCCCACCCGGTTTCCCCAGGTCTCCAGCTGGTCGGCAGCGGCCGCACGGAAGGTGTCTGCTGCCCCCAGCACGACGTGCTTGCCCATGCCGACGAGCACGCGAGAGAGCTTGCCGGTGGTGGTGGTCTTGCCGGTGCCGTTGACACCGACAACCATGATCACACCCGGCTTGCCCTCATAAGGCATTGCCTTAATGGAGCGGTCCAGCTCGGGCTTGCCAGCGTCAATGAGAACCTCGCGCAGCATCGCGCGCGCCTGCTCCTCGCTCTCCACGCCCTGGGAAGCGATACGCTCGCGCAGGGAGTCCACGACCTTCATCGTGGTGTCGGCACCGAGGTCCGCCATGAGGAGCGTGTCCTCAATTTCCTCCCACGCTTCCTCGTCCAGATCACCTGCGCTGAGAATGCCGAGCACGCCGCGGCCGATAACGTTCTGGGACTTCGCCATACGGCCGCGCAGCTTGCCGAGGCGGCCCTCGACTGGTGCGATCTCCTGGGCGCGGGCAGCTTCCTGCTTCTCGGCCGGGGTGGCGGCGTCCGCAACCGCGTCTACTGCCCCGTCTTCTGCGGTGTGCGCAGAGGCGGGATCATCGGTCTTCTCAGCCTGCTTCTCCGCTGCAGCTTCCTCCGGGGTCGCGGTTGGCGGAACCGGGACGTCAGCCGGCGCGGTGGTCTGCTGTTTCTCGGTTGGCTCTTCCGCAACCGGTTTCTCGCTGCCTGTCTGCTCCCCCTGCGGGACTTCGGCGGCCTTCTCGACGTCCGGCTTCTCCTGCTCGGCAGCAGGGACTGCCGGCTCAGCGGGGGCTGCTGGCGCGGCCGGCTTCTCTTCCTCAGCGGTGGCGGGCGCGGTCTCGTCGGCGTCGGCCTTCTCAGCCGCGGGCTGCTCTGGATCAGCCTTCGCCCGTGCCGGCTTCCCCGCAGCCTCCGCAGGAGCCTCGCCTCGCGGCTGGGCTTCCTTGTCCTTCTCGAAAGGAGCAGGGACGCTCACCCCGCCGATATCCATCGTCGGGCGGCCTGCCTCCTCCGAAGTCGGAGCTGGGGACTCCCCGCCAGAGGTGAAGTTAAAACCACCCTTGGCCTGGTAGTCGCCCGAGGACGGCTTCTTCTCGATCTCCGGAGATTTCTCGAAGGAGATCTGCTTGGATTTCTTGCGGCGCAGGCCCAGGACGACGACGATCGCCACGATGGCGGCCAGCACCACCAGGCCAATGAGTACCCAGATGAAAACGTTCATAATCCCTAGTCTTTCAGATTTGGCCCGAACACACCGAGAACCATCGCATCAGCGAGGACCACATCGCCTGTCACGAGGTCTGGGACCAGCTGAGCCATCTTCGCCCAACCCTCATAGGCCTGCGGCAGCTTGCCCAGGGTCGGCAGATGGCCGTGTGCGTGCATGCGCGTGGCCAACGCGAAGACCATGGAGATCACCGGTGCCAGTGCCCAGCGGTTCTGCGGATCATCGGTATCCACCCCGTCGAGGCGTTCGAAGCGCACCCGAGCGGACAGGTACAGCTGGCGGTTCGCGGACTTGATCCGGCGCAACACCGCCACCGCCGTCGTCATCAACGTCGGATCCCCGAGAAGCTCGGAGAGCGCCGCGCGGTGGGTGAAGGTATCGAAAACGGCGATGAGACGGCTGTTTTCGTCCGAAATCGCCCCCGGGACCAGACCGGCGTCGCCGAAGAACATGGCGAGCACTGCCTTCTGCTGATCTTCGTTCATGTGCGCGATCTGGACGGTGGTGGCGTCGATGCAGGAGTTCTCCAGGGAACGGTCATGCCCCGTCTCCAGGGTCTTGACGGCCCCCTCGCCGGCGGTGGCTGCCAGCTGCTTCTTCAATGCCTTGATGCTCGGCAGCTGCTCGGCGTCGTCCTCATCCAGCCGCGCGATCGCACCCAGGATGTCCAAGGCATGGATCCATGGGGTGCCGATCTCGTCCCGCTTCTGCTCCGCGGGGCTCATCAGTTCCTCCTGGGTGACGTCGAAGGAAGAGTGCACCAGGCCCGAGGCGATGAACTGCGCAGGCCGGTCCGCAGTGGCGACCAGCGATCGGCCCATCGAGTGCACCGAAGCGCGCGCATCGTGGGTGAGAGCCTCGCGCACCCGCTGGGTAAGGGCCGGTGGCACCTGGGCACGCTTCTGTAGCCAGCCGGCCTGCACGTCCCACAGGGTCGGCAGAATCTCCGGGTCGGACGGGGCCTGCTCGGCCTCCCCGACGAGGAAAGCCGACAGGTGCGACCACGGGGTGTCCTCTCCTCGCCCGAAGTAGCCTTCGGCCTCGACGGTCTGTGCACGCTCGCCCGGCCCAGAGGGCGACCGGAGGAAGGAGAAACGATCCGGGGCAAACAGCTGAACGGCGAGCGGACCGGCGTCCTGCAGTTCGGCGGGAAGCTCGACGGGCTCACCCGTGGCACCGATGGTGACGGTACGGGCCGGCTGCCACGGTGCCGTCACAGGCCACACCCACGCGCTCCAGCAGCCGAGGTCGGGGGCGGCGTCCTCGCCCGTACCGAAGACGAGTGCACCGTCGGCGTAGGACACGTTCCATGTCGGGGCAGGGACGATGTTCGCCAGTCGGACGGAGACGCGGCGGCGAGCCACGGAGTCGATGAACTCCAGCTCGAAGCTGCCTTGCGAGAGTACAGCGAGGGAGGACGCCGCGGCAGCGAGCTCCGCGGACCAGGTGATGTTGTCCTCCGTCTCCAGCTTCAGCGTGCGCACCGGGGCACCGTGGCGGTCGCGGATGACGAGGCTAGGACGCTCGAGCGGCTGGTCCAGTGGGCTGCCGGGGCGGACGCGGAACTTGGTGTTCTGGTCTAGCCAGGAGGAGCTGGTGCGCACGGCCTCCGTACGCCACATCGGCTCCTCGCCACGCAGCGTGAGCTGGTAGCGCAGCCGTGGTGGGTGCACGACGACCGGTAGCGCGTCACCCGCATCGGTTTCCACGACCGTCGTGACGTACTTCTGATCGGGCCCCACGGTGGCCTTCACCCGGCGGGAGAAGGGCTTTTCACCGGCAAGCAGCTTCACCGTCGTCGGGCTGAGGCCCCCGGCCTGCGGCAGCCGGGTCAGCGCGGAAGGCCCATCAATCTCGACCTCGGTGCCAAGCCCCTCAACCAGGGCGTACTCGTGGCGGAAGGACTCGTTGCGCGGACCGCGCAGCCGCACCAGGTACTCGCCCGCCCATGGGCTGTCATAGGCCTCCGGGTCGAAGACTTCGAAGGACCCACCCTCGGGCGGAACCTCCAGGGGCTCCTCATCCGCGACCGTGTCGCCGTACTCGCCGGGGCCCGCATAGGCACCGATGGTCAAGAACCAGGTCTCCACCGCGCCCGACTGGGTCGTCGGGAACTCGACAAGCAGGGACTCCGAGAGGATCGGTCGTCCGGACTGGGTGCGTACCCCCGGGACGGGCTCCCCTGGTTCGATGAACCGCACGCGCTGGCGCGGGTCGACGGCGCGCACGCTCCCGATCGAGGGGCGGCGCTCCCCTGGGCGTTCGAGATGCAGCGAGAGGGCCTCCGAGAGATCCAGCAGGCGAATTGCCCAGCCCTCCCAGGCCTTGACCTCGTGCTCCTCGAGTACCGGGATCTCCTGATCGCTCACCGGGTCCACCGCGCGGGCGTCGGAGGGGCAGACCACCCACACCGCGGCGTGGTGCAGTGTGGCCATCTCCGTCAGGTCCCCACCGCGCTCGGTGAAGATCAGGCTAGGGTCCTCCGTGCTGACCATGGGGATCTGCCACTGCTCGCGGGAGGCCACGTTGCGTACCCAAATTTCACGCAGGGGTCGGCGCACTGGAATGTCGAAAATCTCGCTGGTTTTCGCACCCGGGCGGTCCGCCTTGCTGGTGATGAATGCGGACGGACTGCCATCGAAGTCCAGGCGCCAACGCACCTCATCAAGGTTAGTGAAGTGGCTATCTGCCAGCTCCTGCTCCGGCAGGCGCAGCAGCACCCTGCGACGCAGCACGTCGAGGCGTAGGCGCGGCCGGTCCTCAGCGTGCGCCACGCCCACCGTGTACCGGCGATCCACGGTGCCGATGGGGCGCTCCCGCAGCTCTGCCGCAATCTCTTCGGCGACCAGCGGAAAGACAGAGTTCTTCTGCAACGCGCGGTGCCACTGGCCCGCTTCTGCCCCCTGGTGTACCACCCGGACGACCGGCTCAATCAGCTTTTGAGCTAGCTCAGGGGAGGTCGCACACAGCGGCCCGAGCTGGAGACGCTGCGTCGCCAGCTCTGCGACAACCGCCGCCGCTTCCTCGCTCAGGTCCTCGGCAGCCTCTCCCGACATGCGGCGAGTGTCGATCAGCTCGATGAGCTCCGGCGTCCAGTCACTGGCGATGCCCACGTGCCCGAAGAGCCGCCCCAGCTCGCCATCCGGACCACCAGCGAGGTCGTCCATCGGGTCGAGACCAGCAGCCTGCAGGATCTCCGCGAAGTGGCCTTCGATGAGTGCTACTCGATCCTCGGTGGCCTCCAGCCCGAGCCCGGCCCAGAACTCGGAGGCCACCTGGGGAACCTCGTTGAGCTTCGCGGCGCGCGAGATCAGCACGGCGGCGGTCAGCGCCGGACAGGTCTGCAGCAGCGCGGCATCGTCCGCGCCCGCAGTGATTTGGCGGCCCAAGAAGGTTCCGTAGAAGCGGGTGAGCCGCTCGAGCTCATCTCCGGTGATGTCCAGCTCCACAAAAAGCTGGATGTCCTTGAGTTTGGTCGCGAGTTCCGCCTCGGCGCTGGAGGCCCAGGCGAGGAGAGTGTCATTCAGGTCTGCAATCGGGCTGGTAGTCACGTCCGCCAATCCTAGCCTTTACCCGGCTAGCGATTCCGCACGCCCCAGCCCGCTCCCCCTGTGTGCGGGCTGGCCTGGGCTAACCGACTTCCAGTGGCTTCATACGCTGCGAAATAACGCGCGTCACGCCGTCCCC
>JBHWRM010000091.1:0-5818 GCA_043426695.1 Corynebacterium sp. | reverse complement strand
GGTGCCGCGGCGGTGGGCCCGCTGGCTGGTGGCCTGCTGACTGAGTACGCGGGCTGGCGGTGGATCTTTTGGGTCAACGTGCCGATCGGCGTGCTGCTTTTCGTGTTGGCGTTGAAGCTGGTGCCGAATACGAAGGGCCGGTCGGATGCGGGGCACGACGTCGCCGGTTTCCTGCTCTCGGCGATCGGTTTCGGTCTGCTGGTCTTTGCGATCATTCAGGGTCCGAAGATGGGCTGGTGGCCGTGGCCGGGACTGGCGGGGATTGTCGGCGCGGTGGCGGTGGCTGCCTTCGTGGTTCTGGAGAATCGCCGCCGCAAGGCGCAGGACGCTGTCCTGCTCGATGTTGGTCTGTTTCAGGTGCCGACCTTCACGTGGGGCAATATCACCGCGCTGATGGTGGCTGTGGGCGAGTTCGCCCTGGTTTTCGTGCTCCCGCTGTACCTGATTAACGCGCTGGGGCTGTCCACGATCACCACGGGCCTGGTGCTCGCGGCGATGGCGGCGGGCGCTTTCCTCAGCGGGGCGCTGGCCCGGCACCTTGCGGCGTGGATCGGCGCGAGCGGCACCGTGCTGCTGGGCTTGGGCCTGGAGGTCTTCGGCGTTCTGCAGCTCACCGCGGAGCAGGCCCCGGACCGGCCGCTGTGGCTGATCGTGGTAGCCCTCGTGATCTACGGGGTGGGCCTGGGCCTGGCATCGGCCCAGCTCACGAGCCTGGTGCTGAAGGACGTTCCGGTGGAGCAGTCCGGCCAGGGCTCGGCCACCCAGTCCACAGTCCGCCAGCTCGGCTCGGCGCTGGGCGCGGCGATGGCGGGCGCGATGCTCTCCGCCGGGATGGCGTTCAACTCCAGGGACCTGACCGGCACCACTGCCCAGCTGGCGGATGCCGCCCGCTCCTCAGCAGGCTCCGCGATCCCCGCCATGCGTGGCCAGGGCGTACCGGGGCAGGTGCTGGACCCCGTGGTTGCGGCCTTTGCCAGCGGCACACGCTGGGCCTTGGTCTCCGCGATCGCGGCCTTGGTCATCGGCTTCCTGGCGGCCTTCATGGTCTCCAAGGCCAGCCGGGGCGACGTCCATAACTAAAAAACGACACCACAAGAAGAACAAGAAACCAGAAAAGAAAAGGATGAGCGCAATGAAGAACGCGCAGAAGACCCTGTTTACGACCGCTTTCATTTACCTCGTGATCGGCATGCTCAGCGGCGTGTTCTACCGGGAGGTCACCAAGTTCAAGGAGTTCCCGGTCGATAACGCCACGCAGCTGAGCACGCTGCACACGCACCTGCTGGTGCTGGGCTTCATCGTCCCGCTGGTGGTGCTGGCCCTGGATAAGCTCTACACGCTGGCTGGGTCGAAGCAGTTCACGTGGTTCTTCTACCTCTACAACATCGGCCTGGTGATCACCCTGGTGATGATGACCGTCCGCGGCTGGCTGCAGGTCAAGGCGGGCAGCCCGCTGGAGGCGACCCCGGAGCTGAGCAAGGGCATGAACGCCGGGATCTCCGGCATGGCGGGTATCGGCCACATCCTGCTGGCCGTGTCTCTGGTGCTGCTGATGGTGCGCCTGGGTGCGCGCATCAACACGGTGCAGGCTCAGGCGAAGCAGCTGAACGCTTAAGCACTGATTGTGGCCGGGGTCACTCCGGCGCCCGCGATGGGCCACGATGGCAGCCTGACGGCAGTTGTTCTCCAGCTGTTGCACAGGCTGCCATCGTGGTTATCGGCACTTTATGCAGGTAGAATGACCTGCGGATTAAGTGACGATGAGAAAGGTGGCAGCCTCGGATATGTCGAAGAAGATCGATTTCGAGAAGCTGAACAACACGATCCAGTACGCCATGTGGTCGGCGTTTGAGATCAAGGCCGGCGTGCTCGGCGAGGATCGCGCGGCAGTTGCTGAGGACTTCCAGAAGTTCCTGAATTCCTACAAGGATTCCAGCGTGACCGTGCGTGGCGTGTACGACCTGACCGGCATGCGCCCGGAGGCGGACATCATGTTCTGGATCCACGGCGAGAAGCTGGAGGATCTGCAGGCCTTCTACCGCGCCTTCCGCCGCGAGACGCTGCTGGGTAAGGCGGCTGTCCCTTATCGCACGAACGCCGCACTGCACCGCCCAGCGGAGTTCAACAAGTCCCACGTCCCAGACTTCATGGTGGACCCGGAGCCGAAGGAGTGGATCTGCCTGTACCCCTTCGTCCGTACCCCGGAGTGGTACCTCATGGACGACGCCCCGCGCCGCAAGATGCTGGTCGACCACGGCGTGGAGGCCCGCAAGTACAACCGTGTTCGCGCGAACACGATCCCGTCTTTCGGCCTGGGTGATTACGAGTGGATGCTCGCCTTCGAGGCACCGGACGTTGCGGAGGTCGTGGACCTGATGCGCACGATGCGTTACACCGAGGCCCGCAAGTACGTCTCCGAGGAGACCCCGTTCCTCACCGGCCGCATGATCACTGACTGGCTGCCGGAGTTCGTCGAGTCCCTGCCTTAAGGATTCGAGGCTCTCTGAGCGCAGGCCTAGGGCGTGCGCGAGAGAAACGCCCCCAGACCTCCCGCGTGGAGGTGTGGGGGCGCTGGTGTTTCTAGGTCTTTTGGCGGGGTTGACGAGGAAGCTCCATTGCCGAGTGGCACTTGTAAACATTGTTTACGACAGTTCCGTGAAGACGTTCGCCGACAAGGAGTAAGAATGCCGACACGCAAACAGAAGCATTGGGTGGGCGGTGGCCCGGTGATCTCGGTGCGAGTGGAACCCGAACTCGCGGAGCGACTGGACGCACTCGCGGAACGAACTCGACGGAGCCGTGGCGACTTCCTCCGCATGGCGCTGTGGGCATGCCTCCCCCAGTTTGAGGACTACCAGTGGGAGCAACTAACCCAGATTTACCTACACGGAACCTAAGAGGTACCGATAAAGTGTCGCTCTGCTCACCCCTAGACGGCGAGCAATGTCTGCTTTAGGAACCCCTATGTCGACCATTTCACGCGCCTGCTCGATACTGGCCTCATCCATTGCCGGCGCTCGCCCCTTGTAAGCGCCCCGCTTTTCGCCCGCTCGATCCCCTCGGCCTGGCGCTCCCGCATGATCGCCCGCTTGAACTGCGCAACGCTACCCAGGACACCGAGCATCAGCGCGGCCACCGGGTCACTTAGGGACGAGTAGGTCTGCGACTCTCGGAGGAACCGCACTGACACTCCCCGGTGAACAAGATCATCGACGATGGTGTGCAGGTCGAGGAACGACCGCGCCAGCCGATCCATTCTCGTAACGATCAGCTGATCTCCCTTACGTAGATAGCGCAGCATCTCCTCCAGCTGCGGCCTCTCCCGGGACGCTCCACTGATCTTTTCCTTGTAGATCTCGGTCGCCCCAGCCTTCTGGAGCCGGGCTACCTGCCGGTCCAGATTCTGATCCGGTGTGCTGACGCGGGCGTACCCCACCAACTGCCCCGTAACGACGTGCTGATGTTCATTTAGCTCAAGCGGTAGCGAAAGATCTGTCCCTTTGGCCATAATGCAGCCCTAGAGCAACAGCTTTTCCTGTAACTCGAAAGTGTCTCATTTGGCATGCTTCAAGGACATTCTCACGAGATTTTCGCGTTTCACCTGGTCAGGCTGCGCAGATTTACCGGAGGTTTTGGGATTATCCACAGGGGTTGACCTGCAGCGATCCGCAAAACCCCAGGTCGCATATAACAGTAACTCATAGGGAAATATGGCCGTGGGGCACCACAATCTACAACCCCCGCCCCAGCGACGTGATGAAAAACGGTGGCCCCCGCCGGGACGAAGGCCAAGGGGGTTAGTTCCGGTTGAAGAGTCCTCGGAGGTGGGCGGTGGCGGCCTCGCTGGCGCGGGGTGAAGTCGAAGGTGTCGAAGTGTTGGAGCCCGGGCAGACCCTTTAAATATACCCCTAGGGGGTATATGCTTGATGTGGCAAGCGTTTCCGAATGGAGGGTTTATGCACGGGCATAGAAGCTTAATCAGGATTGCAGGTCTGCTCAGTGGGGCACTTCTGCTCGCCGGCTGCGGCGCCAATGAGAGTGAAAATGATCAGGGCCAGGCTGAAAGTAGCGCGACTAATACTTCGACGAGCGCTGAAAACGGGATGGATCATTCGACGATGGACCACCCAATGGATGGCGGCCCGGCCCCCGAGGGCATTAGGGAGGCCGAGTCACCGAAGCATCCGGTTGGCTCTACGGTGACACTGACCGCTGACCATATGGAGGGAATGAACGGCGCGAAAGCCACCATCGCCGGGGCGTATGACACCTACACCTATGCGGTGAACTTCACCCCCACCACTGGCGGGGATCCAGTTGCAGACCACAAGTGGGTCGTGCAGGAGGAGATCACGGATGCCGGAGACCAACGTTTGGCAAACGGGTCAGAGGTCAGGTTGGAAGCAGACCACATGAAGGGCATGAAGGACGCGAAAGCCACCATCGCTTCCTCCACAGACGAAACCGTTTACATGGTCGACTATGTGTCTGACGGCATGAAGATGACCAATCACAAGTGGGTCGTAGAAAGCGAAATCAAGTAGGACCCCGAGCTTGGGGGCAGAGGTTTACAGAGACTCCCAGCGCTCCGTAAACCTGCCCGCTGATTCGGAAGGTAGTGAAATAGAATGACGGATCCGGCTGCGCACACAGGCTCAAAGAGGGCTGCAGTGCCCGGTCAGGGGAACGATGATCCGCACATGTCTCATGGCCACCATGACATGCAGCACGGTAACCACAGTCATCATGACGGTCACGCTGGTCATGGGGACCATATAGGACAGTTCCGTCGGTTGTTCTGGGTCAACCTTGTCCTTGCGGTCCCAGTGGTCGTTTTCTCGCCCATGTTCGCAATGCTTCTGGGGTATTCCGTACCCGCCTGGACGGAGTGGGTTGCCGCCGTATTCGGCACTGTCATGTACGCCTGGGGTGGTCGCCCGTTTCTTTCTGGTGCAGTTAGCGAGCTAAAAACGCGCCAGCCCGGGATGATGTTGCTTATCGCTTTGGCGATTACCGTGGCGTTTGTTTCGTCCTGGGCCGCCACCCTCGGGGTTATCAACCACGAACTGGAGTTCTGGTGGGAGCTAGCGCTGCTGATCGTCATTATGTTGCTGGGCCACTGGATCGAGATGCGCTCCCTGGCTCAGACGACCTCAGCGTTAGATTCACTTGCTGCGTTACTCCCCGATGAAGCTGAGCGGGTGGACGGTGAGAATGTCGTCAAGGTTGCCCCGGATGAATTGCGTGTCGGAGACATTGTCATGGTCCGCCCTGGCGGGAGTGTGCCCGCGGACGGCGTGATCATTGCAGGCCGTGCGGAAATGGACGAATCCATGATCACGGGTGAATCCCGACCGGTTATCCGCGAAAGCAGGGATACGGTCACCGCCGGCACCGTCGCCACGGATTCGGGCCTGCGTGTAAAGATCACCGCCATCGGTGATGATACGGCCCTGGCAGGAATCAACCGGCTCGTTTCGGAGGCACAGGACTCCTCCTCTCGCGCCCAGCGGATCGCTGATCGTGCTGCCGCTCTGCTGTTCTGGTTTGCGCTCGGATCGGCTCTGATCACCGCTGTTGTCTGGGCATTTTTGGGGAATCCAGATGACGCGGTTGTGCGCACCATTACGGTGCTCGTTATTGCCTGTCCGCATGCTCTGGGCCTGGCGATCCCGCTTGTCGTATCCATCGCCACTGAGCGTGCGGCACGTGGTGGTGTGCTCGTCAAGGATCGTCTCGCACTAGAATCTATGCGCCAGGTCGATGCGGTGCTATTCGATAAGACTGGCACCTTGACCAAGGGCGAACCCGCCGTCAC
>JBHWRM010000090.1:0-3056 GCA_043426695.1 Corynebacterium sp. | reverse complement strand
TCCCTGGAGAAGACCGGGGGCAGGTTCCTAGCGAAAGGGACGCAGGCGCACACCGCGGTTCGACAGGTCTTCCCGCACGCCGTGATCACACCCCTGCTGCGGGAGAAGAAGAACAGCAAAGGCGAGTCGGCTGTCCAGTGGTTCACCGAGATTGCCTTCGACGGGGTGCCCAATTTCTTTTCTGAGGTGAAGAACTCCTTGAGCGGTGATTCCTTCTACCTCGTTGAGGACGGCAGCCGCCCGCTGCTCGTCCGTGTCACGAAGGATTCCGTGGAAAGCCGCGAGATCTTCGGGCAGCTGACCCGAAGAAAGTTTCTCGTCGGCAGGAACTCGTTTATCAAGTTCGGCAAAGCACTGGAGAACTAGGGGGCAGGCCTGAGGCAGCGGCTAAGGCGGCACATGCCGAACCTGGCTGGGTTTCCCGGGCAGCGGGCTAGATCCAGCCGTTCGCCTTCGCCAGGTGGGCAGCCTCGAAGCGGTTCCCCGCGCCGGTCTTCGACATGATGCTGGAGATGTGATTGCGTACCGTGCCCGGCGAAAGGTGCAGGGCCTTGGCGATGGCGGGAGAGCTCTTTCCGTGGAAGAGCTGCTGGCAGACCTGCGTTTCCCGCTCGCTGAGGGGATTATCGGGGGCCAGCAGACTGTCCCGGGCCAGCGTCGGGTCGATGACACGCAGCCCGGCGTGCACCCGGCGGATTGCATCGGCGAGTTCCTCGGGAGGGGTGTCCTTCACGATGAATCCGTCCACGCCCGACTCCATCGCGCGCTTGACATAGCCCGCCTTACCGAAGGTCGTGACGATCAGGCAACGGCACGGGTGTCCGGCCAGCTCTTTGGCCACATCCAGGCCGTTAAGCCCTGGCATTTCGATATCCAGGAGGGCCACGTCGATGGGGTGTTCTTGCACCAATCGCAGGGCCTCGGTTCCCGTGGCGCACTCTGCAACAACCTCGATGTCCGGTTCTGCGCTGAGCAGCGCGACCAGCGCCCCGCGCACCAGCGACTGGTCCTCGGCGAGTAGTACTCGGATTGTTGTCATTGGGCTGCCTCCTGCCAGGTGGCGTGATCGTCGATGAATTCGCGATCCGCACCCATCGTGATCAGCACGGTGCTGAGTCCCTGCTCGCGGCGCACGATGAGACGACCACCGGCTGCGACGACGCGCTCGCGGAGGCCAGCCAGGCCTCCGTCCCCGTTGCGGGCCTCCTCGTCGCTGAATCCGCAGCCGTCGTCGGTGACCTGCAGCTTGTCGCCGGTCACACTGACCCAACAGGCCCGTGCTCCGGAGTGGCGGACCACGTTGGTCGTCAGCTCGCGCAGGCCCCAGGAGAAGATGGCCTCGTGTGATCCCGGTGTGGTGAGCCGTTCGGGCAAGTGCGCGGTAATGCCTTTCGTCTCCAGCGCCCGTCGCGCTCCCTGGAGCTCGCCGGCGAAGGTGGGCGTGCGCATCCGGGTCACCGTCGAGCGGACCTCCGCCAGGGCGAGGCGGGAGAGCTCGCAGATTTCTTTGAGCTCCTGCTTGGCCTGTTCTGGGTTCTTCTCCATTGCGCGACGCGCGACCTCGGATTTGAGGTTGATGACGGTCAGCGAGTGGCCCAGCAGGTCGTGGACGTCCGTGGCGATATCCTCGCGCTGCTGCGCGAGATCGAGTTCATGCTGCAGCTGGTGGCGGGAATCGTCGTACTGGCTGAACACACCCACCGCGACGAGCATCAGTGGGATGAAGAACAGGATGAAGGTTGACCAGCTGAGGTTTTCCGGGGCACGGAACCACACCGCGACCGACCCGACCGCGCCCGTGGCGATCACGATGGGCAGGGACCGCTTGAGGGTGACCGTGAAACCCAACAATGCTGCCAGGTAGGGGGCGAAGCTCACAGCACCCGTGTGGATCACCGGAACGCTGGTCAGCGCGATCGCGAGCAGCACAGCCCACCGGAGGAGCGCCTGCGGTAGCAGCCCCCAGCCGCGCGGGAAGGTGCCCATGGAGCCGAAGGAGTAGAAGTAGACGGCGCTGAAGCCCAGCACGCAGGCCGTCATCCACGCTTGATCCCCAGCGCTAAACTCATCGCCCGTGTAGACCTGCACTAGGACCGGCACGAGGAAGACCAGCCATATTGAGGCGAAGATCGCGTTGTTGAACTGGAAGCCCTCGGAGATACGCATCAGCTTCGGTTCTTGTCTCGCTTGCCCATCATCAGGCAGCATCCCACGAAGATCGCCGTCCATACCGCGATGCTAACCCAGGCGTGCCACATCGGTTCGGTGATCAGCTCGGTGCCAACCACTTGCGCGCCTTCGGCCAGTGGCCAACGCACCAGCATCATCGCGCCGTACATCGGGGTGAATCTTCCGATATCAAGCAACGTTTCGCTGAGCGGCATGAACACGTTGCCCGCGAAGGCGAGGATGACGATGGATCCGGTGGCCACACCGATCGTGTTTTCCTTGGGCACCAGAAGCGCCCAGGCTAGTCCGTAGAAGCCGAAGGGAATGGAGCACAGCACGCATGCGAGGAAACTCACAGCCCATTGCTCAGGCTGCATCTGTGCCCTCGTCAGCCCACCGACGATGAACACGGCAACGATGGGAAGTACTGCGCGCACGGCGATGCTCACGGCGTTCGCGAAACCCAGCTGCCAGGGGCGCAGGGGAGTCAGCGCCAGCTGGCGGCCCCACCCGCTGCGGTTGTCGGTGACGGCGGAGCCCGCGGCACCGACCGCTCCCACCACGCCGGCGTAGAAAGCCATACCCAGCATGACGAAGGCGGCGAGGTTGCCGCCGTTGATTTCCTGGTCCCCGTAGTCCTGTAGCGCGCCGAAGATGAGGTAGAAGAAGAACGGCAATCCGATGCTGAAAAACAGGGTGGCCATGTCCCGGCGCAGGCGGAGGAGTTCGTGGCCGGTGAATCTCAGGGTGGTGCTCATGGTTCTACGCCTCCTGGTGTTCTTTCGTTAGTTCGAGGAATGTGTCCTCCAGGCTGTGGCTGCTGATGGTGAGGTTGCGGGCCTCGGTTTCGGTCAGCAGGTAGCGGGCGAGCGCGTCGGAGTCACATA
>JBHWRM010000089.1:0-4034 GCA_043426695.1 Corynebacterium sp. | reverse complement strand
GGAGTGGGCGCCGCCCCACATCTCGTTGACGTTGGTCTTGCCGCGGGCCAGAGTGATGCCGATGAAGGCCGGGGCCAGGTCCTTGGTGGTCGACGCACAGCCGGAGAAGGAACCGACGGAGTCGTAGAAGCCCGGGTTGTGTGCGGCCAGGTTCAGCGAGGAGGTGGCGGACATGGACATGCCCGCGATGGCGCGCTTGTCGTTGGCCTGCAGGTCGTTCTCGATGGTCTGCGGCAGCTCCTTGGTCAGGAAGGTCTCCCACATCGGCTTGTAGCCTGCCGCGCTGTACTTGCTTACCCAGTCGGTGTAGTAGCTGAATGCGCCGGACATCGGGATGACGATGTTGGCGTTGAGGTTCTCACCGTAGTAGTCGACGATGTCAGACTGGTTGATCCAGTTCGCCTTGCCCTCGCCGCCGTCCGCCCCGTTGAGCATGTACAGGGTCGGCAGGCCGGCGGTCTCGCCCAGCTTCTTGCCCTTTGGGCCGATGACGACCAGCGGGATCTCCATGTCGCCCATGGCAGGGGAGGTCGCGGTGGCGACGCGGACGTTGTGACCCTGGTTCTGGAGGGTCTCGATCTTGCTAACCCACTGGCCGTTGGTGCTCGGGTTCACGGTGCCCGGCAGCTCATCCCAGTGCAGATCCGCGGCCTTCGCGTTGCCCGCAACAGCCTGAGCGCTCACCGGAGCGGCCGAGGCGGAGGATGCGGTGTGGGCAGCCATGGACAGTGGCATGGCGACAGCGAGGGATGCGGCGAGGCCACGGGCGAGGTACTTCTTCATCGAATTGTCCTTCGTGTATCAGCTGTGGTGATCGGCGGTTTTTCTGTCCCCGGTCCGACCAGCGGCTGGGAATCTACCAGCTAGATAGTAGCCATGATTATGAGACAAGGGAAAGTAAATGCCAGCTTTTCTTAGTATTTTTGCCCATAAAGCTGCTAGAACTAATGCAGGAAGTGGACAGGCTGTTCCCATTCCCCTGGCATCGCAGCACGTGAAGGCCAAGAAACTTCGGATTTTTCCCTCGGAACTTTAAGGACCACCAGACATGCAGTTCATCGACCAGATCATCCTCGTCATCACCGACTTCCTGGGTGGATTCGTCCACGACAGCGCGGACGCTTTCTCTCACCTGAAGCTGGCTCTGGGCTCTATTTAGCTATAAGGTTGGGGCCGTGGCTGAACATTATGACGTAGTAGTAATCGGTGCAGGCCCTGGCGGGTACGTCGCCGCAATTCGCGCGGCGCAGCTGGGCCTCAAGACCGCAGTTGTCGAGAAGCAGTACTGGGGCGGCGTGTGCCTCAACGTGGGTTGTATCCCCTCGAAGGCTCTGATCCGTAACGCGGAGCTGGCGCACACCATCACCAAGGAAGCGAAGACGTTCGGAATTACCGGCGATAACATCTCCATGGACTTCGGTGCAGCGCACAAGCGCTCCCGCAAGGTCTCTTCTTCCATCGTTAAGGGTGTTCACTACCTGATGAAGAAGAACAAGATCCAGGAGATCAACGGTCGCGGCGAGTTCGTCTCCGACAAGGAGATCTCCATCGTCGACGGCGACGATAAGGGCAAGAAGATCACCTTCGATAACGCCATCATCGCCACCGGCTCGGTCGTCAAGTCCCTGCCGGGCGTGGAGATCGGCGGCAACATCGTCTCCTACGAGGAGCAGATCCTCGACGAGAACGCCCCGAAGTCCATGGTCATCATCGGTGCCGGTGCCATCGGCATGGAGTTCGCCTACGTGCTCTCCAACTTCGGCGTGGACATCACCGTCGTCGAGTTCATGGACCGCGTCCTGCCGAACGAGGACAAGGACGTCTCCCGCGAGATCGCGAAGCAGTACAAGCGCCTTGGCGTGAACCTCAAGACCGGTCACAAGACCACCGAGGTTCGTGACCTGGGCGAGGGCAAGGGCGTCGAGGTGGACATCGAGTCCGCCGACGGCAAGAAGTCCGAGACCCTCAAGGCAGACCGCGTCATGGTCTCCATCGGCTTCGCACCGCGCACCGAGGGCCTCGGCCTGGACAAGGTCGGCGTCGAGCTGGGCGAGCGTGGCGAGATCGTCATCGACGAGCGCATGCGCACCTCCGCGAAGAACATCTACGCCATCGGCGACGTCACTGCGAAGCTGCAGCTGGCCCACGTCGCTGAGGCACAGGGTGTTGTGGCAGCAGAGACCATCGCTGGCGCGGAGACCCAGGAGCTGGGCGATTACCAGATGATGCCACGCGCCACCTTCTGCAACCCGCAGGTCGCATCCTTCGGCTACACCGAGGATGCAGCGCGCAAGAAGGCAGAGGAGGACGGCCGCGAGATCAAGGTCGCGACCTTCCCATACACCGCCAATGGCAAGGCACAGGGCCTCGGCAACGCAGTGGGCTTCGTCAAGCTCATCGCGGACGCAGAGTTCGGCGAATTGCTCGGCGGCCACATGGTTGGCCCGGACGTCTCCGAGCTGCTGCCGGAGCTCACCCTGGCTCAGCGTTTCGACCTGACCGCGGACGAGATTTCCCGCAACGTGCACACGCACCCGACCCTGTCTGAGGCCATGAAGGAAGCCGCCCACGGTATCGGCGGCCACATGATCAACCTCTAACAGGTTCCCGGGGTGCGCATGCACCCCTCACTGGCGGGCCGCAGCGCCCGCCGAGAAGCTCTGAAGCGCGCCCCCGAAACTGGTCATTTTCGCCGGTTCGGGGGCGCGCTTTGCTGCGCTAGGACGACTCACCGTAAAATCCACCCCACCCAGCGCAGGCGCCGGTGATGCCGCGCGGTCCGGATGCGCTGTGGCCAGTCCATAATCCCTCCTGAGGCAAGGAAAAACGAAGCACCCATGACCACCCGCATCGGCATCGTGGCAGACCCCGGGCTGCCCGAACGGCGCGCTAAAGCGCTGTTCGCCGATCTCCAAGCAGCAGCCAAGGACCACCGCACCGGGGAGCCCGCCGAGCTTTACTTGCGCATCGGATCCTTCCCGATGAGCTCCCGTGGAACCGTGGAGCTGCACGACAACACCATCGAGGTGCTCGAGAAATACCAGTGGGACCGGCTGATCTACCTCACCGACCTGCCGCTCAGTACCCGCCGGCCGGTGATCAGCCAGTGCGTCCAGAGCGGTAAAGCCACCATGCTCTGCCTCCCCGCCTTCGGCCTGCTGCGCGCGAAGCTCGGCCTGAAGCAGGAGATGACCCGCCTGGTGCAGGGCAAGATGGCTGGTGCGGGCGTGCCCGAAGAGAACATCGACGGCTACGAAGACATCGCTGGCGGCGACGTCCGAGCGGATACCACCCGCGTGCTGGAAGGCCGCGGCCGCACCCTCCGCCTGCTGCTTGGCATGATCCGCTGCAACCGGCCGATGGCCCTGCTGCGGGCGCTTTCCGGGTCCATCGCCCTTGGCGTGGCCAGTGGCGCCTTCGGTGTGTTTTTCGGTTCGATCTGGCTGATGAGCTCTCTGATGCCGATCTGGCGACTGATCCTCATCAGCATGCTCGCGATCTGCGGGATGACCTTCTGGCTGATCTACAACAACAGCCTGTGGAACCCCCGCTCCTCGAAGCTCCACTACGACTCGGTGGGGTGGTGGCGTGCCCGATGGGATAATTACGCCACCCTGGTCACGGTGGCGATCTCCTCGCTGCTGATGTACCTGCTCCTCATCGGCGTGCTGCTCATGCTGGCGGCAGCGATCGTGCCGGTGAAGTACTTCAGCTTGCAGATTGGGCACCCGGTTCAGCCGTGGAACTACCTGCTGTTGGCATGGTTCGCCGCGTCGCTCGGCATGATCGCCGGTGCACTTGGCTCCGGCTTCGACTCGGAAGAGGCGATCCAGCAGGCCACCTATAACCGCCGCGAGCTGGAACGTCGCGCGCAGATCGGACTCTTCGACCGCGAGGAGCCGGGCTTCGGTTACTACAACACCGATACTTCGCTCGACATCACGCCGCCACGCGACTAGCGACGAGCCATGTGACTAGTCACGTGGCGGCGCGAGCTCCGCTCCGGCAACGTCCTGGGCACAACCACGCCTGGG
>JBHWRM010000088.1:0-5054 GCA_043426695.1 Corynebacterium sp. | reverse complement strand
CACGTTCAAGGCGATGAACGTTGACCGGAGGGACAGCTCAGCATGGAGCAAGAAAATGTGAGTTTCTCGGTTGCGAAGGATGATTTCGCATCTGCACTGGCATGGGTCGCCCGTGCGCTGCCCACGAAGCCAACCCAGCCGATCCTGCGTGGTGTGATGATCCTCGCTGATGACGACGGCCTGGAGCTGTCGGGCTTCGACCGGGAAGTCTCCACCCGCGTGCGCGTGAATGCCAATGTTGACGAGCCAGGCCGCATCCTCGTGGCCGGTAAATTGGCATCCGACATCGTCGGGGCACTTCCGGGCAAGGAAATCACCATGGAGTACTCCGGCTCCACGGTCCTGGTCCGCAGCAGCAGCTCCCGCTTCGAACTTCCTGCGATGACCATCGAGGATTACCCAGTGCTGCCGGACATGCCCTCCGTCACCGGCACCATCAACCCCAACCTCTTCACCGAAGCCATCAGCCAGGTAGCCATCGCCGCGGGTAAGGACGACACCCTCCCGATGCTCACCGGTATCCGCATGGAGATCGAGGACGAAAATGTGGTTCTCGCAGCAACCGACCGCTTCCGCCTGGCTGTTCGCAGCTTCCAGTGGAACCCCGCCGCTGCCGATGCGAAGGCTGAGCTGCTGATCCCGGCCCGCACGCTGGCGGACACCGCCCGCACCCTGGATCACAGCCTTAACGACCCGATCGAGATCGCCATCGGTTCGGGCGAGGACATCGGCGCAGACGGTCTGCTCGGCATCGTCACCGACGCCCGCCGGACCACCACTCGACTGCTGGACGCGGACTTCCCGAAGTTCCGCCCGCTGCTGCCGGCCCGCCACAACGCGATGGCCTCCGTGGAGATCGCCCCGCTGCAGGACGCAATCCGCCGTGTGTCGCTGGTCGCAGAGCGTAATTCCCAGATCCGGATGCACTTCGAGGAGTCCACGCTGACGCTGTCCGCCGGCGGCTCCGATGTTGGTCAGGCCGAGGAAGTCCTGAACTGTGCTTTCCACGGGGAGCCACTGACCATCGCCTTCAACCCGGCGTACCTCAAGGACGGCCTGAGCGCGATCCACACCGAGCGCGTGGTCTTCGGATTCACCCAGCCTTCCCGCCCCGCGATCCTCATTCCTGCCCCGGCCGAGCTGCCGGAGGCCGAGGAGGACGGCACCTTCCCGGACCCGGAGACCAACTTCAAGTACCTGCTCATGCCGGTGCGCCTGCCGGGCTAAAGCCCGCGCGAACCCTCGGCATAGAGTGGAAACATGTTTGTCCGCAGCCTAGAACTCCACGACTTCCGGTCGTGGCGGGAACTCTCGCTGCAGCTGGACCCGGGTGTCACGGTGTTCTCCGGGCCTAACGGGCACGGCAAGACCAACATCGTCGAGGCCCTGGGCTACCTGGCCCACCTGGGCTCCCACCGGGTCAACACCGATTCCGCGCTGGTCCGGGAAGGCCAACAGATCGCCCGGGTCTCAGCCACGGCGGTGAACCACAATCGGGAGCTCACGGCTCATATCGCGATCCGTGGCCACGGATCCAACCGTGCCCACATCAACCGCACGCAGCTGGCCACCACCAGCGAGCTGCTGGGCATCGTCCGCACCACCCTGTTCTCCCCGGAGGACCTCGCCCTGGTGCGCGGCGAACCGGAGCAGCGCCGCAAGTTCCTCGACGAGATCATGGTCGCCCGTTACCCGCGACTCGCGGCTGTGAAGGCGGATTACGATAAGTCGCTGCGCCAGCGCAATGCTCTGCTGCGCAACAACGCCTACGCCCTGCGTATCGCCCCCGAAAACGACGCGGAACGCCTCTCTGCCCTCGCCACCCTGGACGTCTGGGACGCACAGCTGGCTGCGTTGGGCGGGCAGATCATGTCCGCGCGGGTGCAGATCGCCCATGACCTCGCACCACACGTTGCGCAGACCTACGCCCGGCTCGCCCCGGAGTCCCGGCCCGCGCACATGGCGTACACCTCGACCGTGGACGCTGATCTGGCCCAGGTCGGTGTGCTGTTGGGGGAGGCGGAGCTCGAGCGCGACCCAGCAGCCGAGCTGGCGTTGCTCTCTCCGGAGGTCGCGGAGGCCACGTTGCTGCAGGCCTACGCCCGCAAGCGCACCCAGGAGGTGGACCGCGGAACCACGTTGATCGGCCCGCATCGCGACGACCTCGTGCTCATGCTGGGCACCCAGCCCGCCAAGGGTTTCGCCTCTCACGGGGAATCCTGGTCCTTCGCCCTGGCGCTGCGGCTCGGCGCGTTCTTCATGCAGCGCGAGGATGGCGTGGAACCGGTGGTCATCTTGGATGACGTTTTCGCGGAGCTGGACTCTTCCCGACGTCAACAGCTCGTCGGTCTGCTCACCGAAGCCGAGCAGGTGCTCATCACCGCGGCCGTGGGTGAGGATATTCCCGCTGAGCTGCGGGATATCGCCACGTTCCATGATGTTCGCGCGGTGCATGTCACCGAGGAAGGCCAGCAGCGGCGGATCTCCGTGATCGACGAGACCATCCCCCGCGATAGCGTCCCAGAGGAGGCTCAGGCGCAGACCGAGGCGCGAGTCGAGGAGCAAGCCGGGGGTCAGCCCACGGAACAGGCTGCCGACGAGGGTGAGCAGCCGTGACACAGCAGCACCCATCCGAGCACCAAGCACGCGAGGAGCAGTTCCTCGACCCCGTCGCCCAAGCTCTGGAAGCCATCAAAAAAGCTGGCGGCAAGCCCGCGACCGGCAAGAACGCCGATCTGCCCCGCATGGCGCGCCGCAACGGCTGGAACCGGGGCCGCCGGGGCACGCTCGCGGAACCCGCCACGGATTCCGGTAGCACCGGCAAAACAGCCCGAACCAGCTCCGGCGTCAAGCGCATTAAAACCCGCATGGACGGCCGCGCCGACCGCAGCTACCGCGACCCCGGCAGCTTCTCCGCCCTACTCAGCCGCGAAATCCGGCGCCAGGGCTGGGAGGAAAACGTCGGTGTGCGCCGCCTCATGCAGGACTGGGAGCACCTCGTCGGCCCCACGATCGCCGCACACACCCGGCCGGTGAAATTCGACGAGAAAAACAAGTTCCTCCACGTCCAGAGCGACTCCACACCCTGGGCGACCCAACTTCGCCTCATCCAGGCGACCATCCTGTCGAAAATCGCCCAGGAGTTGGGGCCGGACGTCGTCGTCGAACTCAAGATTCACAACCCGGACTACGGGCCGCGACAGACCGGCCGCCTCCGCGTCCAAGGGCGGGGCAAACGCGATGATTACGGCTGAGTGCCACGGCGTGACCCGCAGCTAGCCCAGGCTGCCGGAAACTGTATTTTCGCAGGAAAAGCCGGTAGACTGGTGAAGTTAATTAGTGGCACACGAAGGAGTTTTACCCACCGTGGGTGCACCAGAACCGCAGAACACGCCAGCTCCGCACGAGCACAAGCCGGGTGACTACGACGCATCGTCGATCACCATCCTCGAGGGCCTCGAGGCAGTCCGGAAGCGCCCGGGCATGTACATCGGCTCCACGGGAGAGCGTGGCCTCCACCACCTCATCTGGGAGGTCGTGGACAACTCCGTGGACGAGGCGATGGCGGGCTACGCCAAGAAGGTCTCGGTCACGCTGAAGGAGGACGGCTCCGTCGAGGTTTCTGACGACGGCCGTGGCATCCCGGTGGAGATGCACCCTTCCGGCGCCCCGACCGTGCAGGTCGTCATGACGCAGCTGCACGCCGGCGGTAAATTCGACTCCGATTCCTACGCGGTCTCCGGTGGTCTGCACGGTGTTGGTATTTCCGTGGTCAACGCCCTGTCCACCCGCGTGGAAACCCGCATCGTTCGCGATGGCTTCGAGTGGTACCAGGAGTTCGTCAATGCGGTGCCGCAGGAGCTCGTGCAGGGCAAGAAGAAGCGCGGCTCCGGTACCACCCAGCGGTTCTGGCCGGACCCGGAGATTTTCGAGACCGTGGAGTTCAACTTCGACACGGTCGCCAAGCGCCTGCAGGAAATGGCATTCCTGAATAAGGGCCTGACCATCACCCTCACCGACGAGCGCCCGGAGGCCATCGAGGCCGAGGACCCGGAGGAGCAGCTCGAGGACCTCACCGAGCAGGCTGAGGCGCCGAAGTCCGCTGAGGAGCGCCAGGCGGAGGAAGAGGCCAAGAAGAAGAAGGGCCCGCGCACCAAGACGTACCACTACCCGGAGGGTCTGAAGGACTACGTCGCGTTCATCAACCGCAAGAAGCAGCCGATCCACCCGACGATCGTCAGCTTCGACGCCAAGGGCGAGGACCACGAGGTGGAGGTCGCGCTGCAGTGGAACGACGGCTACCAGCAGTCCGTCCACACCTTCGCGAACACGATCAACACCTTCGAGGGCGGTACCCACGAGGAGGGCTTCCGCGCCGCGATGACCTCCCTGATCAACCGCTACGCGCGTGATCAGAAGCTGCTGAAGGAGAAGGACTCCAACCTCACCGGCGATGACGTCCGTGAGGGCCTGGCTGCCGTCATCTCCGTCCGGGTCGGTGACCCGCAGTTCGAGGGCCAGACGAAGACGAAGCTGGGTAACACCGAGATCCGCGGTTTCGTGCAGCGCGCGATCAATGAGCACCTTTCCGACTGGCTGGATGCCAACCCGGCTGAGGCGAAGGTCATCGTGCAGAAGGCTGTGGCCTCCGCGCACGCGCGCCAGGCGGCTCGTAAGGCGCGTGACCTGGTGCGCCGCAAGTCCGCCTCCGATATGGGCGGGCTGCCAGGCAAGCTGGCCGACTGCCGTTCCAAGGATCCGATCAAGTCCGAGCTTTACGTGGTGGAGGGTGACTCCGCAGGTGGTTCCGCGAAGTCCGGCCGCGATTCGATGTACCAGGCCATCCTGCCGCTGCGCGGCAAGATCCTGAACGTCGAGAAGGCCCGCATGGACCGCGTTCTGAAGAACGCCGAGGTGCAGGCAATCATCACCGCGCTGGGCACCGGCATCCACGATGAGTTCGACATCAACAAGCTGCGCTATCACAAGATCGTGCTGATGGCCGACGCCGACGTGGACGGCCAGCACATCGCAACGCTGCTGCTCACGCTGCT
>JBHWRM010000087.1:0-23376 GCA_043426695.1 Corynebacterium sp. | reverse complement strand
GTAGGACTCGATGACCCTGCCGATGACGTTGATCTGGCGGCCCGGCTTAGCCACCTTGATGCCGCGCATCGTGGCCTCGCGGGTGCGCTCCACCAGCAGGCGGTGCTCCTCGGAGACGTCGCCCGCCAGGAACGTGGCGTTAGTGTCGCCGTGGACGCCGTTTTTGTAGGCGGTGACGTCGATGTTGACGATGTCCCCGTCCTCGATCACCGTCGTGTCGGGGATACCGTGGCAGATGATCTCATTGAGGCTCACGCAGGTGGACTTCGGGAAACCCCGGTAGCCCAGGGTGGAAGGGTAGGCACCGTGGTCGCACATGTACTCGTGCGCCATGCGGTCGACCTCGTCTGTGGTCACGCCGGGGCGGACGGCCTTCCCCGCCTCCTGGAGCGCATCGGCAGCGATGCGGGAGGCTTCGCGCATCTTCTCGATGGTCTCTGGATCCTGGATCCAGGCCTCGCCGATATTTTCCTGGACGTCGGCCTTCCACACGTACTCCGGCCGCTCGATCTGGGCGGGCACGGTGCGGATCGGGGTTGACTTACCTGGGGAAAGTGCTGCTCTGCTCATAGTGCCCGATGGTACCCCTCGGTCAGTGGCTCGGTTCCTTAGCCCTCAGCGGCCGGGGTCAGCTCGTCCTCGCGCGGCGCTGCTGGGGCATCGAGGTGCTTGAAGAATTCCCCGGTCACCGCGGTGGCGTGCTCACTGCCGCCACCGCGGACAATGAGGGTCGCGAAGGCGAGGTCGCCGCGGTATCCGGTGAACCAGGCGTGCGAGCCGTCATTGATCTCCGCCTCACCGGTCTTGCCGCGGACGTCGCCATAGCGGTCGAGTCCGGCGGCGGTGCCGTTGGTCACCACGTCCTGCATCATCGCCTGCAACTCGGCGATCCTCTTCTTGTCGAGCGCGGGAGGTCCTGCTGGGGACTTCTTGTCTTTATCGGTGCCCTTGGGCTGGGTCCCCGGCTTCGGCTTGTGAGAGTTGATGAGGTACGGGGTCGGCATCTTCCCCGCCGCCGCGGTGGCCGATACCAGCGCCATGCCGAAGGGGCTCACCAGGTCGTGTCCCTGGCCGTAGCCGGCCTCGGTGCGGTCCAGCATGACCTCGCCAGTGGGAACCGAACCGGTGAAGGTATCCAGCCCCGGAATCTTGAAGTCCACGCCCAGTCCGAATTGCGCGCTCGTGGTCTTCAACTCGCCGGGCTTGAGCTTGGTGGAGATATCCGCAAACGTCGTGTTGCAGGAGCGCGCGAAGGCCTGACGGAGCGGCCCGTCGCCGAAGCCAGAACCGTTGTAGTTCGTAACGACACGCCCGCCGATGTCCTGGGTGCCCGGGCAGCCCACGATCGAATCAGGCGTGAGGTTCTGCTTCTCCAGGCCTGCGTAGGCGGTGATGATCTTGAACGTCGAACCCGGCGGGTACTGGCCCTGCAGCGCGAGATCGCCGTGTTCATCGGCCTTCGCAGTCTGCGCGACCGCGAGCACCTCCCCCGTCGACGGTCGCATGACGACCATCATCGTCTGACTATCCGCCCTGGTGTCCACGGCCCGCTGGGCAGCGTCCTGCACCTTCTTGGAGAGGCTAACCTGCACCGACGGGGCCTCCTTCGCCTCGTGCTTCTCCAGCTCGGTGACCTCGTTGCCCTCGGCGGTGGAGACGATAACCTTCCAGCCGTCGGTGCCCTGCAATTCCTCCCCCACGACCGCGTTCACGCGGCTCAGGATGTCCGGCGCAAAGCCTGGGTCCGGGCGGACCAGCGCAGATTCTTCATTGAGTCGAACCCCGGGCACGTCCCGCAGCGCGCCGCGCAGCCGCTGCCCCAGCTTGTCCTCCACCATGGCGACCGAGTAGTCACCGTCGACCTTCTTGGCCTCCGCTGCGACCTTGTCCGCGTCGATGGTGGGAGCGTTCTCCCCACCCAGCGCGCCGACCTCGGCTGCGATGCGCTCAGCGGCGGCCCGGGTATCGCCGACCTTGTCTGCGTTAAGGAAGATGCGCCATTTCTTCCCCGGCTTCATCAACACGGCACCGTCGGAACCCACCACGCTCGCGGTCTCGGCCGCCACGGTGCGCAGCTCCAGGTGCTGATTGGTCCCCAGGCGCGGGTGCAAAACCGTGGGCTGCCAGCGGACCACCCAGTCCCCCTTGGACTTCGTGAGCGTCATCTGAGCGTCATAAGTGAACCGGCGCTCCCCCGGCAGCTGCCAATCCATGCGGTAGTTGGCGGTGGCGACATTGTCCTGGGTGCGCACATCCTTGAGCTGCGCGTCAAGGCCCTCGGCTTGCAACTTGGTCCAGGTGTTGTCGATCTCCGTGGCCGCGGTGTCCGACTTATCCGTGACGGCCTGTGGCTCGTTGCGTTCGGCCAGCCGTTCCAAAAACTCCGCTGCGGCGTCATCCGCCACATCCGGGCGCGGCGTGCACCCGGTGGCGGCCACGGTGAGCCCCAGGGCGCACAGGAAGGCGAGGATAATCCGACTCATAACCGTGTACGTTAGCACCGCATTTGCGCTGTTCATCGGCATGACACAGCCGATCTTCTCACGATCCTTGCGGCGCTGTCCCCAGGGGTTTCCGCGCTAGGTGATGATTCCCCGCTGGCGGGCCACGGCCACCGCCGAGGTGCGGTTATTGGCACCCAGCTTGCGGAAGACATGGGAGAGGTGACTCTTCACAGTGGCCTCGGTGAGCACGAGCTGACGAGCAATGTCGCGGTTGGACTTCCCCTCGCCCACCAGCACCAGCACCTCCAGTTCCCGCCGGGTCAGCGCTTCGGTCGGGTTAGTCATCTGGCCCATGAGCTTTCCCATGATTTCCGGGGCCATGACGGACTCGCCACGGGCGGCGCGTCGGATTCCGTCCAGTACCTCGGACGGCGGGGCGTCCTTGAGCAGGTAACCGACCGCCCCAGCAGACACCGCACCGACGACATCCTGGTCGGTGGAGTAGTTCGTGACCACGAGCACCTGGGGGCCATCGGGAATCGCGCGGATCGCCTGGGTGGCCCGCACCCCACCCGCAAGCTCGGTGCCAGCCGGCCCCTCCCCGAAGCGTAGATCCATGAGCACGACGTCGATCTCCTGCTCGGTACCCTGAAGTTCCCGAACTCGAACCACGGATTCGTCGGGGTCGGCGATGGAGGCGACGACGGCGATATCCGCGGCGTCCTCGGCGGTTTCGATGAGAGCCTGCAGCCCCACGCGGACGACGGGGTGATCATCCACGATCATGATGTTCAGCCCAGCCTGGGCTCCGCGACCAGAGGTTTGTGCTGCGTGGTTCATTATGTCTCACCTTCCCGGCGCGTGTGCTACCCGGCCCCATCACCGACGATCGTATCCGCTCAGGGGCACCGTGATCGAGATGCCGGTTCCCTCCCCAGCGGCGGATTCGATGGTGAGCTCGCCGCCGAGGGCCTCGACGCGCCGGTACACTCCAGACAGACCAAGGCTGCCACCGGCAGCTCCGCGGTCGATAGCATCGCTGGGGTCGAATCCCACACCGTTGTCGACGACGTCAAGGATGACGTCCCCCGGGTGGAAGGTCAGCGAGAGCTTGGCGCGGTCGGCACCGGAGTGACGAACGACGTTAGATACGAGCGACTGGGCGCAGCGCAGCAGCCCCTCCTCCATCTCGTCGGGCAACGGGCGGGGCGTGCCGTCGGTCTCGAATCGAAGCTTTTCTCCAAGTGGGGTGGAGCTGGCGAGCCGTGCCAGGGCCACGGGCAGCGCTGCTCCCTCCAGTGGGGCGGGCTGCAGGGCGGCTATGATGCGGCGGGTCTCTGTGAGATTCTCGGATGCGGTGGTTCTGGCCAGCCTCACTTGGGTAAGCATCCGCTGGTGCACCGCCTCGAGATCCGGCTGGTCTGCGCGGTGCTGGGCAGCCGCCCTTAATCCCCCGCTATCTGGCTCTCCCCCGGTTTCGCTCATCCCAGCCGGGCTGGATCCCGCCAGCTGGGATTCCACGGCGGTGAGCAGCATGTGGATGCTGGATAGGCCCTGGGCCACGGTGTCGTGGATATCACCGGCCAGCCGCATCCGCTCATCTGCCTCACCCGCCTTGCGCGAGCTGGCCAGAGCTTCCTCACGGGCTGCGACCAGCGCATCGAGCGCGCGTGCCTTGGCGGTGGCCTCCCGGTGCAGCAGCTGAAAACCGACCCCCAGGGTCCACGCGACTGCGGCCCCGATGGTCGGTCCGGTCACCGCGCCGATGTTCCAGCCGATGTGGCCCACCAGAATCGTCACGACCCCGAGCGTGAGCGCGGCGACCACCACCGCGGAGATTCGCGGGCTAAACACGTACACGGCTAGGAAGAACATCGGGAAGACGACGAATGCGCCCTCCAGTTGCCCGACGGACATCACCGCCCACGCCCCCACCAGCAGTGCGAACCAGGTGGGCGCGCCCACCCAGCGGGTGACGGGTCGCTGACTGCAGTACAGCACCCAGAACACTCCCAGACCGGCCCAGGTCATCGGGTGAGTTGCCCGCCAGGCCACGAGGATGAGCAGGCCGATCATCAGCACCTGTAAGCCGAGCCACAGGCCATGGGAGAGCTTGTCGAGGGTCGCTGGCTGCGAGCTAGCTAAATGGGTGCGAGTCTCTTCCTTCACGCCTCCACCCTAGCCCCCGCGGCCTGCAACTTTGGTGTGACTCATCCTTTCGTATGAGTCAAAGTCCACCCCCACAGCCGATGTATTCTTCCCGGTCGGCGTCGAGCATAGAAGTATGTTCCAAGGTCTTAAAGAGCTCCGTTCCGCCCCTAGCCGCACCGCGCTGATCACCCTGACGGTCGCCATGATCACCGTGATGGTGACCTTTCTGGCTTCCCTGGCCGCGGGGCTGAAGTATCAGTCGGTCTCCGCGCTTCAGGAACGCCTGGGAGATAATCAGGTTCTGGTCCTCGAGCATTCCGGCACCGCGTCGCTGTCCTCCTCCCGCCTCAGCGAGTCCCAGATCGACACGCTGCGCGAGGACTACGGCGCTTCCCTGCTCGTCGTCGCCCGGGAGCGCGTGGACTCCACCCCTGCCTCCGTGTTCAGCTCCCCTGATATCCCGCGAGGCGTTGCGCAGGTTCCGTCCGAGTTTGAGGACGACGCCCTCGCCCAAGCCTCCGGCACACCCGGCACCATCACGCTGGGCGCCAGCGATTTCCAGGTCGAGCGCCCCAACCGAGACCTTTATTTCGACCACCAGCCGGTGATCTTCGTCTCGGACGCCGACGCCGGCAGCCTGCGCGCCAATTCCCTGGCAGCCGTTGTGGACGCCGACGTGGTCGAGTCCGCGGGTGGGGCGCCCGAGGGAACGGTGGTGCTGAGCGGCGACGACCGGTGGAACGCCTCAGCCTCCTATACCGGAGAGCAGCTCTCGCTGAACCTCATGATCAATCTGCTGTATGTGATTTCTGCCCTCGTGCTCGGCGCCTTCTTCATGGTGTGGACGATCCAGCGTCTGCGGGGTGTGGCGATCTCCTCGGCTCTTGGCGCCTCCCGCCGGGTTTTGATCACTGACTCGTTGGGCCAGGCCGTCGTCGTCCTCGCCGTGGGCATCCTTGGCGGGCTCGCGGTCACTGGCGGTGTCGGCATCGCCCTGGCTGGCACACTGCCGATTGATCTCACCGCGGGCACGATCCTCCAGCCCGCCGGCATTCTGCTGCTCGCAGGCCTGGCAGGATCCGCGCTCTCGCTGCGCCCGGTGTTGACGGTCTCCCCACGCGAAGCCATGGCGACAGCCTAGGCATTCCACTGGCGAGACAGCGCCACCGCCCCCAGGCGCACAATTCCCCACCGCTGACTTCCCCGACGTACACCCCCAACGACGCCTTCAAGGAGAAACCCCATGACCACAACAACCTCGCACAGCACCCAGGCCGTGCAACGCAAGCACAATGCACAGTCCGGTTCCGGACTCACGATGGACTCCATCACCCTGGAGGTCACCGATGGCGCGGCTACCCGCCGCGTTTTGGACGATGTCTCCCTGCACATCGCCCCCGGCGAATTGGTCGGCATCACCGGCCCATCTGGTTCCGGCAAGTCCACCCTGCTATCCGTGGCGGGCTGCCTCCAGGAGCCGACCAGCGGCGAGGCCATCTCGACCGCGGCCGACTCCGGCGAAGCGCTGCAGCTCACCGGACACTCCGCCCGCGAGGCTGCACGCATCCGCCGCAGCCACATTGGCATCGTCTTTCAGCAGCCGAACCTGCTTCCCTCCCTGCGGGTCAAGGATCAGCTCATGGCAATGCTGCACCTGGGCTCCCCGTGGCCGCTGCAGCGCAAGGCCAAGCAGGCGGCCTCCCAGCGAGCCGACGAGCTGCTGGATGCTGTCGGCCTGGGTGGCCTGCAGCAACGCAAGGTCGGCGAGCTCTCCGGTGGTCAGCAGGCCCGGGTCAACCTCGCCCGCGCGCTCATGAATTCCCCGCAGCTCCTCTTGGTCGACGAGCCCACCGCGGCACTGGATACCACCACAGCAACCCAGGTCACCGGGCTGATTCGACAGATGGCTCGGGAATCCAACGCGGCCACCCTGTATGTCTCCCACGACCAGGATCAGCTCGCGACCCTGGACCGGGTGCTCACCCTCGTGGACGGCCAGATCACCGAGAGCCGCTAAACCTGGCTAAGACTTCGGCCTGGCCTCCGTACGCAGGCCGGGCCGATCGTCGTCATAAAGGATAAGGAACCTTAGCGGGTGACCTTCACCTCAGCAGAAGCACCCTCCACGGCCTCCATGCCCTGTTCCTCGGCGATGCGGTGAGCCTCCTCGATGAGGGTCTCGACGATCTGGTCCTCGGGCACGGTCTTGATGACCTCACCCTTAACGAAGATCTGGCCCTTGCCGTTACCGGAAGCTACGCCAAGGTCGGCGTCCCGAGCTTCGCCCGGACCATTGACCACACAGCCCATAACGGCTACGCGCAGCGGGAACTCCATGCCCTCGAGGCCGGCGGTGACCTCCTCGGCCAGGGTGTAGACGTCCACCTGGGCGCGACCACAAGATGGGCAGGAGACGATCTCCAGCTTGCGGGGGCGCAGATTCAGCGACTGCAGAATCTGGTCGCCAACCTTGATCTCCTCCACTGGGTCCGCAGACAGGGACACCCGGATCGTGTCACCGATGCCCTGGGAGAGCAGCGCGCCGAAGGCCACGGAGGACTTGATGGTGCCCTGGAAAGCCGGGCCTGCCTCGGTCACGCCGAGGTGCAGCGGGTAGTCCGTCTTGGCCGCCAGCTGGCGGTAGGCCTCAACCATCACGACCGGGTCGGAGTGCTTCACGGAGATCGCGATGTCCCCGAAGCCATGCTCCTCGAACAGGCCGGCCTCCCAGATGGCGGACTCCACCAGCGCCTCCGGGGTGGCCTTGCCGTACTTTTCGAGCAGGCGCTTATCCAGGGATCCGCCGTTGACACCGATACGGATCGGAATGCCTGCGTCTCCGGCGGCCTTGGCGACCTCCTTGACGCGGCCGTCGAATTCCTTGATATTGCCCGGATTGACGCGCACCGCGGCGCAACCGGCCTCGATGGCCTGGAAGATATAACGTGGCTGGAAGTGTATGTCAGCGATCACCGGGATCGGGGACTTCTTGGCGATGATCGGCAGGGCCTCGGCATCGCGAGGCTTCGGGCAGGCCACTCGCACGATGTCGCAACCCGACGCGGTCAGTTGGGCAATCTGCTGCAGAGTCGCGTTGATGTCGTGCGTCTTCGTGGTCGTCATCGACTGCACCGAGATCGGGTGCTCACTGCCGACTCCCACGTCGCCGACCATCAGCTGGCGGGTCTTCCGGCGCGGCGCCAGCGTGGGTGGAGGTCCATCTGGGATTCCCAGAGAAATGCCGGACATGAAGGTCTCTAGCCCCTTTCGAAGAAAATACAGTGCTGCGGATCAAGCAGCGTGCCCCTCCCAGCCTAATACCGCTCCGGCGCCAGCGGGCAACGCCCCCGCCGGTGCGGTGCGGACTGGGTTGCAACTAGAACAGCCGCACGGGGTTGATCACGTCCGCGACGATGACGATGGCGCCGAAGACCATCAGCAGCAGCGCGACACCGTAGGTCAGTGGCAGCAGCTTGCGGTAGTCCACCGGCGGGCCCAGCTGCTTGCCCCTACGGCGTCGCAGGCCATCGCGAATGCGCTCGTAGATGGCCACGGCGATGTGCCCGCCATCGAGCGGCGGCAGCGGCACCAGGTTGAAGGCGGCCAGGAAGAGGTTCAGGCTGGCCAGCATCATGAGGAACGACCGCCACTGCTCGTGTTGCACCAGCTCCCCGCCGATGCGGGAAGCACCCACCACGCTCATGGGGGAATCATCCGCGCGCTCGGCTCCGAAGATCGCCGCGACCACTCCTGGCACCTTCGCAGGCAGCGCGACCAGCCCCTTGGCCGTCTCGGAGACCATATAACCGGTGAAGGAGAGGGTCCCGCCCACCGCGGTCACCGGGTTGTATTCGACGTTGCCCGGCAGCTTGATCGTGATGCCAATCGCACCGGCCAGTCTCGTGGAGCCGTCCTGGTTGCGCCGTTCCACGATGTCGACGTCGATCTGCTTGACCTCGTCGGTGCCGTCGGTGTGTTGCACGCGCATCGGCACGGTGAGGCGATCGCCCACGCTGAGTTCGCGGCCCTGCGCGGGTGCATCACCGCCTGTAGCGCTAGCCGCGTTCTCCGAGACGAGTCGGTCAATGGCCTTGGTGAAGTCCGGGAAGGTGGGCACCTCCTGGCCATCCACTTCGGTGATGGTGTCCCCCGGCTTGATGCCCGCAGCGGCTGCGGGGCCATCGCCCGTGCAGTCCGCCAGCGTGCCGTCTGCTCCCTGGGTCGGAGGGGCGCACTGGGTGGACTGCACGGTGGTGCGGATATCCGCCTTATGGTCGGGCAGGCCCCAGATATTCGCCACCGAATAGAGCACGATCAGGGCGACAAGCACATTGACGGCGATGCCGCCGGAGAGCACGATGACCCGCTGCCACCAGGGTTTGCGGTACATCGCGTGGGGCTTTTCTTCCTCGCTGAGCTCGTCCAGCGGGGTCATGCCGGCGATCTCGCAGAAGCCGCCGAGCGGGATCGCCTTGATCCCGTACTCGGTCTGTGGCGCCCCACCGGTCGGGTGGGAACCAACGTCCGTATCCGTCGTCAGCGGGGCCGGATTCGCCGGGACGTTAGCAGCGTCGACGTCGACGTCGGCTGTTCCAGCGGCGGCAGCTGACCGTACCCTCTCCCTCGGTGCGGTCGACCACAGGGTGGGCCCGAAACCGATGAAGTATCGGCGCACCCGCATGCCGAAGGCGCGGGCTGCGAACATGTGCCCCGCCTCATGCAGCGCAATGCTGATCAGGATGCCGAAGGCGAAGAGCAGTACTCCTAGCCCAAAAGCCACGGGCGCATCCTCTCGTGTGCCAGTGCGCGGGCCTCGCGCTCGGCCTCCAGGACATCCTCCAGGCACGTCGGGGTAGACGCAGTGCCGGAGGCTGACATCACGGCTTCAACCGTGTCGACAATGCGCGGGAAGGCCATGTTCGCGTTGAGGAACTCGATGGCGGCTTCCTCGTTAGCCGCGTTATAAATCGCGGGCATAACCCCACCCGCCTTCGCTGCCTCGCGGGCCAGTTCCACCGCGGGGAATACCTCGTCGTCGAGTGGTTCGAACTCCCAGGTAGCGGCCTGCGTGAAGTCAAGCGGCTGCCCCACCCCGGCCACGCGGTGTGGCCAGCCGAGCGCGAGGCTGATCGGCAGCTTCATGGATGGTGGAGATGCCTGCGCGATGGTGGAGCCGTCACGAAAGGTCACCATCGAGTGCACGATCGACTGCGGGTGGACGGTGACCTCTACGCGGTCGGAGGGCATGTCGAAGAGAAGGCAGGCCTCGATCAGTTCCAGGCCCTTGTTCACCATCGTTGCGGAGTTCAGCGTGTTCATCTGGCCCATGGACCAGGTGGGGTGGCTGGCTGCCTGGAGCGGGGTGACCGGCTCCAGCTGCTCGCGGGTCCAACCGCGGAACGGCCCGCCAGAGGCCGTCAGCACGAGGGTGGCCACCTCGTCGCGACGCCCGGAGCGCAGGCACTGCGCCATCGCAGAGTGCTCGGAGTCGACGGGGACAAGCTGCCCCTCATCAGCTGCATCCAGCACCAGCTGGCCGCCGGCGACGAGGCTCTCCTTATTCGCCAGCGCGAGACGCGCCTGGGTGCCCAGGGAGGACAGCGTCGCCTCGAGCCCCTGGGAGCCAACCAGCGCATTCAGGATCACGTCCGTGCTCTCCAGCTGGTCGCCGAGCTCCTCCACCAGATCGCGGGCGGAATCCTGGCCACGGATGCAGTGGCCGCCAAGCTGGGCTTCGACAAAATCGGCGGTTCGGTCGGAGGCGACTGCGACACGCTCGGCAGGCAAACCGATCTTCTGGGCCTGCTCCAACAGCAGCTCCGGCTTGCTGCCGTGGGCCGAAATCCCAATCACCTCGAACTGTTCGGGATTATCGAAAACTACCTCGAGGGCCTGGACACCGATGGATCCAGTGCTCCCGAGAATCACCACACGAGTTTTGTCGAAAGTCATGGCCATATCCTAACCCGCCAGCTGCGAAGCCTCCTACACCCGAGTAGGGGCTGCGAGGCGCGTGGAGATGCCTACAATCTGTGAGATCTATGGCAAGATGAGTGTTATTAACTGATCAGACGTCAGGAGGATTCCGTGGCTCACCACGAAGCAAAGGTTGAAGTTTTCAACGGCATTTCGACCGAAGATGTACCATCCGCGGGCTGGGGCTGGAGTGGCCTGAGCAAGCGCGCCGTCGTTCTGTCCGGCCTCATTTCCGTCGGATTCCTGGTGTTCATGCTGGTTGGTAACCACGAGGGCAACGTCGAGAACATCTGGCTCATCGCCCTGGCTGCCTTCATCCTCGTCGGTACCGCATGGTTCGCGTTTGAGCCTAAGGCCAAGGAGCGCACCTCCGTGACCGCACACAACAAGGCCCAGGGTCACGTCGAGCCGAACTGGACCGCAGACCAGCTCAACAACACCGGTGTGTACGCAGACCTCACCCCTGAGGAGAAGCTGGCGCTGAACATCAAGGAGTAGTGCAACTACCCCATTAGCGACACGCCAGGCGTCTGGCACGACCGATGGCCCCGAACCACTTGTGGTTCGGGGCCATCGTTGCATTCGCCCGTATTCATCCCAGCCCAGCGCCACCTCAGCTTGATCCCGCCAGCAGCACTCCACCCCGCCGCGGCCCGGCGAAACCCCGGAAGGCTAATCGAGGGTGAAGCCGGGAGGCAGCCAGGAAGAAAATGGGTCGGCGGTCGTGCGCTCGCACGTGGGGCACAAGGTCTTCGCCTTGCCGCCCTCCCCTTCCCCTTGCGGGAAATCCGCCCCGCAGCGACGGCACTGCGAGACCGGGAAACTAGTGAGTTCGCGTACCTCCCCGTCAACCAGGTCAGCCAGCTGCAGTTGGCCGCTGCCGGTCAATGCGCCATAGGGGCAGCTGGCAACACAGCTCTGCTCGCCGGTACACGCAGCGACATTCTGGGTGAGGTTCGCCACCGAATCCACGACCGTGAGCTCCAGGGCGGAACTGGGGCACAGCTGAGTGCACACCCCGCATGCTTGGCAACCGGAGGCAACCAGGCGCGGGGCGTCCAGCTCGATGCCGGTGTCGGGCTCGGCACCCAAAACCTGGTGGGCTTGAGCCAGCCGGATCATCGTCGGGGCGTTCGGATCCACCACGATCTCCCCATGCCCCAGCGTTCCCAACCCGATCAGCGCCCGCCGGGACACCGGCACCTGGGTTGCATCCAGGTATTCTGCCGCGCGCAGCACCCGCCCCCGAGGGGCTTCGACCAGTCCCACACCCGCCGCGCAGCGTTCCGGGTGGACATCCCGGCACGGCAGGACGCGCACGCGTTGTGCCCCGCAGGCCAGCAAAGCAGGCCCCAGGGATGGATCCTCACCCGCACAGCCCGGCAATAGGACAGGGCTGTGATTCCGGGGGAAGCGCGGTAGTTGGGCCTCGGCACACACAAGCACGACGTCAGGGTTCATGTCGCGCGCCCACCGGTAGAGGCGATGGCGTTGCTCGGCGCTCAGGAGCTCCGAGTTAGTGCTCGGCGCGGACATGGGACAGCACTCCCTCGCTCAGTTCAGCCAGGGCACGATAGATCACGGTGCGGGCGTGCTCGCGCAGCGCCCCAGCCACCTCGCCAGCGAAGCACCCGAGGTGCTGGCCCACGAAACTGTGCAGCGCTGGCAACGCTCCAACGTTTCCTTCTGCAGCCTGCCCTGCCAGGTGGGCGACGAAGGAAAACTCATAGCCGATGTGATCATCCGGAACCCGAGGGTTCGGAACCTGCAACCCGTGAGCTGCATAAGCCTGGCGGACGGCCATCGTCTGCTCCTCGAAGAGCAACCCCTCCTTCGACAGGTATGGCGATTCGAAGGGCTGGGCCAGCGGCTTGCCGATTCCGGTGAAGAGATAAAGGTGGTCGCGTTCAAGGTCCTCCCGGGTATCGACTTTCCCCTCCCGCACGGCCTCACGCAGCATCGAAATCCCCCGCAGCGATTGTGGGTCGGCCAGGGGCCACTCGGCCAGGGCGTCGTCGTCCTGTAAAGCAGCGCGCAGTTCGGGGTTGGGGGCAGCCAGAAAGAGCTGGGACACCACCAGCGCTGCCTCCTCGATCGCCTCCAGTTCCGCTTGCGTGCTCATCAGATCCCGATCCTGTCCATGCCGCCGTAGAAGATGAAGCGGCCGATGACCTCGGAGATCGTCACGAGGATGTAGCTGGTCATCACCAGCGTGAGCAGCAGGTTGATGTCATCCCGCTTAGTCCGTGCCAAGAATAGGCCCATCAGCCCGGCACCAATGATCAGCAGGGCCAGCCGCAGGACGAACCACCCGGTCGGGAAGGCGAAGGCCGCAGGGTTCACCGAATCTGGGCGACTATAAGCGAAGATGATCACGAAGAGCTCGATCGGGAGCAGCAGTACGGAGAGCACCCCGATGCCCTGCAGCGAACGTTGCACCAGCCGGTTGACGTAGTCCACGTGGGTGACACTCATGTCTGCCGGGCGGCGGTTAGCGGGCATGAGCTTGTTCAACCAGGGTTCATCCCGCAGCTTGGGGAACCACGCGAGAGCTGTGCCAATCGCGAGCGCCCCGGTTAAGAAGGTGGTCACATAGAACTGCGCCGGGGTGGTCCAGTGATCCCAGTGCGGGATGGTTGGCAGCATGTAGAGACGCGCCATCGACCACACGAAGGCCAGGCCCCACAGCGCGGTGACGATCGCCAGCACGAAGCGCAGCCGAGAGCTGCCCCAGTGGAACCACTGAGTCGCGGCGAAGGCGAAACCCAGCACGGCGAAGCCCACGCCCATCATGACTTCCTGGGCGAGCGGGGAGCTCGGGACACCCCGGATCACGTTGATGCCGTTCATGGGGTTTCCCAGGTGAAAGAATGCGGCGAAGAAACCGGCGACCATCAACGGGCCAATCGCGTAGAGTGCGGCATCCGAGACCCGCTCCAACGCCTGCGCTTTGGCCTCGGCACGGTCTTTATCGGCCACTGCCCCGACCCTACGGCGGGAGCTCACCTGGATGAGCCCCAGGATGATGAACGCGCCCACGGCCATCTGGGACAGGATCGTGAAGAAGGTCAGTGGCCATTCCTGCAGAAACACTGGTCTAGATCTCCTGGCGATTCATGATCTCGCCGTGGTCGGTGTCCCACTCCTTCGCATCGCGGTGCGGGCGAATAACGAGGTTGGGCTTGGTGATGCTCGGATCAGGCAGGGGTGCGACGGCACTGATATCGCCGTACTTCTCCCGCAGCTCGTCGATCGGGCCCCAATCTAGGGCGCGTGACGGGCAGGCCGTGACGCACGCGGGCTCCTCCCCTTCCGCACGAAGGTCGGCACACAGGTCACACTTGCTCATCTGCTTGGTCTCAGGGTTGAACTGCGGCGCGGAGTACGGGCAGGCCCACTCGCAGTAACGGCAGCCGATGCACTTGTCGGGGTCGACGGTGACGATGCCGTCCTCGCCCTTGTGCATCGCGGTCGTCGGGCAGACCTTCGCGCAGATCGGGTCCTCGCAGTGATTGCAGGAGATCGACGTGTAGTAGGTGAAGGTGTCGTGGTTAAACACCCCGTTGGCGAGGTTCCAGTCCCCGCCGGAGTACTCCACAACTCGGCGCCAGTTGGTTCCCAGCGGAGTATCGTGCTTGTCCTTGCAGGCGATTTGGCAAGCCTTGCAGCCATTGCACAAGCTCTGGTCGAAGTAGAAACCCAGGCGCTGGTTTTCTTGGGAAGCGTTCTTCTTAGCCATGTTTTCCTAACCTTCGGCCTTGACTAGGCCTTCTCAACCTCAACGAGAGTCGTGTGCTGGGCATTACCCTTGCCCAGCGGGGATGGGTGCCAACTGGTCAGCGTGTTGACGCTGGCTCCGGCGTCCACTCCCTCGGCGTCCGGCGCAAACCAGGACCCCTGGGGAACGGAGATCACGCCGGGCGCGATGCGGGGGCTGACTCGGGCGACGGACTTGATCCTGCCGCGGTCGTTAAACGCGTAGACCTCGTCGTCGTTCTTGATGCCCCGCTTGCGGGCGTCCAGCGGGTTGATCCACAGCACCTGGGGGTGGGCGTCGTCCCGGAGCCAGTCCACGTTTGCGTAGGACGAGTGCGTGCGGCCCTTTGTGTGGTGGCCGATGCACTGCAGCGGGTACTTGCCGCCGCTGGTGTATGCCTTGTGTGCCTCCGCGGGGCCCTCCCAAGTGTCGACGTGTTCCGGCAGCGCGGTGATCTCATCACCAGGGGCGGCGTTCGGGAATTCCCACTCCTTGCGCAGCTTCGCAAGCTCCTCGGAGTAGATCTCGATCAGCCCGGACGGGGTCTCGAGTGGGTTGGCTGCGGGGTCCTCGCGGAATTCCTTCAGCGGGATTACCGACTCCCTGGCCCGCTTCCACACGCCCATCTCCTTGAGCTTCTCGTAGCTCGGCAGTTCGGGGATCTCGCGGGCGGATTCCGCGATCGTGTGCTTGACCCACTGCTCCTGGGTGCGGCCCTCGGTGAACTTTTTGCCCACCCCGAGGCGCTCTGCCAGCTCGGCGCAGACCTCGTAGATCGGCTTGGTGTTGTGGATCGGTTCGATCGCCTTGGACGCCAGGATCGTGTACTCCATGCTCCCGGCACTGCCCTGCTGGATGACGTCCTCCTGTTCGGCGGTGGACGCATCCGGCAGGACGTAGTCGGCGTAACGAGCGGACACACTCATCTGGATGTCGCTGACGACGATGAGTTCTGCCTTGTCCTCCCTGCGCAGCAGGTCGATCGTGCGATTGAGGTCGCCGTGCTGGTTGGTATTGGCGTTTCCGCCGTAGGACCAGATCATCTTGATCGGGACGTCCAGCTTGTCCTTGCCCTGCACGCCGTCGCGGGTGGCGGTCATCTCCTCGCCACGTTCGACTGCCTCGGTCCAGCCGAAGACCGGGATCGCCGTTTCGATCGGGTTTTCGTGCTGGGTGTTGAAGGGGCTGGCCATGCCGAGGTTCGCGGAGCTTTCGCGAGCGCCGGTGCCACCGCCCTTGATGCCGATCTGCCCGATCACGGCTGCGAGTAGGAAGATGGCGCGGGCTTGGTTCTCACCGTTGGCGTGACGCTGTGGACCCCAGCCTTGGGTGATGGCGCAGGGCTTAGCCTGGGCAATCTCGCGGGCCAGCTGGGTAATGCGGTCGGCCGGAACCCCGGTGACCTTCGCAGCCCACTGCGCGGTCTTCTCGATGCCGTCGGGTCCCTTGCCCATGACGTAGGCACGGTAGGAGGAGTTCTTCGGTGCCGAATCGGGCAGGGTGTGCTCGTCGAAGCCGACGGTGTACTTGTCGAGGAACTTCTGGTCCTGGAGGTTCTCCGTCAGCATGACGTGGATGAGCCCGGCGACGAGCGCAGCATCAGTGCCGGGGCGCAGGGCCACCCATTCATCGGCGAGCGCGACGGAAGTTTCGGACTGCCGCGGGTCGATGACGATGGTCTTGACCCCGTGCTCCTGCTTGATCTTCTGGGTCACAAAGGTTTCCCCGCCGCCCGACATGCGGGTTTCCAGCGGGTTATTGCCGAACATGACCTGGAGCTTGGAGTTCGCGACGTCGTCGAAGGAGTTCGAGCCGACCCACTCCCCGTAGTGGTACGGGTAGGCCGAGGTGATCTGGGCCGTGGAGTAGTCCGAATAGTGGTTGAGGTAGCCGCCCCACAGGTTCATTAGGCGCGCGAAGGGGGTCTCGACGGGCGGCCAGGAACGCGCGATCGTCGCCCCAATGACGCCGGTGCCGTACTGCAGGTAGAAGGCCTCGTTGCCGTAGGTGGACTTGATGTCCCTCATCTTCTCGGCGATCTCATCGAGGGCCTGATCCCAGGAGATCTCGATCCACTCGCCATCGCCCCGCTTGGTGCCGGGCTTGCGCTTCAGCGGGGTCTTCAGACGGTCCGGGTTGTAGATGCGGTGCCGGATCGACCGGCCGCGGACGCAAGCGCGAATCTGCTGGGTGCCCAGTTCCGCATCACCGGTGTTGTCGGCCATTACCTGAACGATCTGACCATCCCTCACCTTGAGGCGCAGCGGGCAGCGCGAGCCACAGTTGACAGTGCAGGCGGACCAAACGATCTTTTCATTGGCCTCTTCCTGGCCCATCGCTGGGATGCCCAGGAACTGCTCACTCAGGATGTCACCCGCGCCCGAGGCGACGAGGGCACCGGCGCCACCGGCAGCAGCCGACCAACCGAGAAAACGCCGACGAGTGACTTTATTAAGATTAGCCAATTGAACGCCTTCACTAAACCTATGGAATCCACTTCTGGATTTTAGCAATCTCTAGAACTCAGAGTCGAGGTTTTTCGGCGTAAAGTTGATCACAAAACGCCTGTACTGGTGGGGTTTTTACCCTGCCAGTACAGGCGTCTGGGCATCGCGGTCTCCAGGAGTGGTTAGTTCTCCTCAGCAGCCAGCTGACCACAGGCTGCTGCGATTTCCTGTCCCTTCGTATCGCGCACGGTGCACGGCACGCCCTGGGCGATCACGCGCCGGACGAACTCATCCTGGCGTTCCTTCGGGGACGCATCCCACTTCGATCCCGGTGTTGGGTTCAGCGGAATGAGGTTAACGTGCACCTTGCTTCCCAGTGCCTTGTGGAGTTTCTTGCCCAGCATGTCGGCGCGCCACGGCTGGTCGTTAATGTCGCGGATGAGAGCGTACTCGATGGACACGCGGCGACCGGACTTCTCCGCGTAGTACGCGGCGGCGTCCAAGACCTCTTCGACAGACCAACGGTTATTAACTGGGACCAGGGTGTCGCGCAGCTCGTCGTCCGGAGTGTGTAGAGAGACGGCCAGGCGGACGGACATGTCCTCATCGGCGAGCTTGCGGATCGCCGGAGCCAGCCCCACGGTGGACACCGTGACATTGCGCTGGGAAATCCCGAAACCGTGCGGCTCCGGCTGGGTGATCTGGCGCACGGCCTCGACCACGCGCTTGTAGTTAGCCAGCGGCTCTCCCATACCCATGAACACGATGTTGGACAGTCGGCCCTCGGTGCCGGCGACCTCACCATCGCGCATCGCGCGGGCGGCGTTGCGAACCTGCTCCACGATCTCTCCCACGGAGAGGTTACGGTCCAACCCGCCCTGACCAGTCGCGCAGAACGGACATGCCATCCCGCAGCCGGCCTGCGAAGAGATGCACAAAGTGGCGCGACCTGGATAGCGCATCAAGACGGATTCCAGCAGCGTGCCATCGTGAAGCCGCCAGAGCGTCTTGCGAGTCTCGCCGTCATCAGCATCGAGCTTGCGCAGCGGGGTCATCAGCTCGGGAAAGAGCTTCTTCTTCACCGCCTGTCGACTGGCCTCCGGTAGGTCCGTCATCTCCAGCGGATCGCCCTCGAGCCGGCCGTAATACTGGTTGTACAGCTGCTTCGCACGGAACTTCGGCAATCCAAGCTCCACCACTACTTCCTCAACCTGCTCAGCCGTCAGGTCGGCGAAGTGCTTGGGCGGAAGGCCGCGGCGAGGTGCGGAAAAATTCAGTTTCACGGGGGTAGCCATAGTGAGCCCCATTATTCCACGTATGCCCTCTACCTCGCGATTCCGGGCGGGTGCCGGAATGCGGTGGAAGAAAAGCGTTGCTCGATCACCCCGGGGCTGGCAGCAGACCGCGCAGTTCGTTTGAATAGAAGCATGACAAACCCAGGCACCAGTCCCCAGAATCCCGATTTCCGCCCCGCGAGCGAAGGCTTCAACGAGCCCCACGCCGGCGAAGCACCGGCCTCCGCTCCAGCCCCTTCTGCCGAGGCAGAGCCAGCTGCAGGACAATCCGACATGGAACTCGCTCCAGCGGAACATCCCGCGCAGCAGAAGCGTGCCCACCAGAACGTGAAGAGATCCGTGGCGGGCAGCACCTGGGCCGCGCTGATCATCGGCGCTCTCCTGCTGATCCTCCTGCTGGTGTTCATCCTGCAGAATCAGACAGAGGTCCAGCTGGTGCTCTTCGGCTGGGAGTGGAGCTTCCCCATCGGCGTCGGTATGCTGATCGCCGCCATCGCCGGGGCTCTCATCATGGCGATGGTCGGCATCGTCCGGATGACGCAGCTGCGCCGCCAGATCAAGCGTGGCTATAAGTAATTCGGCCTAGCCGATCAGGTTGAGGACCACCCAGGTCACCATCGCCGCGGGCAGCATCCCGTCGAGGCGGTCCATCAGCCCACCGTGTCCTGGCAGCATGCCGGACATGTCCTTGATACCGAGGTCCCGTTTGAACTGGGATTCCACCAGGTCCCCCAGGGTGGCGCACACGGACAGCCCCACGCCCAGCCCGATCCCCAGCCACCAGGGGCCACCCAGCAACAGAGACACCGCCAGCGCGCCGACCACGGCGGCGCTGGTGACGGAGCCGGCGAAGCCTTCCCAGGACTTCTTCGGGCTCACCGCAGGTGCCATGGGGTGCTTGCCGAAGAGCACTCCGAACGCATAGCCGCCCACATCGTTGGCGACCACGCAGACCATGAAAGTGATGATGTAGAAGGCCCCGGGGGCCCCGGCGGACTCCAAGCGCGAAAGCATTGCAGCGAAGGCTCCGAACATCGGAATCCAGGTCAGCACCATCACCCCCACCGCCATATCGCGCACATAGTTATGCGGTGGCGAGTGCCTGCCGTGGTGAAACAGGCGGGTGACCATCAGCAGCAGCACACTGCTGGCAAAACCTGCGACCAGCCCCGTGGGGCCGAAGGGCCACGAGAGCAGGATCATCGCGGTAGAGCCCGCCACGAGCACCGGAAGGCTCAGCACATAGCCGGCTTCCAGTAGTCGGCGCCAGACCTCGTAGACCGCCAGCCCCATGCCCACGACGAGCAGGGCGTACCACAGCAACGGCGAGAGCAGCGAAAGGATGACGATGGCGCCGAGAATCAGCGCCGTGGTGATCGCATGCTTAAGGTTTCGCCCAGGGTTGATCTGCTTGGCAGGCTTAGCTGCTTCCCCCGGGGCCGTGTCCCCGGGCTCCGACGCAGAGTTCGACGCGTGAGCTGCCACCGCACCTCGCCTTTCCGGCCGCCCAGCGGCAGCCCCAAATGAGTGTGTGCACTTTTGCCCTCTTATCGCGACATGCCCGCTCAAAATGCGAGCGGGCATGTGTCGTGTGCTTAAGGGCCATCAAGAGCTCAAGGAGCCCTCCTGAAGAGGTCCCTAGACCTCCATCAGCTCCTCTTCCTTGCGCTCAACAAGCTCGTCGACCTGCTTGACGTAGTTCGAGGTGGTCTTCTCGAGCTCGTTCTCGCTGGCTCGCACCTCGTCCTCACCGGCATCGCCGTCCTTCTGGATCTTCGCGAGCTGCTCCATGCCGTGACGGCGGATGTTACGGATCGCGATCTTCGCGTCCTCACCCTTGGACTTGGCCTGGCGCACCATTTCGCGACGGCGCTCCTCGGTGAGCTGCGGGATCGTCACGCGCAGCACCTGGCCGTCGTTGGTCGGGTTAACACCCAGGTCAGAGTTACGGATCGCGTTCTCGATGACCTGGATCTGGGACTGCTCATAGGGCTTGATGAGCATCATGCGCGCCTCGGGAACGCTGATCGTCGCCATCTGGGTGATCGGCGTCGGGACACCGTAGTACTCGGCGATCACGCTATTGAACATGGCCGGGTTAGCACGCCCGGTACGGATCGTCGTGAGGTCTTCGCGCGCGAACTCGACGGAGCTCGTCATGCGCTCTTCGCATTCCAGGAGAATTTCGTCCATCATGGCTACCAATTTAGCAGCCCTTGCTCCCAACCCTCCTGTTTGGTGCGGCGAGGCGGGCTGTTCTTGCCCGCCTCAACCGCCTGCCGCTAGGGCAGCGGGCTACTTAACCTCGGAGCTGACGAGCGTGCCGATGCGCTCGCCGGCGCAGGCCCGGGCGATATTGCCCTGCTCCAGGAGGTTGAACACCAGGATCGGCATGTCGTTGTCCTTGCAGAGACTGAAGGCCGTCGCGTCTGCGACCTTGAGATCGCGCTCGAGGACTTCCTGTGGGTTGATCTCATGGAAGAGCTCAGCGTCCGGGTTGGTGCGTGGGTCATCCGAGTACACACCGTCAACCGCCTTAGCCATCAGCAGGACCTCGCAGCCGATCTCGAGGGCACGCTGGGCGGCGGTGGTGTCCGTGGAGAAGTAGGGCATGCCCATGCCAGCGCCGAAGATGACCACACGGCCCTTCTCGAGGTGGCGGTCCGCACGCAGCGGGAGGTAGGGCTCTGCGACCTGGGTCATCTGAATGGCAGTCTGCACGCGGCAGTCCACACCCTCCTGCTGCAGGAAGTCCTGCAGGGCCAGGCAGTTCATGACGGTGCCCAGCATGCCCATGTAGTCGGAGCGGGAACGGTCGAGACCGCGCTGCTGCAGCTCCGCGCCGCGGAAGAAATTTCCACCGCCGATGACCACGGCCACCTGCACGCCGCTGTTAGCGACTTCAGCGATTTGGCGTGCCACGTTCTGAACGACATCTGGGTCGATGCCCACGGCTCCCCCACCGAACATCTCACCGCCCAGCTTCAACATAACCCGCTTAAAACCGGACCTCTGTGGCGCGTTAGTCAACGAATCTCCTTGTCTCGCTTCAGATGTTGAACAGGATTATAGCGCACAATAAAAGCCGCCCACCCGTGTGAAACGGGTGGGCGGCTCAAACTATCGCCGTGCCGTGGCGTGGGACTAACTTAAGCGGCTAAACCACTCCACGAGCTCACGGGATCAGTGGCGTGACTAGGCCTGGCCGATCTCGTAGCGCACGAAGCCGGTCAGCTTCACGCCAGCCTCGTCCATGACCTGCTTGACGGTCTTCTTGGACTCGGTGACGGACGGCTGCTCGAGCAGGACAACGTCCTTGAAGTAGCCCTTCAGGCGACCCTCAATAATGTTCGGCAGAGCCTTCTCCGGCTTGCCCTCCTCGCGAGCGGTAGCCTCGGCGATCTCGCGCTCCTTGGCGACGGTCTCAGCCGGGACGTCATCGGTGGACAGGAAGCTAGCCTTCAGAGCAGCGACCTGCATGGCAGCCGCACGTGCAGCCTCCTCGTTCTCGCCCTCGTAAGCAACGAGCACGCCAACTGCCGGCGGCAGGTCAGCGGAGCGCTGGTGCAGGTAGACAGCAACCTTGTCGCCCTCCAGGGTGACAGCGCGCTTCAGCTCGAGCTTCTCGCCGATCTTGGCGGAGAGCTCCTGCAGAGCGTCGACAGCCTTCGCGCCGTCGATCTCGACTGCCTCGAGCTCCTCGCGGGAGTTTGCGTTCGCAGCGTCGGCAGCCTGAGCAACCTTGTTCGCGAAGTCGATGAACTCCTGGTTCTTAGCCACGAAGTCGGTCTCAGCGTTGACCTCGATCATGGTGTTACCGGAGACTGCGATCAGGCCCTCGGATGCGGAGCGCTCAGCGCGCTTGCCGACGTCCTTGGCACCCTGGATACGCAGGATCTCGATGGCCTTATCGAAGTCGCCCTCAGCCTCGACGAGAGCCTTCTTGCAGTCCATCATGCCGGAGCCGGTCATCTCGCGGAGCTTCTTGACATCAGCAGCGGTGTAGTTCGCCATCAGTGGCGACCCTCCTTCGTATGGAAGTGGTGAAAGAATGAATGTGCTGTCAGCCAATAATTCTAGAGGCAAATCCCCACCGCGTGTGGCGGCGGGCAGCACATTCACTGGGCAGGCCGAGATACGGCCCTTCCGTGTGAGGCATTGAGCGGGGCTCTGCGCCCGCTCAATACTCTTTAGGCCTCGGTGGTCTCGGCCTTCTCCTCGGCTGCGGCCTCAGCCTTGACAGCCTCAGCGTCCGCCTCGGACTTGCCGGTGTCGCCGGCTGCGTCCTTCGCAGCAGCTGCCTGACGCTCCGCGCGAGCCTTGCGGCCCTCCTCAACAGCGGAGGAGATGATGGAGGTCAGCAGGTTTGCGGAACGGATCGCGTCGTCGTTGCCCGGGACCGGGTACTGGACCTCGTCCGGGTCGCAGTTGGTGTCCAGGATGGCGACAACCGGGATGCCCAGCTTCTTCGCCTCGGAGACGGCGATGTGCTCCTTGTTGGTGTCAACGACCCACATTGCCGACGGAACCTTGGTCATGTCGGCGATGCCGCCCAGGACACGCTCCAGCTTCTCGCGCTCGCGGTTCAGAAGGAGGATCTCCTTCTTGGTGCGACCCTGGTAGCCGTCCTCGGCTGCGTCCATAGCCTGCAGTTCCTTCATGCGGGCCAGGCGCTTGGAGACGGTCTGGAAGTTGGTGAGCATGCCACCGAGCCAGCGGTGGTTGACGTACGGCATGCCAACGCGCTCAGCCTCGTTGGCAACGGCCTCCTGAGCCTGCTTCTTGGTGCCGACGAACAGGATGTTGCCGCCGTGGGCGACGGTCTCCTTGACGAACTCGTAGGCCTCGTCGATGTAGGTCAGGGTCTGCTGCAGGTCGATGATGTAGATGCCGTTGCGGTCGGTGAAGATGAAACGACGCATCTTCGGGTTCCAACGGCGGGTCTGGTGACCAAAGTGGACGCCTGCATCCAGCAGTTCGCGCATAGTAACAACAGCCATGGTGTTACAGGGGCAGCTTTGAAGCGTTTTCTTCGCCTTGTAGCGTTGCCGCCCCTTCCTCGCTTTCGAAAGTTTGGGGTTTTACGGTTTTCTTCTTCGGCGCACTCGACGAACTTCCATTCGGCTTATGCGACCGGCCGGCAGACTCCCCGGGCTGCGCCACCTGTATTGACCCGCAATCAGCGGGACCGTAGGTGGATCCTGTTGGGGACACGAGGCATCTACGTGTAGTCAGTCTGCTCGCTATCTCGCCGCCGGTTTCCCGGGGTGTTGTGTTCTTGACGTCGCTGCGATCGCCACTAGCGG
>JBHWRM010000086.1:0-15147 GCA_043426695.1 Corynebacterium sp. | reverse complement strand
AGCCCCGAAGCCATGGCGAAGACCTACGAAGTCAACGTCATCGGCCCCGTCATCTGGACCGCCGCCGCGAAGGACGCAGGCATGGGAACCCACCGCAAGGGCGCGGTCGTCAACCTCTCCTCCATCGGTGCTCTCACCGAGGAAGCAAAGCTCGGCGTCTACAACGGGACCAAAGCTGCGCTGCTGCACATGACCCGCCAGATGGCCAACGAGCTCGCCCCCACCATCCACGTCAACTCAATCGCCCCAGGCGTGGTGCGCACCAAGCTCTCCGAAGCGCTGTGGAAGGAACACGAAGACGCCGTCGCGGCTATCACCCCCGCGCAGCGGATTGGCGAGCCCGAGGACATCGCCGCTGCTATCGCCTTCCTCGCAGCACCCGCGACGACCTGGCTCATTGGTGAAAACCTCGTTGTCGATGGCGGCATGCTCGTCCAGCCCTAAGACCCCATCCCCCACCCAATCAACAGCACCCCAAACAGCCCAGAACGAGGAAAGATATGGACTTCGCACCCAGCGCGCGCTCGAAGGAGTATCAGGAAAAGCTCCTTCGCTTCATGGATGAACACGTCTACCCTGCCGAGCCGATCTACCACCGGCAGATGACCGAGTCCGGCGATCCGCACCACCACCCAGCGATCCTTGAGGACCTCAAAGCCGAAGCCAAGAAGCAGGGCCTATGGAACCTCTTCCACCCCCACCCCGGCACCGGCCCGGGTTTGAGCAACGTCGACTACGCCCCATTGGCAGAAATCATGGGCCGCTCCCCCGAACTCGCACCCGAAGCCTGCAATTGCAACGCCCCGGATACGGGGAACATGGAGGTTCTCGAGCTTTATGGAACTGAGGCTCACCGCAGGGAGTATCTGAATCCGCTGCTCGATGGTGAAATCCGCTCCGCATTCGCCATGACCGAACCCGGAGTCGCCTCCTCAGATGCCACCAATGTGTCCATGCGCATGGAACGGGTTACCGGTTACACCGCCGAGGGCTCGGATAAGCCCCTCGATGGGTATGTACTTAACGGGCGGAAGTGGTTTAGTTCGAACGGCATGCGGCCCAACCTCAAGGTGCTCATCGTCATGGGCAAGACCAGCCCAGAGGCTGAGCCCCACCGCCAGCAGTCCATGCTGGTTGTCCCCTCCGACGCCCCCGGCGTCCGAATCCTTCGCGACCTTCCCGTCTTTGGCTTCCACGACCGCGAAGGCCACGCCGAACTGGAATTTAAGGACGTATTCGTCCCGGACCACGACATCCTCCTGGAGGAGGGAGCGGGTTTTCGGATCGCCCAGGACCGCTTGGGGCCAGGCCGGATTCACCATTGCATGCGTGCCATCGGCATGGCAGAACGTGCACTCGAGCTGATGTGCGAACGAGCCTTGTCTCGAAGCACCTTCGGCAAAGCGCTGGCCGAGCGCGACACGATCCAAGAACGCATCGCCAACGCCCGCATCGACATCGAGCAGGCCCGGCTATTGACTTTGAAGGCCGCCTGGATGATGGACACGGTCGGCAATAAGGCCGCTCGCCAAGAAATTGCTGCCATCAAGGTTGCTGCCCCACAGGTCGCGCTCCGCATCGTCGACGAAGCCATCCAAGTCTTCGGTGGCGAGGGTGTGACCTCCGATACCCCGCTGGCTCACATGTGGGCTGGCCTGCGATCACTCCGGCTGGCCGATGGCCCGGATGAGGTCCATCGCATGACCATCGCCCGACAAGAACTGCGCAAATACAAGTAGCACACCGGCACAGGACAGACCTATCGAAGGAGCCACGGTGAACGACCCAACAACCGGCAGCCACAATTCAGCCACGAAGAACCCGGCCGTGCCGTTCAATATGGACGAGCTGAAGGCCTGGCTCACCCGCATCACCCCATTGAGCGGTGAGCTCTCGCTTAACCGCGTCGGAAACGGGCAGTCCAACCTCACGTTCCTCGTCGAAGACACCACTGGCGCACGCTGCATCGTCCGCCGTCCGCCGCTGGGAAAACTTGCCGCCAGCGCCCACAACGTCGTGCGCGAAGGAAAAATCATGGCGGCTCTTCACGACACCGAGGTGCCCGTCCCGGTGATCTATGGCAACACCGACGAGCTTGCCGACCACGGTCAAGCTGTCTCCGATGCCCCCGTCGTGGCGATGAGCATGGTCGACGGAGTGACCATTAGCTCTGCAGAAGCCGCTTCCCCTTTGGGGCTGGACATCCGGCACAAAATCGCCACCAAGATGCTGGACGCGATGATCCACATCCACGGCGTCAACCTCGTATCCACCGGACTGGACACGCTGGCATCCCACGACCCCTACGCCCCACGACAGCTCAAGCGCTGGTCCGGGCAATGGGACAAGACCAAGACGCGGGAATTACCTGCGCTCGATAAACTCACGGCTCTCCTGGAGGAACACACTCCGGAACAGAAGGAAACGGTGCTGGTCCACGGCGACCTACACGTCGGCAACGTCATAGCCAACCCAGACGACGGCACCATCAACGCCGTCATCGACTGGGAGCTCACCACGCTGGGAGACCCCCTCGCTGACGTGGGAACCATGCTGGCTTATTGGCCGGTCAAGGACGGACTGGTCCTCCCTGGATTTGAAGCACCCCTCCTCGACGGATTCCCGAAGGGTGAAGAACTAGCCGAGCGCTATCTAGGCGCCACGGGACGGGACAGAAAGGCATTGGCTTTTTGGCACGTCCTGGGGCTATGGAAAGTTGCGATCATCTGCGAAGGCGTGGTGCGCCGCGTCATGCAGAATCCCAGCAACCGCGCCTCCGGAGGCGCCCCCACCCAGGAGATGGTGGAGTGGATTGTCGCCGAGGCGCAGCAGACCGCGAGGGAGTACGGGCTTAGCTAGGCGGCGACATTCGGCAGAGAACGCCCGGCAAGCTCACTAAGCTGGGCGCCATGGCAACCCGAACCCCGCAAGAGTGGATCACCGACTACCCCCTCCTTAAGCGCCTCGTCGCGCTCGAGGAGACCCTGTGGCTGAAGCCCGACCTGCCCCGCGCCGAAGAAGGCCTGGCGCACGTCGGGATCACCCCGAACCAGACCCAGGATGCCGCGGACCGGCTGAAGCGCTTCGCGCCCTACCTGCAGCAGGTCTTCCCAGAGACCGCGCCCAGCGCTGGCGTCATCGAATCCCCGCTCCGCCACGTGCCCGCGATGAAGGAAGCAATCGAGGACCTCACCGGGCAGCAGATCAAGGGGCAGCTGTGGGCGAAGCTCGACTCCCACCTGCCGATCTCCGGGTCGATCAAGGCCCGCGGCGGGATCTACGAGGTCCTCCAGCATGCCGAGGCCCTCGCCCTGGAGCACGGCCTGATCACCCTAGACAGCGACTACCAGCTCCTCGACTCCGCCGAGGCCCGCGAGCTCTTCGGCCAGCACCGCGTGGCCGTGGGCTCCACTGGCAACCTGGGGCTATCCATCGGGATCATGAGCGCCAAGCTGGGCTTCCAGGCCGCGGTCCACATGAGCGCGGATGCCCGGCAGTGGAAGAAGGAGCTGCTGCGCTCCCACGGCGTGGAGGTCGTGGAATACGAGCAGGACTACTCCGTCGCCGTCGCCGCTGGTCGCAAGGCCGCCGAGGACGACGACCGCGTCTACTTCGTGGACGACGAGAACTCCGTCTCCCTCTTCCTCGGTTACGCGGTCGCCGGGGCGCGACTGGCCGGCCAGCTGCAGGCCATGGATGTCCGGGTCACCGAGCAGGAGCCGCTCCACGTGTACCTGCCCTGCGGGGTCGGCGGTGGCCCGGGTGGTGTCGCATTCGGCATCAAGGCCATTTTCGGCGACGCGGCGCGCTGCTACTTCGCCGAGCCCACCCACTCCCCCGCCATGTTCATCGGGGTGCACACCGGCGCCCACGATCAGCTAGCAGTGCAGGACTTCGGCATCGATAACCTCACCGCCGCCGATGGCCTGGCCGTGGGGAGGCCCTCCGGCTTCGTCGGCGAGCGGATGCAGCACCTCATCGACGGCTACTACACCGTCAGCGACGAGAACATGTTCCGGGGTGTGGCCCTCTTCGATCGCTCCGAGGATGTGCAGTGTGAGCCGAGCTCCGCGACCAGCTTCTTCGGCCCCGGAGCCATCGGCCGGGCGGGCACCCACCTGGCGTGGATCACGGGTGGGGCGATGGTGCCAGAAGAAGAAATGGCTAGCTATATCGCCCGCGGCGAGGAACTGCTCTAGGGCTAAGCTCGTCTATATAAAACAGTGGCCGCGGGGTTAACCCCGCGGCCACTTGCTTTATTGAGTTATTACTCAGCCATTACAGCGCTGGCGAAAGACCGGCGCTCGACTGATCAGACACCCGGTAGAGGTGCTCGTTGACGAACTCGCCAACGCCCCAGCGAGCGAGCTCGCGGCCATAGCCGGAGCGGCCGATTCCGCCGAAGGGCAGGCCCGCCCCGGTGACGGCATGCTCATTGATGAAGGTCATGCCGTCGCGAAGCTGCTCGGCGACCTCGCGGGCTGCCTCCAGGTCGGTGCTCCACACGGAGCTGGAGAGCCCGTAGTCGGAATCGTTAGCGATCTCGATGGCCTCCGCCGCGTCCTTTGCGCGGTACACGATCGCCACGGGTCCGAAGATCTCGTTGCAGCCAACGTCGGCCTTGGGGTCCACGTCGACCAGCAGGGTTGGCTCCATGAAGGCGCCCTCGCGGTCGATGGCCTTACCGCCGACGCGGATGGTGGCATCACCATTCTTCTCCGCCTCGGCGAGGCGCTCGACGATCTCGTCGCGGGCACCGATGGAGGACAGCGGACCGATATCGGCGTTCTCGTCGTCGTATGCGCCGACCTTCATGTCGCCGATGAGCTTCTCCAGCGTCTCGACGGTACGGTCGTAGAACTCGTCCATGACGATCAGGCGCTTCGGTGCGTTACATGCCTGGCCGGTGTTGTACATGCGGATCTTGGTGAACTGCTCCAGGACCCAGTCCAGGTTCTCATCGTCAAGCACGATGAAGGGGTCGTTGCCGCCCAGCTCCAGCAGGGACTTCTTGTAGTGCTCGCCGGCGGTCTTCGCCACAGCGGCACCAGCCTGCTCGGATCCGGTGAGGGAGACACCCGCCACGCGCTTATCCGCTACGAAGGCATCCATCTGGGAGCCGGAGGCGTACACGTTGATGAAGGCATCCTTCGGCAGCCCGGCCTGCTCCAGCAGGTCCTGGCAGGCCTGGGAGGACAGCGGGCAAATGGAGGCGTGCTTCAGCACCAGCGTGTTGCCCAGCAGCAGGTTCGGTGCTGCCCAGCGGGCGACCTGGTAGTAGGGGAAGTTCCACGGCATGATGCCCAGCACCACGCCCAGGGGCTCCTTACGGACCCAGGTCTGCTGTGCGCCTTGCTGGGAAAGCTGCTCATCGGCCAGGAGCTCGTGGGCGTGCTCGGCATACCAGGTGAAAATGTCCGAGACGATGTCGATCTCAGCCTCGGCCCAGCGGGTCAGCTTGCCCATCTCGCGCCCGATGTGTTCCGCCAGCTGCTTCTTGTTTTCCTGGAACAGCTTCGCGGTCTTCCGCAGGACGTCGGCGCGCTGCGCAATGGGGGTCTTGCGCCACTGCTCGCCTGCTGCGGTGGCGCGATCCAGAATTGCATCGCGGTCGGCATCATTGATGCGGTTGAACTGCTCTTCTTCTTGGCCAGTACTTGGATTCTGCAATGCAAAAGTGCTCATGACCCCTGCCTACCAGAGGTGTCGGGGCGGTGTCAGTGACCAAAGACAAAACCCCGGCCCGCGGTGCAGCACCTCGGGGCCGGGGTTTCGCTATGTGCCCAGCGCTTTAGCTCAAGCCAGCAGTCCGTGAAACTTCACCGAAAATTCGCGACGGCACTCGCGACATTGCCAGGAATTATCCGTTTCCGTGGTCGGAAACAGGTTCTCCCCCATGCAGTAGGGGCAGAAGTTCACGGTCGCACGCCGACCATTGCTGTGCCCGGACTTCGGAAACCCTTACGCCCCAGTGCTAGAGCCAGAGGTCTTCGAGTAGCTGTACCGCGAAGGCGTCCTGCCGGGCGCGGAAGCGGCTGAGGATACGGCGATTCGCCCCGTTATCCCCCAACCCCAAGGCTCGAGAAACCGCAGAGCGCAGGGCCTCATCATCGCCTTCCGGAGCCTCGCCTACGTGTTCAGCGAGTGCGGCCAGTCCCTCGGCTCCCTGTTGGGGCAGGGCTCGTTCCAGGGAGAAATATTCACCCTCGTGGAAGTCCAGCCACACCCGCTCTCCTTCGCCAATCCCCTGCTGTTCCAACAGGCGTCGAATGGTTCCCAGGGTGCTACTGGTTGGCCCCCAGGTCACTCGTTGCGTGCCGATATCGCTCGGAATCTCGGCCGACTCGTTATATTGCAGCCCCAGCATGCGAATCACCCCACCAGGCGCCCTGCTGCCGGAACCGCGGAGGTGGTCGCTAGTCACGGTGATCAGCAACTTCCACCTGCCGTCACGCCAATACATGTCGCGGGATTCCTCCGGGCTGGAGGTCATTTCCGGTGCCTCCGAACGCCACTTGACGATTCCATCAACCAGCTCGAACTGTCCGGTTGATGCATAGGTCCGTACCGAATTTTCTGCAACGTCGAACTTGGACGGTAGTTCTGTCAGCAAGGCCGTCAGTGGCACACCCTCGTCTCCCGCGTCAGTCGCGGCGAGAAGACGGCGCTCAATGAGTTTCACCAGCGTGGTGTACTCCTCATACCCCCACTCCGGCAGCCCCCACTTACTCGCACTGACCCGCACGATCCCCTCGGAAGCATTCAGGGAGTTCGCCAACGAACGATTCGACCTCCCCTGTCCGATCGCCTCGTACAGCGAGTCGAGATCTTGCGGCTCGCCACGGGTGGAGAGAACCCCCGCCGCAAGGGCAGGTAGCGAACGAGTTTCCGTGAGCACGTTCCCCTCGAACAGTCGATACCCACAGTGGTCGAGCCATTCACGCAGGTCAGCGGGACTGAGCGCCGTGCGCTCCTCCACCCAGTCCAGCGGTACCACTCCATAACTATCACGGCCGCGGTTGAGCAGGTTTTCGGTCCGTTCTCGTGCCTTCTTCAACGACGGGAAACACACCCATTCCTCCTCGATAGCGAAGGAATCATCCACCGCGTCGATAATCTCTGCGAGGTTCAGACCCCAACCGGGCACCTCCTCTTGTAGCTCCGGGAGCTGTTCGACGATCCCGCCGATGCGGGCCACCGGGAAGGCATGGGATGCCATCGCTTCCCGCAGTTCAGCCACCGCCCCATGGTCGGCTAATTCGGTCAGACGTGTAGCAAGTGGGCGCTGCAGCTGGCGCACTCGCTCCCTGGTCACGCCCAACTCTTGGCCGAGCGCATCCAGAGTGGCCGGCGATGTTGTACCTAGCCTCTTCCGGGCAATGAGCTGTTCGCGTGCGTCCAAACCGGCATAAAAGTCCGCCAGCGCCGAAGACGCTGTCCCCCGCACCAGGAGTTTCACCTGCTGATAATCCCCGTCCGGGTCAGTGAGCTGAGCCAAAACTTCGGCAGCTCGGCCACTCAGCATTCCATTAGCGGAGTCCGGCAACAGGGCCTTATCCAAGCCGCGGTGCTGATTAGCGATCAGTCCCAGGGCATCCTGCGCAAGATTCAGCGCTGCCAGTAGCGCCTCGCGGCTAGGTTCCTCGTAGAAGACTTCCGCCGCGGAATCAGAGGTTCCCGAGTAGAAATCATCCATGTAGGCGTTGTCTTCCTCCAGGGGGTAGTCCGATGTTTCGATCTCGGGTGGAATAGGCGCCGTTACGTCGGGAATTGGTCGCTCCTCCTCATCGCGGATGCTCGGCAGAAGCGAAGAAAACTCCTGCTCATTCAGAATCGGAATTCCATAGTGCCGTGCCTTCTTCGCCTTGCCACTCAAAGAGTCCACGTCGGCGGCTACCAACACCCGGGTGTTCCTCGTCAAGGACCCCGGGGTCAGGCCGTGCTCTCGAATTTCTTTCTCCCACTCGGAACGGGGCCTATTCATCTCCCCAGTCAAGGTCACCCGGTCACCCCGACGCAGTTCCAACGGTTGGTCCTTCCCGGGGGCGGCTTGTTTCCGCTCACGATGAGCAGCCTCTGCAGCCTCGCGAGTCAACGGCTCAGCCGAATCGTCGGTCAGCTGGTTCAACGGGCGGGCGTCGATGGCGATAAACGCAGCCCCAGGGAACGTCACTCCGTTCCGAAGGAAGTATTGGAATAGCTCCGCGGTGGCCTCGGCATCCGCCAGGGCGGTGTGAGCGCCCCGGTTGGTGATCCCCACGCGGCTGAGTACGTCCCCCAGTTTGTTGGGCCTACCGGGGAAAAGCCTCCTAGAAAGTTCCATGGTGCAGACATACCCGGGGAGGACGTCGCCTGGATCCAGATCCGCGCGGGCCAGTTCCTGGGAGAGCATGCGCGCATCGAAGCGCGCATTGTGGGCGACCAGAATCCGGCCATCCAAGAGGCCGAAGAGCTCGCGGGCGATCTGAGCGAAAGCCGGGGCGTCTTTCACGTGCCGGCCGTAGACCCCATGGATCGAACTATTGGGAATATCGCGATCCGGGTTGACCAGGCTGGACCAGCTGCCTTCCACCTCACCGGTGGCAGAAAGGAGGACGACCCCGATTTCCAGCACGCGGTGGGCGGTACTGAAACCGGTGGTCTCAACATCGAGAACGGCAAATCCTGGGCTTTCGAGCTCCTGCATGTCGCTTATCCTACTGTGAGCTGCGTCCCGACTAGCTGGATTCCACACGCCGGCCGAGCGGGAAATACCCGCCTAAGCCAGCAGTCCGTGAAACTTCACCGAAAATTCGCGACGGCACTCGCGGCATTGCCAGGAATTATCCGTTTCCGTGGTCGGAAACAGGTTCTCCCCCATGCAGTAGGGGCAGAAGTTCACGGTCGCACGCCGACCGTTGCTGTGCCCGGACTTCCCACCGATTGCCTGGTTCACCGGTGGCAGGGAATCAGTATCGGGAACACTCATCGCAGAGCCTCCTCCTCGGCGCGGGCGACCCAGGAGCTGAACTCCTCGCCGTCCTCGCGCTGCTCCTTGAAGTTCTCCACGACGCGGACCACGTAGTCGCCGACCTCCTCGGAGAACACGTTGTTGCCGCGCAGCTTGCGGCCGAAGCCCGGCTCCAGGCCGACCTTTCCGCCCAGGTGAACCTGGAAGCCCTCGACGCGGTTGCCGTCCTCGTCGGTCAGCACCTTGCCGGACAGGCCGATGTCCGCGACCTGGGAGCGGGCGCAGGAGTTCGGGCAGCCGTTCAGGGAGATCTTCAGTGGGACATCAAGGTCGCCGACCCGCTCCTCCAGCTCGTCGACCAGCTGGATGGCGCGCTGCTTCGTCACGACGTGCGCGAGCTTGCAGAACTCCAAGCCGGTGCAGCTGATGATGTCGCGGCGGAAGGCCGAAGGCTTCGCGGACAGCCCCTCCTTCTCCAGCTCGGCGGCAAGCTTCTCTGCATTCTCCGGGGTCAGATCCAGGAACAGCAGCTCCTTATCGGGAGTCGTGCGCAACCGCGTGGATCCATAGGACTCGGCGAGCTCCGCCAGGCGCTGCAGCTGGGCGCCATCGGTGTGACCGACCGTGGGCTTCACGCCCAGGTAGACCTTGCCGTCCCGCTGCTCGTGGATGCCGATGTGGTCGCGGTAGCCGGGGTACTCGCCCGGGTCCGGACCGTCGACGAGCTTGCGGCCGAGGTAGTCCTCCTCCAGGACCTTGCGGAACTTCTCGATGCCCCAGTCGGCGACGAGGAACTTCAGGCGCGCGCGGTTGCGGACCTTGCGGTAGCCGTAGTCGCGGAAGATGCGGACCACGCCGGCCCACACCTCCGGGACCTCGTCCAGAGGCACCCAAGCGCCGAGGCGCTGGGAGAGCATCGGGTTGGTGGACAGCCCGCCGCCGACCCAGACGTCGAAGCCGGGGCCGTGCTCCGGGTGGTTCGAGCCGATAAACGCCAGGTCCTGGATCTCGTGGGTGACGTCCTGGCGGGAGTTACCACTGATCGCGGACTTGAACTTGCGTGGCAGGTTGTCGAACTCGCCGCTGGTTAGTAGTTCTTCCTTGATGGTGTGAATGGCCGGGGTGGCGTCGATAATCTCGTCGGCAGCGATGCCTGCGACCGGGGAGCCCAGGATGACGCGGGGGACGTCGCCGCAGCCGAAGTTGGTGTCCAGCCCGACGGCCTCGAGCTTGTCCCAGATGGTCGGGACGTCCTCGATGCGGATCCAGTGCAGCTGGACGTTCTGGCGGTCGGTGAAGTCCGCGGTATCGCGGGCGTAGTCGCTGGAAATCTCGCCGATGACGCGCAGCTGCTCGCTGCTGACCAGTCCGCCGTCGAGGCGGATGCGCATCATGAAGTAATTATCCTGCAGCTCTTCGGTGCTGAGCGTGGAGGTGGCCACGCCGTCGAGCCCCGGGCGACGCTGCGTATAAAGACCAACCCACTTGAAGCGGGGCGCGAGGTCCTCCTTCAGGATGGAGTCGAATCCCTGCTTCGCGTAGGTCTCGCGAATGCGGTCGATGACGCCGAGGCCGGCGTCTTCTTGCTTAATCTTCTCGTCGTCGTTGAGCGGAGTAGTGCCGTCGACGAGCCACTGGCCTTGCGGCCGGGGCTTACGCTTTGGCCTCGGACGGGTGGTGGTAGTTGCAGTCATGGTGAATTTCTCCAGTTGATCGTGCATTGTGGCGGTCTTGCCTGGATCCGCAGCGCGGGCTGCAGATCAACCTACACTAGACAGACCGTGCGGTCTATAACTGGACACACTAAACCGCCGAGTCGCCAGGTTGCAAGCAATTTCAGCAAAGCCAATTGCGTTAACTAGACAATGCTGTCTACACTCTGTTGTGATCCACCCCCCAGAATCTCGCAATCCCCTCACGGTGGGATTAGCTTGGTGGGTGAAGAATATGCACTTAGAACCAACGATTGGACCCTGAATAAAAGTGTCAGACGCAGCAAAGACCACTCGTCCGCTCCGCATCGCGGTCATCGGATCCGGCCCAGCCGGCATTTATGCATCCAACGCCCTCGCCAAGGCCACCATCCCGGAGGCTAGCGGCGACACCACCTTCGACGGCGTGAGCGTGGACATCTTCGAGCGCATGCCAGCCCCATTCGGGCTCATCCGCTACGGCGTCGCACCCGACCACCCCCGCATCAAGGGCATTATCCGCTCCCTGCACCGCGTCCTCGACCAGCCGCAGATCCGCCTGTTCGGCAACGTCAACATCGGCGAGGACATCACCCTCGAGGAACTGAAGCAGCACTACGACTCCGTCATCTACGCCACCGGCGCAACCAAGGACCGCGACCTCAACCTGCCGGGCGCAGAAGCCACCCACGGCGGCGCTGAATTCGTCGGCTTCTACGACGCCAACCCGAAGTTCTCCGAGGACTGGAAGCTGGACGCCGAGTCCGTCGCCGTCATCGGCGTGGGCAACGTCGGCCTCGACGTCGCCCGCGTCCTTGCAAAGACCGGTGAGGAACTGCTCACCACCGAAATCCCAGACAATGTTTACGAGTCCCTGAAGAAGAACCAGGCCAAGGAGGTCCACCTCTTCGGCCGCCGCGGCCCGGCACAGGCGAAGTTCACCCCACTGGAACTCAAGGAGCTCAGCTACTCCGATAACATCCAGGTCATCGTCGACCCGGAGGACATCCAGTACGACGCCGCCTCCGAGGAGGCCCGCCGCGGCTCCAAGATCACCGACATGGTCTGCTCCCTGCTGGAGCAGTACGCCATCGCCGACCCGGGCGAGGAACCACACCGCGTCTACATCCACTTCTTCGAATCCCCGAAGGAGATCAAGACGGACGAGCAGGGCAATGTCACCACACTGATCACCGAGCGCACGAAGCTCAACGGCGACGGCTCCGTCTCCACCACCGGCGAGATCCGCGAATGGCCGGTCGGCGCAGTCTACCGCACCGTCGGATACAAGTCCGACCAGCAGGCCGACCTGCCGTGGGACGCAGACAAGAACGTCCTGCCGAACGTCGGCGGCCGCGTGCTCACCGAAGGCCCCACCGCGGACGGCATCGCAGGCGTGCCGGGCAGCGCTGACCCCGAGGCCGAGAAGCGTGAGACCCTGCCGGGCGTATACGCCACCGGCTGGATCCGCCGCGGCCCCGTCGGCCTGATCGGCAACACCAAGGGCGACGCCAACGAGGCCGTCGATAACCTCTTGACCGACGTCGCACAGGGCATCGGCTTCCAGCCAGCAAAGCCGGAGCTGGAGAGCGTCGAGGAGCTGCTGCGCTCCAAGAACATCTCCTGGACCGACTGGGAGGGCTGGTACGCCCTGGACAAGCACGAGCGCGAACTCGGCGAAGCCGAGGGCCGCGAGCGCAAGAAGGTCCGCGAGTGGGACGATATGCATCACCACTCCAAGTACGCCGGGGAGTAACCACTCCCCTGGTCAGCGTGGCACCAAAACCGCGCCGACCGCCCCCACGTTCGGGGAGAGCCCAATCCTAGTAGGTGGTCAAAAATAACATTCTGACTGCAAAGGCGCAGCTCTACCCCCGTATTGCGTGGGGGTTTCTTTTCCCTATCAGAGCCCTTGTGGCTTAGGTAACATGCGATTCATGACTCTGGAAAACGACGCCGTAGAAGAAGCACCAAAGGTCTACATCACCGGGCGAACCCTACTGTCCATGCCTGCGTACCAGGTCCATGCCCTCTACAAGCTGCGGGTGGACGTCTTCGTTAATGAGCAGCGCGCCGCGTTCCCGGAGATCGATGACCAGGACGCCCTACCGGGGACCCACCACCTGCTGGCCTACGTCCACCCCGGCAGCGGCCCGGACTGCCCGTGGGGCACTGCCGACCCCGGCTCCCCCATGCGGCTCGTGGGCACCGTGCGCGTCTTCGGCCCGCCGGAGGAGCAGCACATCGGTCGCCTCTGCGTCCACCCGGACCTGCGTGGCTACGGGATCGCGCACAATCTTTTCGCGCGCTCCCTGGAGGTTGTCCGCGAGCGCGCGGCAGCCCTGGACCCCACGACCCAGAAGTCGATCGTGAAGATCGAGGCACAGAGCCACTCCGTGCCCTTCTACGAGGGCTACGGTTTCCAGACTGTGGACGAGCCCTTCGACGTCGAGGGCATCGACCACGTGGAGATGCAGCTCGAACTCGACTAGCCGGCGGCTAACACTCCCCGCAGGTCACTGCGGGGTCGGCCGCGCAATCCTCGCACAGCAGGATCTGTTCGCGGCATTCGGAGTTCTCGCAGTTGTGGAAGGTATTCGTCGGCGCCCCGCAGTTCTTGCAGAAGCCGAGCTGCTTCGCATCCTCGGAGAACTCCATGTGCATGCGCTTGTCGAAGACGTACAGCGAGCCCTCCCATAGGCCCTTATCGCCGTACTTCTCGCCGTAGCGGACGATGCCGCCGTCGATCTGGTAGACCTCCTCGAAGCCGCGGTTCTTCATCAGCGCGCTGAGCACCTCACACCGGATCCCGCCGGTGCAGTAGCTGACGACCGGCTTGTCCTTCATCCAGTCGTACTTGCCGCTCTCCAGTTCCTTGATGAAGTCGTGGGTGGTCTCCACATCAGGGACGACGGCGTTCTTGAACCGGCCGATTTCGGCCTCCATCGCGTTACGTCCATCGAAGAAGACGACGTCGTCGCCGCGTTCCTCGACCAGCTTGTTGACTTCTTCCGGCTTCAGGTGGGTTCCTCCCCCGATGACGCCGTTCTCGTCGACCTTCAGCTCGCCCGGCGCGCCGAAGGCGACGATCTCGTCGCGCACCTTGACGGACAGGCGCGGGAAGTCCTCTGCCCCGCCCTGCGACCACTTGAATTCCATGCCCTTGAAGCCGGGGTATTCGCGGGTGCGGCGCGCATACTGCTTGCAGGCATGCAGGGAGCCCCCGACGGTGCCGTTGATGCCGTGTTCGGAGATGAGGATGCGCCCGGTCAGTCCGAGGCTTTCGCAGAGCTGCTTCTGCCACAGCATGATCGCCGTAGGGTCCGCGATGGGCGTGAACCAGTAGTACAGGAGGATGCGGGATTCTTTGAGGTCGGTCGCGCTAACAGCCATGCCTCAAAGTGTAGCCCCACCAGCGAGGACCCCCTAAACCGCCGGGAGTAGTAGCAACGGCGGCAGGCTAGTCCACGGCGGGCTGCTCGCCCGTCGGCAGGTCGGAATCATCCTCAGTCGAGTTGCCGGCGCCCTCAGGAGCCGCGTGGGTGTCGTGTGCGACCTCCGCTGCCTGGATCTTGATGGCCCCGGCCGCATCGGCGGCCCGGTCCCGGGCGTCCTCGATCGTCTCCGCGGTGGAGACCGCCACGCCCATGCGGCGTCGGTTGTAGCTGGCCGGCTTTCCGAAGAGACGGACCTTCGTCTCCGGGACGGCGAGCGCCTCCGCCAGGCCGTGGTACTCCACCGCCGCACCTTCCGGCAGATCCTCGCAGAGGATCACCGCGGAAGCGCCCGGGGAGATCAACGTCGTATCGATCGGCAGGCCCAGCACCGCGCGGGCATGCAGCTCGAACTCGCTGCAGCGCTGCGTGCCAATGGTCACCATGCCCGTGTCGTGCGGCCGCGGGGAGACCTCAGAGAAGTACACATCATCGCCCTTGATGAACAGCTCCACACCAAAAACTCCCCGGCCGCCCAGGGCGTTGGTCACGCGCGCAGCCACGGAGCGGGCATTATCCAGCGCGGAATCCCCCATCGTCGCGGGCTGCCAGGACTCCACGTACTTGCCGAGGTCCTGGCGGTGGCCGATAGGTTCGCAGAACCAGGTGGCGGGCTGGCCGCTGACCGGGTCGATGCTGCGCACCGTGAGCAGGGTGATCTCGTAGTCGAAGGGAACGAATTGCTCGACGATGATCTTCTCGCAATTCACGCGCACGTCAGAAAGCGCGAAGTCCCAGGCGGCGTCGAGCTCGTCTGCGCTGGCCACGTAGCTCTGACCCCGCCCCGCGGAGGACACGACGGGCTTGACCACGCACGGGAAGCCGATCTCCTCGGCCGCGGCGTTGAGCTCTTCTGGGGTGGACGCGAAGCGGTGTGCGCCCGTGGGGATGCCGAGCTCCTCGCTGACCATCGTGCGGATCTTCTCGCGGTCCATCGTCAGCTGCGCGGCCCGCGCCGTCGGGGCGATGGTGACGGTGCCCTCCTCTTCCAGTTCGGCGAGGACGTCCACCG
>JBHWRM010000085.1:0-9891 GCA_043426695.1 Corynebacterium sp. | reverse complement strand
TTCTTCGGTGCCACAGCGTTGAGCTCCCCGTCCCAATCAGTGGTTGGCGCTACTTCGCGGGATCGGCTGGGTTAGCGGGCTCCTCATCCTCAGAGTAGCGCTCCAGGATGGTGTCGATGACCGGGATGAAATTGTCGACGGTCTGCAGATCTTCCTCGCTGAGGTTCTCCAGCATGCTGGCGAGCTGGATGCTGCGAGCCCCCTCCTGGTCGTGCAGCTCCTCCCGCCCCTTGTCGGTGAGCTGAACGCGCACGCCGCGTCGGTCGCTGACGTCCCGAACGCGGTGGACCAGCCCCATCGTCTCGAGCTGGTTGACGGCGTTGGACGCCGTCGGCATGCGGATGGATTCCATCGCAGCGATGTGAGAAATGCGCATGGGGCCCTCGCTGTCCAGGATCATCATGATCGACAGCTGGGCCTGCGAGATGTTCGACTGCTCCGTCTTACGGAAGTACAGCAGGTAGAGGCGCGTGAGGCTCGGGCGAAGATCCCGGGCAATGTCCATTTTTGAACGTGGCATATAGACCAATCTACCTGAGTGTTGTCCGTGCAAAACTATCGACTACCAGATATTGCCGCTATAGCGGGAAAAGATCTACCCCCGGGGCTCGTGTAGTGCCCCAGGGGAGGGTAGCGGTGTGTGTCCTCGGCTGGGCTGAAGGCTCAGCCGCCACACGGGGGCGTGTTAGGCGATCCCGCCGGAGATGAACTCCTCCAGCTGGGTGCGCGCCACATCGTCCGGCAGCTGCGTCGGAGGGGACTTCATCAGGTAGCTGGACGCCGCCTCAACCGGACCAGCAACGCCACGGTCCAGGGCAATCTTTGCCGCACGAACAGCGTCGATGATGATGCCCGCGGAGTTCGGGGAGTCCCACACCTCGAGCTTGTACTCCAGGTTCAGCGGGACCTCACCGAATGCGGAGCCCTCCAGGCGCACGTAGGCCCACTTCCGGTCGTCCAGCCAGCCCACGTAGTCCGACGGCCCGATGTGCACGTTCTTATCGTGCACCTTGCCCGCCAGCGGGGAGGTCTTCAGGTTGGACGTCACCGCCTGCGTCTTGGAGATCTTCTTCGACTCCAGACGCTCGCGCTCCAGCATGTTCTTGAAGTCCATGTTGCCGCCGACGTTCAGCTGCATCGTGCGGTTCAGGCGGACGCCGCGTTCCTCGAAGAGGTGGGCGAGCACGCGGTGGGTGATCGTGGCGCCGACCTGGGACTTGATGTCATCGCCGATGATCGGCAGGCCCGCGTCGCGGAACTTCTGCGCCCACTCCGGGTCCGAGGCGATGAACACCGGCAGGGCGTTGACGAAGGCGCAGCCCGCGTCGATGGCGCATTGCGCGTAGAAGCGGTCCGCCTCCTCCGAGCCGACCGGCAGGTAGCTGACGACGACGTCCGCCTCCGCCTTCTTCAGCTCAGCGACGACGTCCACCGGCTCCACCGAGGACTCCTCGATCGACTCCTGGTAGTAACGGCCCAGGCCGTCGTGGGTTGGTCCACGCTTGACCTCGACGCCGAGGTGCGGGATGTCCGCGATCTTGATCGTCTGGTTCTGGCCGGAGTACAGCGCCTCGGAGACGTCCTTGCCGACCTTGTCCGCGTCGACGTCGAAACCAGCGACGACCTTGACGTCCGCGACGTGGTAGTGACCGAAAACGGTGTGCATCAGTCCCGGGATCTCAGCATCCGGGGCGGCGTCCTTATAAAACTCAAGGCCCTCAACCAGGGAGGTGGCGCAGTTGCCAAGGCCGACGATCGCGATGTTGACCGTGCGGCCCTCGGCCGCTGCAGGGGAAGTCGAATTATTGCTCATAGCTGAACAACTTAAGGCCGCTGACCTTGGCAATTGGGGTGCTTACAGCGGTTGACCGATCAAGAGCCGCCAGTAAACCGATCAAGTGCCGGCCCGGGGCGACGTCCGAAAAGGTAGGGGAGGGGCACCGGAAAAGCGGGGTCATGACGGCGAAGCGCGGACCGTGGCGATGGGGAGGCAGTAAACTTCTGTGACGAAAGTGGCGCGCGAAAGGTGCAAAGCACGGGGGCGACCGCGTAAAGTAATGAAAATCGACTGCCCTTTTCAATGAGGAGACATAGCTCGTTGAGTAAGAACACTCAGCCGCCGCACCGCAAGAACAACGCCGCGAAGCCAGGCCCGAACAAGAACGGGTCCGGCTCAGGGCGCTCTGTCCGCAGCGGCAACTACGTCGCGCGGGCACGCAAGAAGAACCACTGGCGCGATAGCGAATTCCGCAAGAAAGTCATGGTGGGCTTCACCGCGTTCATCGCGGTCGCCATCATCGTGCCCGTCGTGGCCTTCTTCACTGCCTACTCCGTGACCAAGGTTCCGGAGCCAGAGGAGCTGGTCAACAACCAGGTTTCCTACATCATGGCCTCCGACAACAAGACGGAGCTCGCGCGCATCATCCCGCCCGAGGGCAACCGCACCAACGTGGACGTCTCCGAGATCCCGGAGCACGTTCGCAAGGCCGTCCTCGCCGCGGAAGACCGGGACTTCTACGACAACCCCGGTTTCTCCCTGACCGGCTTCGGTCGCGCTGCGCTTGGCCAGCTCACCGGTAACGCCAGCGCTGGCGGTGGCTCCACCATCACGCAGCAGTACGTGAAGAACGCCATGGTCGGCGATGAGCTCAGCATCACCCGTAAGGCCAAGGAGCTGGTGATCTCCTCCAAGATGGCCCGCGAGTGGTCCAAGGACGAGATCCTTGGCGCCTACCTCAACACCATCTACTTCGGGCGCAACGCCTACGGCATCAACTCCGCCGCGCACGCCTACTTCAACAAGGACGTCAAGGACCTCACCGTCGAGGAAGGCGCGGTGCTCGCCGCGTCCATCCAGTCCCCGAGCGTGCTCGACCCGTGGACCAACCGCGAGCGCGCGGAATCCCGCTGGAACTACGTGCTCGACGGCATGCTCGGCATGGGTTCCATCACCCAGGAGCAGCGCGACAACGCGGAGTACCCGAAGGCCCAGGACCCGGCCAAGGCAGGGCAGGTGCACCAGGCTAAGGGCACCAACGGGCTGATCAAGCAGGCAGTCATCCGCGAGCTTGAGGAAGCCGGTATCAACGAGAACCAGGTGAACACCGGCGGCCTGAAGATCACCACCACGATCGACCCGAAGGTGCAGCAGTCGGTCGTCGACGAGGTTCACCAGCAGTTCGAGGGCGCGATGGAGGGTATCCGCGGCGCGGTCGTCTCCATCGACCCGAAGACCGGCGGGGTGCGCGGCTACTACGGCGGCGACGACCCGGTCGGCTGGGACTACGCCAACGCGCCGATGCAGACCGGCTCCACGTTCAAGATCTTCGGCCTCGCCGCCTACCTGGACCAGGGCGGGTCGATCTACGACAACTTCGACTCCTCCCCGGTGACCACCGGCCAGACGGAGGTCACGAACGTCGGCGGCGAATCCTGTGGCACCTGCTCCATCGCGCAGGCGCTGAAGATGTCCCTGAATACCTCCTTCATCCGCCTGACCCGTTCCCTCGACGGGGGCGCGCAGGCCGTGGCCGACATGGCCCACCGCCTGGGCGTGGCCGAGGAGCTGCCGGGCTACGGCAAGACCCTGCAGGAAGACGGCGGCACGCCGTACGAGGGCATCGTCCTGGGCCAGTACCAGTCCCGTCCAATGGACATGGCCGCCGGCCTGGCGACCCTCTCCAACGAGGGTGTCTTCCACCGCCCGCACTTCGTGGAGAAGGTGGAGAACTCCAACGGTGAGGTCCTGCTCGACAACAGCAAGCCGGAGGGTGACCAGGTGATCGACAAGGAGATCGCCAACGCCGTCATCGAGGCGATGGGCCCGATCGCGGGCTACTCCAACGGCAACGACCTGGCCAACGGCCGCCCGTCTGCAGCGAAGACTGGTACCGCCCAGCTCGGCGATACCGGCCAAAACAAGGACGCCTGGATGATCGGTTCCACCCCGCAGCTGGCCACCGCCGTGTGGCTCGGCACCGTGGACAACCGCCCGCTGGTCGACCAGTGGGGCGGGACCATGTACGGCTCCGGTATGCCGTCCACCATCTGGAAGAACGTGATGGACCGCTCCCTGGTCGACGACCCGATCGAGAACTGGGGCTCCGGTGGCGAGGCTGCGGCCGGCGTCCCGGACAGTGGCAGCTACGTCGAACCGGAGAACCCGCAGCCGGAGCCGGAGCAGGAACAGCCATCGCAGGAAGCCCCGGCCCCGCAGCCGGAGCCGGCCACGCCACCGCGCCAGGGTGGCGGGAACACCGGTGGCGGAGCCCCACCGCCGCCGGACCTCGGCCAGATCATCGACGATCTCCTGGGCTAAATGGCCAACCGTGACCGCCACGCGGTGGCGCCCCGGTGGAACCCGCAGCTAGCGATCCTCGCGACTGCGGGTTTCTTCCTCATTCTCGGCTGGCTGCAGAAGGCCCCGTGCCTGCGCGGCAATGTCAATGCCGAGGGCCAGGCCCACCTGGACTGGTCAGGTCGCCCCCAGTACACCGCGGCCTGCTACTCGGACCAGATCCCGCTGTTCGGCGGCCGCGGCCTGGATACCCTGACCGTCCCGTATTTCCAGTCCATCACCACCGATGGGGTGGAGCGGTGGATGGAGTACCCGGTGCTCTCCGGGTTTTATCAATTCCTCGCCGCGGCACTCGCCCGGCCGGTGCACGCTGCCTGGGATTCCCTGGGCCTGCCGCCGGTTCCCGCCTCGGTGGTCTTCTTCGCCGTCTCCTCCATTGGTCTGGCCCTGTGCTGGCTGATCGGGGTGGCGCTGCTGACCCGCCTGACGGGGGCGCGCACCTGGGACGCGATGCTCATGGCCGCCTCCCCGCTGGGCATCGTCCACGCCTTCACGAACTTCGACCTGCTCTCCATCGTCTTCGCGGTGGGCTGCCTGGCCGCCTGGGCGAATCACAAGCCCCTGCTCGCGGGCGTGCTCGGCGGGCTCGGGGTGGCCGCGAAGCTCTGGCCCGCCTTCATCCTGGGGGCGCTGCTGTTGCTGTGCCTGAAGACCCGCGCGTGGCGCGAGCTGGGCCGCATGCTGGGTGGCGCGATCGGCAGCTGGGCGCTGCTCAACGCCCCGGTGATGATCGCCGCGCCCCGCGGCTGGGGCGAGTTCTTCCGCCTGAACTCCGTGCGTGGCTACGAGGGCTCGACCATCTACGCGGTCATTGCCCACATCACCGGCAAGGAGGCCTGGGACGGTGGCTCGCCCTCCAAGGCCATCGAGGGCGTGGAGACGCTCAACTACATCACCACCGGGCTGCTGCTCGTCGCCCTGGTCGCCCTGGGCTGGTTCGTCGTCTTTTATTTGAGGACGACGCCCCGAGTCGCGCAGGTCGCCTTCCTCGCGGTGCTCGCCTTCCTGCTAACGAACAAGGTGTGGAGCCCGCAGTACTCCATCTGGCTGGTGCCCCTGATCGCCCTGGCGCTGCCTCGCTGGCGGCTGTACTTCATCTGGGCCACCATCGAAGCCGGCTACTGGTACCTGCGGATGTGGCAGTTCCTCCCCGCCGAGGAAGCGGCCCCGAACTGGCTGGTCGACAGCGTGACGGTGCTGCGCTTGGGCCTGCTGGTCGCGATGGCGGTGATCGTCGTCCGCGACATGCTGCAGACCGATGGGCGCCTGACCGCGCCGGGCAGGCAGGCCGACCTGGTGCGCGCCGCGCATTCGGGAGCAGACCCGCTGGCGGGTATCCTGGCGGCTAAGGAGCCGGACGCTAGCCGGTTGACGTCGAAAAAAGAAAGTGGCGTCACCACGGCAAAGAAGCAGCCCGCTGGGAAGAACCACAGCGAGGCAGCGCCCGCAACGGACTAAGGGAGAGTTAGAGCGGCAATGTCGATGTCCTTGTACCTGGGGATGGGCAGCATCCTCATCGGATTCATCTTCTTCGGCACCGCGTTCTACAGCTTCCACGCGCAGAAGCCCAAGAACGTCATCATCGTGCTGTTTTCCATCGCGATCATTTTCATGACGATCATCCCGGTCACCCTGGCCGTGGGCTGGGCCGCGATCAATAAATAACCCTGCCCCCGGCGGGCCGGGCGGGGCGCGAGGGGCACAACGGGGGCTGTGGTCGCGGATTTCCCATTTCCGCAGGCAGCGGGGTACACTGGCCAGGTTGCTGACGCAACGACCCTCCTGCCATGCCCAAATGAGCATGGCCGAAACACTAGACCACAGGAGGTGATGAGGTCCGTGCGTCAATACGAAGTCATGATCATCGTCGATCCTTCCCAGGATGAGCGCACCGTAGCCCCATCGTTGGACAAGTACCTGAACATTGTCCGCGAGGAAAAGGGCTCGGTCGACAAGGTTGATGTCTGGGGCAAGCGCCGCTTTGAGTACCCGATCCAGAAGAAGGAAGAGGGCGTCTACATCGTTCTCGACCTGACCTGCGAGTCGGACACTGTGCGCGAGCTCGACCGCGTGCTCAACCTCAACGACAACGTCCTGCGCACCAAGGTGCTCCGCAAGGACAAGTAAGAAATCAGCTTCACCCATGCAGCACGGGGCGCAGGCGATTAACCTGGCCTTAACTGCATAACCCCAGCTGAAAGGAACTATCAATGGCACCGGGAGATACCCCAATTACCCTGGTCGGCAACATTGTTGCTGATCCGGAGCTGCGTTACACCCAGTCGGGTGCCGCAGTCGCCAGCTTCCGAGTCGCATCCACCCCGCGGCGCTACGACGCGCAGGCAGGCCAGTGGGTCGACGGCGAGGCACTGTTCCTCACCTGCAACATCTGGCGCCAGGCTGCGGAGAACGTGGCCAACTCGCTGAACAAGGGCGACCGCGTGGTCGTCACTGGTCGGCTGCGTCAGCGGAGCTTCGAGACCCGCGAGGGCGAGAAGCGGACCGTCTTCGAGGTGGAGGCCGACGAAGTCGGTCCGTCCCTGAAGTACGCGACCGCGCAGGTGCAGCGCAACCCCCGTGGTGGCGGGCAGTCCTTTGGTGGAAACCAGGGCGGCGGCTCCAACTTCGGGCAGGGAGGCCAGGGCGGCTTTGGTGGAAACCAGGGCGGCCAGGGCGGATTCAACCAGGGCTCCGGCTCTGGGCAGAGCATGGGTGGCCAGCAGAACCAGGGTGGCTTCGGCGGGCAGAACGCCTCCAATGCCGATGATCCGTGGAACTCTGCACCTCAAACTGATTTCGGTGTCGGCGACGAAGAGCCGCCATTCTGAACCAATTGATGAGCGCTGGTGACCGGCAGATCGGCCGCCAGAGGCAATAATCACTGTTCACGTCAACACTCCATGCACAACGAAAGGGTTGGATCATGAAGCTGATCCTCACCACCGCCGTTGACAAGCTCGGTGTCCCCGGCGACATCGTTGAAGTCAAGGCTGGTTACGGACGTAACTACCTGCTGCCACGCGGCTATGCCATCGTTGCGACCCGCGGCGCAGAGAAGCAGATCAAGGACATCCAGCGTGCCAAGGCTGATCGCGTTATCCGCGACCAGGAGCACGCAGAGGCGGTCAAGGCAGAGCTCGAGGCGCTGTCCGCTGTTCAGGTGCCGGTGCGCACCGCACAGGGCGGCAAGCTGTTCGGCTCCGTGACCTCCGCAGACGTCGTCGCAGCTGTTGAGCGCGCAGGCGGTCCGAAGCTGGACAAGCACGCCATCAAGCTGCCAAAGAACAGCATCAAGAACACGGGTAAGTACGCCGTGGACGTGAAGCTGGTTTCCGGCATGACCGCGAACCTCGAGTTCGCAGTGGTCGACGCCGATAAGTAATCGCAGAAGCAGCCTGGCGTTCAGCGTCGAGGCGGGTGGCAGGAGCCACTGACGCCTGCACGCTGTGCGCTTGATCCCTCGCTGACTTTCGCCGGCCTAGACAACCGGCTCAGTGGCGGGTTCGGCCTTCTATGACTCTGGCTTAGACACCCAGGGTTCGGGTTGGAACCGGCCGCGCACAACGGCGAGGGCGACAGGCTCATTTTTCACCGCGTTTTGGCTGGTGTGCAGGCCGCCGCACAGGCGAGCGGCGCTGCTGCGATGAACGCCGGAACGCAAACATAGACAACAGCAAGCACGAGGCCCCCGGCCGGGAGTGATCCCGCCGGGGGCTTGGTGTATCCAGGGGCCGTTGCGCGCTGTGGGCAAGGATGTGGATAACGGACCGCGAAGGCCGAGAAAACTTGTAATTTCGGGGGGTCTAGCGGCGGGTGAGGGTTGTCGCTGAGACCCCATATTGAGCTGCACTTATAGGCTTTTGTGGGAGTTATCCACAGGGGGGTCTAGTTTTTGGGCAGCGAGCAGAAAAGCTCTCTACCTGCGGAAATGGCTCGGAATGGGGGTTATAAACAGGCTCATGCACAGTCTATCCACAAGCTGACCTGGGGCTTGTGGATTTGTCCACACATCATCCACACTCCGTACACAGAGCTATCCACAGCTGCCTGTGGATAACTCCTTTGAGGGCACGCTAGATCACCCCGAAATCAGGCATCTGAAGAACAAGAATGAGAACGCCGCGCCCAGCCGAATCGGGTTTGTCCGCAGCGCTGGCTAGGGTGATAACCGAGCCTGATTAAGCACGCGGAGGCACGATGGAGAGCAACATGGGTGGAATGTCTTTCGACGACGGCGCAGAACTCCTGCCGCCACCACCGGAGGAGGACCACGCCCCGCACCCGGATAGCGGTGGCGGTGCGTGGAGCTCTGCCGCGCCCGCCCGCGATAACTTCGGCTCCGGTCAACGCCGATCCGGGCGTTCGGGTGGCCGCCGTGAAGAGTTCCAGGACCTGGGCCGCGAGATGCCACAGAACGTGGCGGCGGAGCAGGGCGTGCTCGGCGGCATGCTGATGAACAAGGACGCCATCAGCGAGGTCGTCGAGGTCCTCGTCATGGACGACTTCTACCGCCCCGCCCACCAGACGATCTTCGACGTCATCGTGCGCCTCTACGGCGAGGGTAAGGAGGTCGACCCGGTCATCGTCGCCGGCCGGCTGGACCGGGATGGCAAGCTCGAGCAGATCGGCGGAGCGCCGTACCTGCAGTCCATCATGTCCAAGACCCCGACCAGTGCGAACGTGGGCTACTACGCCAACCTGGTCAAGGAGAAGGCCACGCTGCGCCGCCTGGTGACCGCGGGTACCCGCATCGTGCAGCTGGGCTACTCCGGCATCGAAGGCGCCGAGGTGGAGTCCGTCGTAGACAACGCCCAGCAGGAGATGTTCGCGCTGACGAACTCCGCGACCAGCGAGGATTACGAGGTCTTTGAGCGCCTGCTGGACCCCACCCTGGACGAGATCGACGAGCTCGAGTCCCAGGGCGGTACCGCCAAGGGCATCGCTACCGGCTTCCAAGACCTGGACGACCTCACCAACGGCCTGCACGGCGGGCAGATGATCATCGTCGCCGCCCGCCCCGGTGTGGGTAAGTCCACCTTGGCGCTGGACTTCATGCGCTCGGCTTCGATTCGGCAGAACAAGGCCTCCGTGCTCTTCAGCCTGGAGATGAGTAAGTCCGAGGTGATGATGCGCATCCTGTCCGCCGAGGCGGAGGTGCACCTCTCCGCGATGCGCGGCGGCAAGATGGAGGAGGACGACTGGGAGCGGCTGACCCGCCGCATCGGGGAGATCGATAAGTCCCCGATCTTCATCGATGACTCCCCGAACCTGACGATGATGGAGATCCGCGCGAAGGCCCGCCGCCTGAAGCAACAGCACGATATCGGGCTGATTGTGGTGGACTACCTGCAGCTCATGAGCTCGGGTAAGAAGGTCGAGTCCCGCCAGCAGGAGGTTTCCGAGTTCTCCCGCCAGCTGAAGCTGCTGGCCAAGGAGGTGGACGTCCCGCTCGTGGCGATCTCCCAGCTGAACCGTGGTGTGGAGAGCCGTGGCGACGACGCCCTGCCGCGCATCTCCGACCTGCGTGAGTCCGG
>JBHWRM010000084.1:0-4851 GCA_043426695.1 Corynebacterium sp. | reverse complement strand
CCGACGTGCGGGGTGCCGGTGGGCGATGGACAAAAACGTACGCGAACTTCACTCATGGGCTCTTATCCTACCCGCGCTGCTCCCCCGCGGAATTTTGCCTCAAGGCGCCACAGCTCGCCCCCAATGCAAAACGCCCCGGGCTGTTAAAAGCAACAGCCTCCCGGGGCGCGGTGCAGGTCTGATCCCTGTGCCGGTTTGAGCGACCTAGTTAAAGAAGTTCCAGGACTCCTTCGCAGCATCCGGTTGGTTTGGGTACCAGGTGTGGGTACCGCCGGCGACCTTCTTCAGCACCGTCCGGGCTGAACATCCCTGGTAGCGGTAGGTCGTGATGTTGCCGTTCGGGGAGGCACTCGGCGCCTTAGAGAGGTCACACTTGTTCCGGGCAGCGAACTGACGGTGCACCTGGTCGATGGAGAGGTAGGGTGCGCCGTGACGGGAACCGCCGTTGTAGTTCACGATGTCGTCGCCCGTGCCGTGGATGATCATGGTCGGTACCGAGGCATTCACGCAGTTGCTCACCGTCGGGGTGTAGTACGCGCCGGACACGCCCACGACGCCCTTGACCAGGTCGGGGGCCGCGCAGCCGAGCCCCAGGGCCATGCCACCACCGTTGGACAGCCCGACGGCGTACACGCGATTGCGGTCCGCCTTACCCTCGCGGACCAGGGTGTTGACGATCTGACGGACGAAGGCCACGTCGGCGCTGCGGGTGGTGTTGGTGGCGTACGGAGCCCCACCCCATGCCGGGTAGGTCTCACCCTTGAAAGTGCTGCGCACCGGCTCCGGGTACACGATGATCGCGGAGTCACCGGCTGCGGTGTTCTCCAGGCCGGCGTAGCTGCGGGCCTTGTTCGCGTCGTGCTGCCAGCCGCCGAACATGAACACGACCGGCAGGTTGCTGCGCAGACCGGATTTCGGCATCTTGACGAGAGCCTTGCGGGGCTTACCGTTGACGGTGAAGCTCCGCTCGCTCAGACGGGTGTCAGTGCTCGGCGCGGTACCCGCGCCGCCTCCGCCACCATTTTGCAGGCCGCCGACGATGCCGTTGATGATGCCAGCGAGGTCCTCCAGGTCCCCTGCCGAAGAGCTGAGGCTGCCCATCGAGGACTGCGCTTGGGCTTCGGGGGATCCCTGAGGCACGAAGGAGAGGGAGAGGGCTGCTGCAGCAGCGAGGGCTCCGGTCAGGCCTCGACGAAAGATTCCGCGTGGCTTTCCGGATTGGCTGATCTGCTGCTCAACGCGCTCACCGGCGCGCTGGGACGGGCGAGGGAGCAAGTTCATGCGGCAAATGTACTCTATGGTCTCCGGGAAACCGAGCTGGACCGAAAACTGGCCCTTCAGGTGGCCATGGAAAGCCTCGCGGGGGCGGCCGGTAGACTGGCGGACATGGATTCAGACAAAAGGCCGGTGACCGCTCCGGACTTTTTGCTGTCGCGACCACATCACAGCATTCGGACTCAGGGGCGTAAGGCCACGTTCCCGGACCCTTTCGAGGCCAGCACGGCTCTGCGTGAGGGCACCGCTGAGCTGCTAGTGGGCGCGATTCCTTTCAATACTGGATTCCGCGCCGCGCTCATGGAACCGGAGAAGGTCGTCACCTTTGACGGACCGCTCGAGCCTCCCGCATACTTCCGCGGGCGCGAGGCCGCCGAGTCCCTTGAAGCCGTCGAGGTCACCGTCGCGACCACGAAGGAAGAACATCAGGCCCGGGTCGCCGCGGCGATTCAGACGATCCGCCGAACCAGCCTGGAGAAGGTGGTTTTGGCCCGCGTGGCGGACGTGTACTTCGCGGACACGATCGACCCGCTGCTCGTCGCTGCCCGCTTCATCGATCTCTCCGCCAACCGCGACGGCTACGCCGTGGATCTGTCAGCGACCGGGCGCAAGGAGGACCAGGGAGCGATGTTCGTGGGCTCCTCCCCCGAGATGTTGGTCTCCCGGAAGGGCAGGACGGTTCGAGCTTTCCCGCTGGCGGGTTCCGCGCCGCGCACTGGCGTTGCAGAACGCGACGATGCGACCGCCGAAGCGCTGCGTTCCAGCGAAAAGAACCTCGTCGAACACGCTCTGGTGGTGGAACACTACCGCAGAATCTTGGAGCCGCTGTGCTCGGAACTCGACATCCCTACCGAGCCCCTGATTCACGAGACCACCGAGATGATTCACCTGGGGACCCCGATCGTTGGCGCCCTGGCTGACGCGGAGTACTCCGCTCTTGACCTGGCCCTGATGCTGCACCCGACCCCGGCGATCGGTGGCACCCCCACCGATGAGGCGGTGGGGATCATCGAGTCCGTGGAGGAGCCGCGCGAGTTTTATGCCGGCGCCGTGGGCTGGTGTGACGCTGACGGCGACGGCGAGTGGATGGTCGCCATCCGTTGTGCCTGCGTGGAAGGGGATTCTGCGCGCGTGTGGGCCGGCGGCGGGATCGTTGCCGACTCGGACCCCCACGAGGAGGCGGAGGAAACAACCGCCAAGCTGCAAACCGCGATGCGGGCGCTCAATGTCCCGGCCGACATGCGCGACGTTTAACCCCCCTGCCCTCGCGGCGGGGTCGTGCGTGATGGTCACGCACTCCCCCGCCTAACCGCGCCCCGGGACACCAACTACATACCGTTCTAGCCAGCGCCTCCGGGGCTCCACCCCCGCGGTGCGGCGGACCCCCGAGGCCGCCGACTCCGCACTTTTTTAGTACGCCTGAACCGGGTTGGCCAGCGTTCCCAGGCCCGGGATTTCCACCGCAATGCGGTCCCCCGGCACCATCTCTGCGGTACCGGCCGGGGAGCCGGTGCAGATCACATCGCCCGGCAGCAGGGTGAACGCGGAGGACACCCACTCGACGATCTCCGGGATGTCCTTAATCATCTGATTAGAGTTCGAGTCCTGCTTGGTCTCGGTCTTCCCGTCGTGGGTCAGGTGCGCCTTGATGGGCAGGCTGTCGATATCAATGCCGTCGACGTTCGTCTCGATCCATGGACCCAGCGGGCAGAAGCTGTCCAGCCCCTTCGCGCGGGACCACTGCCCGTCGGCGAACTGCAGGTCGCGGGAGCTGACGTCGTTGACGATGGTGAAGCCCAGTACGACGTCCTTCCAGTTGTTACGGTTGACGTCCTTGCACGGGCGCCCGATGACGATGGCGAGCTCGCCCTCGAACTCGACGCGGGTGGCCCACTCCGGGATGCGGATCGGGGCTTCGGGGCCGACGACGGCTGTCGGGGGCTTCAGGAAAATGGTCGGTGGGAGGTGCTCCGCGCCCTGCTTGAAGACCTCCTTGACGTGATCGGCATAGTTGCGACCCACGGCGACGATCTTGCTGGGAAGGATCGGCGCGAGCAGCCGGACCTCCTCGATCGGCCACGACTTGCCGGTGAACTCCGGCTCGCCGAATGGGTGATTAGCGATTTCGCGGCAGGTGGCGCCGGTGCCGTCCGGCTGGCCACCCTCAAGCACCGCGAATGTCATTCCTTCTGGGTGAGCAATTCGGGCGATACGCATAGGTACCAACCCTACCTGGCTGTGCGCTCGATGATGTCGCTTAGGGTACTTGTTATCGAAAGATTATTTCTTTCGTATTTCAGCATCGCGAGCAGCAGCTCCCCGCAGGCCAGCGCGTCGCTGAGCGCGTTGTGGGAACCGTAGTGCGGAAGCCCGTAGCGTTCCCGCACCCGAGGCAGCCGCAGATCCTCGCCCCGGGGGTAGGTCGCCATGCGCTCGAAGTATCGACGCTCGATGGCGAAGGTATCGACGACCGGCACAGAGAGACCCGAGCCGAAGTGTTGCCGGCAGGCCTGACCTAAGAACTGGGTCTCGATGGGCGAAAAGTGCACAACCATCGCCCGGCCCCGTAGCGCCAGCAACAGCCTGCTCAACACGTCACGTAACGGCTCTCCCGCCCCGATATCCGTGTGAGTAATGCCGTGAATTTTTGCCGATTCCATGCCGGCGGGCACGCGCTCCACAGCCTCGGGCTCGTGGTGAATCACCGCGTAGTCCGCTTCGGCTGGGAAGATGCGACCGCCGGTCATGGGCACCCAACCGATGGAGAGGATGAGATCCTTCTTCGGGTCAAGGCCGGTGGTTTCGACGTCCACGGCGAGCAGCTGGGCCTCTCCGATGGGCTGGTCCTCCTTGGCGCGGGGAACGTCGTAGTACTCCGCCAGGGCACCCGTAGCCTTGCGGGTACGCCAGGAAGTCCCCAGCCAGGGGGCCTGCCACCAATTCGCCATCGCTACTCCTTAAACAATCCTCTCGCTTGGTTGCTGCACTAGACGCTGCGCACGGGGAAACGCACGGAGAGCCCCGATTGAGCCTTCTTGATGATCTGGAAAGCATCCCGCAGGTGTTCCCGCTCCATCTTCTTCAGATCCCCCGGGTCGATCCGGTAGTCCGGGGCCTCCCCCGCCGCAGCCTGCTTCGCCTGATGATGAAGGCTGACGGAAGACAGGAAATCGAAGGCATCGGTAAGGTCTGCCGCGGCCGACCGGCTGAGCGACTCCCCCGCCGCAGCAGCGAGCCGGGACCGGGTAGAAAGCTCGTGGCTGCCGCTCAGAATCGCGTGCAGGCGTGCGATCTGTACGACGGCCGCCAGCCCGCCCTTCTTGATATCCAGAGTGTGAGCATGCTCTCCGCGTCGCCCTAGAATCAGGCCACGGAAGACCCCGAGCGGGGGTTCCCGACGCACCGCGAGAGCGGCGAGGTGTGCGTGCAGCCGGGGCGCCTGATTGGCCGCAGCAGTCGCGTAGGCATGGATCTCGTCGACCATCTCCTCCCCACCCCCGACTGCTCGCATGTCGAAGAAGGTCTGCGCGTGCAGCAGGGCCTCGGGCTCGGGGGCGGTGATCCAGTGGTGGAAGG
>JBHWRM010000083.1:0-21832 GCA_043426695.1 Corynebacterium sp. | reverse complement strand
CAGGTCGCGGACGCGCGGCAGGTCGGACTCGGCGAGCGGTTCGGCGAGGTCGACGTTGCGCTGATCGACCCGCCCGGTGTCCGTGATGAGGACGACGAGCAGGCGGTGGGTGGTCAGGTGCACGAGCTCGCAGTGCTTCACACGGCCGATGCGCATATCCGGCAGCTGGACGACCGCCACCTGGCGGGTCAGCTGAGCCAGCAGCTGCACACTGCGGCGCAGGACGTCCTCCAGGTCCACCCCGTGCTCCAGAAAGTCCAGGATCGCCCGACGCTCCGGCATGCTCATCGGCTTGACCGCGTGGATGCCGTCCACGAAGTGGCGGTAGCCCTTCGCGGTGGGGATGCGCCCAGAGCTGGCATGCTGCTGGGTGATGTAGCCATCCTGCTCAAGGGCAGCCATGTCGTTGCGGATCGTCGCGGAGGACACCCCCAGCTGGTGCCGGTCGAGGAGCATCTTGGACCCCACCGGCTCCTGCAGGGAGATGTAGTCCGACACGATGGCGCGCAGCACCTCGCTGCGGCGTTGCTGGGTCGACAGCGACGCGCGATTCTTCGGCACGCGATTAGTCACGGAAAAGCTCACCACCATCTATTCTGCTTCTCCCCCAGCCTAGGCGAAAGGCTGGGGTCACTCCATGATCACTCCATGGCGAGCAGTAGATCGGTCACGATGCCGTCCACCAGGTAGCGGCCCTGCTCCGTGACCCGCAGACGCTGTGCGCGCGCATCGACCTCGAGCAGACCCAGGTGCTCGTAGCGCTCGATTTCCGCCTCAGCGCCTGCCAACCCCGCAAGTGCCACTCCCTCTCGCAGTCGCAGGCCCAGCATCAGGTGCTCGGTGGCCAGGTCTGCTTGACTCAGTGGCTCGAAAGTCACCGCTGGCAGCTCGCGGCGTTGCATGAGGGCCTCCCAGTAGCGGGCAGGGTACTTGGCGTTGACCAGGCGCGTGATGCCAGAGAAATCCGCCGCGCCCGCGCGCTCCGCTGCCTCAACCGGTAGGTACTGCGCCGCTGCATCCTCACGCAGCCGCACGCAACCGTGGGCCCCTGGGCCCGCGCCCCACCACTGACCATCCCGCCAGTAGATCAGGTTATGTTCGCACTCCCCGCCCGGCTTGGCCCAGTTGGAAACCTCATACCACTGAAAACCCGCCTCGACGAGACGCTCGTCAATCATGCGGTAACGGTCGGCGTAGACGTCCTCATCGGGTGCCGGCAGCTCCCCGCGCCGAACCTTGCGGGCCATCGCGGTGCCGTCCTCGACGATGAGGGAATAAGCGGAAACATGGTCCACGTCCGCCTCGATGACGGCATCCAAGCTGCGGGCCAGATCCTCGTCGCGCTCAGTGGGTGTGCCGTAGATCAGGTCCAGGTTCACGTGCTCAAAGCCCGCGGCCTTGGCTTCCGCCACCGCCTGTTCCGGGCGGCCGGGCGTGTGCTGGCGCTCCAAAACCTTCAGCACGTGCCCAGCCGCCGACTGCATGCCAAGGGAGATCCGGTTGAAACCTGCCTCGCGGAGGCGGGTGAAAAATTCCGGGTTCGTGGACTCCGGGTTGGCCTCCGTGGTGACCTCCGCGTCCGGGGCCAGGCCAACGGTGCGGCGCACCGCGTTGAGGGCACGCACCAGCCCCTCGGCCCCCAGCATGGAGGGGGTACCGCCGCCGAAGAAGACGGTGCTCACCCCTGGGTCGGATCCCCCCTCGTAGAGTCCCCGCCGGTCCCAGGCCGCTGCTGCCAGTTCAAGTTCTACCTCGAGCGCGTCGAGGTAGCCGGCCGGGGTGCGCCCCTGCGCGGATCCCATGCTGGCGGGATCGGCGGCCAGCTCCGCGGGGGTGTAGGTGTTGAAGTCGCAATAGCCGCAGCGCGAGGCGCAGAACGGCACGTGGATATACAGCCCGCTGGTCATGCCCAGCTACACTACCCGGCCGCGGCGCTTCGTCAGCTTTGCGATGAGCTGCTCGATGCGGGCCCGCTCGGCGAGAAACTGCGGCGGGGCTTCCCCGCGCATGGCTTGTGCCACGGCGGGCTGCTTGGCCACGCCCTCCTGCCAGTGCGCCACGATCTCCCGGGTGCGCTTCTCCGCCTCGTTGAAGACCTGCGGCAGGAGCACGGCTTGCGCGTTAATGGCCAGGTCGGTCTGCTGGACGACCCACTCGGCAAGCTCCGCCAGCTCGCCGATGAGTTCCTCGTTGCGCTCGCGCAGCCACAGCCGCCAGCCGACAGTCGTCGCCATCTGCGGCCGGGCGCTATCGTCAGCGCTCTGCGATGAGGACGTCACCCCGGTCGCAGCCTCGTCGCTTACAGGCGGCGGTGTGGGTGCACCTTTGCGCAGGAAGGACAGGGTGCGCCCGGGGTGGTGGAAAGTATTGGACATCTCTCCGCTGCGCACTCCGGAGACGAAGGCCTGGCGCAGGCCGTTGAGCTCCGCGAGTCCAGGGCGGACCTCCTTGCATCCCTGGCGGACGACAGAGGTGAATTCGAGCACGCAGTCCTCGACCAGCTCGCCGTCCCAATCCGCGATGGCCTGGGCGATGTACTCGATGTGCTCGGCGATTTCATCGCCGATGTCGTAGATATTCTGGGTGAGGTCGCGCACGCGCAGCGACGCATCGTAGTGCACGTGACCTCCCTTTTCGCTTCGTCCACGACATCCGGCACTTCGCCTTCCTAGCTTCCGTTTCCCTGTAGGGCGGCGCATAAAAGGCTGTACCCGCATCACATTATGTGAGTGATGCGGGTACGTCCGGGAGGCTTGGCCGTGTCCGGGGATTTATGTGAGCTTTCGGCTCCCGATGCCACCCGGTGGGGCGGCGTTGAGGGGCCGGGCAGCTACTTCTCGGAGTAGATCCAGGCGATGTCGTCGGCGAAGTTCTTCTCCACCATGAAACGCTTGAGCTTCATCGACGGGGTCACCTCGCCGCGCTCTTCCTCGAAGTCGCGGTGGACGATGCGGAACTTCTTGATGCCCTCCGCGTGGGAAACCGATTGGTTGGCCTCGTTGATCGCGTCCTGAATCTCGCCGCGCAGGTTCGGGTTCTTCGCCAGCTCACGGATGGAGGTGCCGGCGGAGATGCCGTGGCGGGCCTTCCAGCTCTCCACGGCAGCCTCATCCAGGGAGATCAGGGCGCCGATGAACTTCTGGTCATCGCCCACGACCATGGCCTGGGAGATCAGTGGGGCGGAACGCAGGATGTCCTCCAGCGGACCCGGGGAGACGTTCTTACCGCCAGCGGTGACAAGGATTTCCTTCTTGCGACCGGTAATGCGCAGGTGGCCGGTCGGCAGCAGGGCGCCCAGGTCACCGGTGGCGTAGAAACCATCCTCGTCGAAGGCCTCCTTGGTGGCCCCCTCGTTGTTCCAGTAGCCGCCGAAGATGACGTCGCCCTTGAGCAGGATCTCGCCGTCATCGGCGATGCGGACGGTGTTGCCACCGACGGGGCGGCCCACGGTGCCGATGATATTATCCGGCTCGAAGTTGACGGTGATGGCGGCAGTGGATTCGGTCAGCCCGTAACCCTCGTAGATGTACACGCCGACGCCGCGGAAGAAGTGCATGAGCTCCGCATTGAGCGCCGAGCCGCCAGAGATGGCGTATTCCAGCTCCCCGCCCATGGCCTCGCGGACCTTGGAGTAGATCAGCTTGTCGAAGATGGCGTGGCTGGTCTTCAGAGCAAGGTTCGGGCCCTGTGGGGTGTCCAGCGCCTTGGAGTACTCCACGGCGATCTTCTCGGCGCGCTCGAAAAGCTTCTCGCCGATTTTGGATCCATCGGAGGCCTTAGCGCGCATGCCCGCGTGAACCTTCTCGAAGACGCGTGGCACACCCAGGATCATGTTCGGATTGGAGCGCTGGAACTCGGTGACCAGGGTGCCGAAGTCCGACCAGTGGGTCTGGGTGCAGCCGGTGATGAGCAGCAGGTAGGACACCGCGCGGGAGAGCACGTGGGCCAGCGGCAGGAAGGTCACCGCGCTCTTGCCCGGCCTACCCAGGCGGCCGATCGGGTGGGTTCCCAGGCCGCGGGCCTCGCTGAGCCAGTTGGAGTGCAGCACCATGCAGCCCTTCGGGCGGCCGGTGGTGCCGGAGGTGTAGACGATGGAGCAGACATCGCTGGTACGCACGTCGGCGATGCGGGCCTCGACCTCGTCCTGGGAGATCTTCTTATCGCGGCCGTCGTTGATGAGGATGTCGACGGCACCGCGGTTGATGCCCAGCACGCGGGTCAGCGGCTCCTTCTCGGTAACAGTGCCATCCTCGGGGATGAAGTTCTCGAGGCGCTCGCAGTGCTCCTGGGTCTCACCGACGGCGAAGCTGGCGCCGGAGTCCTGCACGATCCAGGCGCACTGGGAGGTCGAGGAGGACGGGTAGATCGGCACGGAGATCGCTCCCGCCGCCTGGATCGCCAGGTCGAGCAGCGACCACTCGTAGCGAGTTTCCGACATGATGACGACGCGATCCTTGGCCTTCACCCCATTGGCGATGAGGCCGCGGGCGACGGCGTAGACCTCGTCGAGGAACTGGGTGGTGGTGACATCCTCCCAGTCGAAGTTCTTCGGACGACTGAAGGAAACCACGCTCGGGTGATCTTTCTGCAGGTCACGCAGCGCGGTCAGAATCGTCTCGTTCTCGCCGATCGTATACAGCGGTTCTGAGGTGTATTCCGTCCTCATCATTCTCCTTTGTGGACCGTAGCTCAGTAATAAATTTCGCTACAGCTATAAAAACACACATAAGTGGTGTAGATCACTAAAACGCCGATTTTCCCGAGTAGCGCATCTTTGCGGGCCTCCCCCCACCGCCGAGGGGTGAGGACCTTAAAGGACGTTAGCCGCGAGCCACGCCACGAGAAGGAGCACGAGCAGCAGGGCAAGGGCCTGCCGAACCTTCGAATGGTGCTTCATGGTTTCCTACACACTCTCCTGTTCACCGCAGCGCCCGCCATCAGCATCGGCGCCGCCCTCTGGCTGAGAACCCGGGGACCGTTGAGCAGGCCCCGAGGTCATAGGTTTTTCAACCTGTGCTGCCAGCAGCTTCACGCTCTCTGGCCCCAGGACCTCGGCTTCCTCAGCGCTGCGCGGGATAATCCCCCACAGCACTTTGTTGAGCAGCCAGGAGGCACCCCCGGCGAAGGCGAGCAGGAACGCCACCACCACCGGAGCCTGGATCCATACCGAGGCGTTGATCAGCCAATTCATGTTCTCTCTACCGAGAATCTACTCGTTGCGCGCGTTTAGCCGTTAACCGCGCCGGCCAGACCACGGCGGCGCAGCAGTGGTTCGACGCTGCGCTGGCGGCCACGGAACATCCAGAATGCATCCTCGTAGTCGATGGTCGCACCGCGCGAGAGGATCATGCGGCGGAAGCGTTCCCCAGCGAAGCGGACGTCGTCCGGATCGATCTCATCTGCATCGGCACCGCTGGCCGTCGCCCCATCGTCAGCGTCCAACGACGCCTCCCGGGCGGCCCCGGTGTCAACGAAAGCCTGGAAACCATCGGCGTCCAGGACCTCTGCCCAGAGGTAAGACCAGTAGTCCGCTGAGTAGCCGCCGGCGAAGATGTGGTTGAAGTAGGCGGAGCGGTAGCGCGGGGCGATCTTATCCGCGATGTCGATGCCAGCCTCCTCGAGCGCGCGGCGCTCGAAGGCGGGGATGTCCGTGACCTGGGCGGCCTCGTCCTCAGTGAGCTGGTGCCAGGCCAGGTCCACCACGCAGGCGGCGACGTACTCGGTGGTGGCGAATCCCTCGCCCCACTGCGCCTGCTTCTGGACGGCAGCGGCCAGCTCGGCGGGCAACACCTCGCCGGTGTCCACGTGCTTGGCGTAGTTAGCGAGGATCTCCGGCTGCAGTGCCCAGTTCTCGTTGATCTGGGAGGGGAACTCCACGAAGTCGCGCGGCACGGAAGTGCCGGACAGGCTTGGGTAGCGAACCTCGGAGAGCAACCCGTGCAAGGCGTGGCCGAACTCGTGGAAGACCGTGGCCACCTCGTCGAGGCTGAGCAGCGCTCGCCCCACCTCGCCCGACGCGAGCTCGGCCGGCTTGGCGATATTGAGGACGTTGACGACCACCGGCTTGGTCCCCAGCAGGTCGGACTGATCCACGAAGCTGCTCATCCACGCACCTCCCCGCTTGGTGGGGCGGGCGTACATGTCCGTGATGATCAGGCCGATACCCTCCCCGGGGGTCGCCCCCGGGGAGCTGCTATCCGCACCCTCGCGGACTTCCCAGACCAGAGCATCTGAGTGGTAGCCTTCGAGGTCCTCGCGGCGGATAACCTCGATGCCATAGAGTCGCTGGGCAGCGTAAAAGGCGCCATCGATGAGCACCTGGTCCAGCGGGAAGTAGCTGCGCAGCTCCTCCTCGTCCACCGAGAGCTCTTCCTGCTTGAGCTGGGCGGACCAGTAGACCCAATCCGCGCCCGTGAGCTCTGGGTTTTCCTCGCCGGTAGCGCTGGTGGAGACGGCCTGCTTGTCCAGCAGTCGTTTGTACTCGCCGTGGGCATTGCTCACCGCGGCGGGAATCACCTGATTCAGCAGCCCCTTGACGGCATCGACAGAACCGGCGGTTTCCTCCTCCGCCACGAAGTCCGCGTGGGAGGCGTAGCCCAGAAGCGCTGCGCGGCGGGCGCGCAGGCGAGCGATCTCCTTGAGGGTCTCATCGTTGGCAGTACCCGCCCGCTGCAGGGAGGCCTCGTAGACCCGGCGGCGGACTTCCGGGTTTTCAAGAGACTCCAGGATGGGCTGCACACTGGGCAGGCCGAGCCGGATGAGCCAGCCCTCCTTGCCTGCCTCCTTCGCATCGGTGGCCAGCACCTCGCGGGTGGCCGCGCTGAGACCCGCGAGCTCTTCCTCCTCGGTGACCAACACGGCGGACGCTTCGGTCTGCTCCTGCAGGACACGGCCGAAGCGGGTGGACAGCTCGGCGAGGCGCTCGTCGATCTGCTTGAGCACTTCCCGCTGCTCCGGGGCGAGTTCCGCCCCGCCCCGGCGGAACTTGCGACGCCAGTAGGCCATGAGCGCGGCCTCCTCGCTCCCCTCCTCGATCTGAGTGTTCTCGTCGACCTGCTTGATGCGCTCCCACAGCGCCTCATTGAGGTAGAGCTCAGAGAAGTGCTTCGCCAGTGGCGGGGAGACCGCCTCCTCAACGTCACGAATCTCCGGGGTGGCCATCGTGCCGGCGTAGTTGAAGATCACCGCGAGCACGCGGTCGAGCATCCGCCCGGAGGTCTCGAGCGCCTCCAGGGTGTTCTCCCAGGTCGGCTCCTCGGGGTTCGCCGCGATGGCGGCAATCTCTGCGGCGTGATCGTCCACAGCAGTGAAGAAGGCCGGAACGAGTTCGCTGACCTCGACGTTGGCGAAGTCCGGCAGCTCGTAGGGAAGGCTGGAAGGCGTGTCGAAATCTAACATGCGCTCCAGTGTAGCGAGCCGCCCAGACACGGACGGTGGGCAGGCAGCAGGGCTAGGAGCTAGTCGTCCTTGGAGACTTCCTTGGCAATGATCTCCAGTGGCTCGAGGGAGCGCACGGACGGGTCCAAGCCAACGCCCGGGACGACGATGAACTTGTTCTCGCGCACCGCCTTCATGTTCTTGGTCGCGGGCTCGCGCTTGAGCTCGTCGATCTTCTCCTGCGCGGTATCCATCGGCAGGCCGCGGCCAGAGATATCGGCGACGACGATGTAGTCCGGATCCTTCTCGGCGAAAGCCTCCCAGCTGACTTCGTTGCGAGCCTCCTTGAGATCCTCGAAGACGTTGGTCGAACCGGTGAGCTTCGCGATGTCGTTGGAGATGCCATAGCGGCCGTCGACCCACGGGGCGGCGTCGTTGATATTGAAGAGGAAGGCCAGCGACTTGCCAGAGTTCACATCCGCGTTGTCGACGGCCTCCTGCGTGCGGTCGATGAGCTTCTTGGCCTCTTCTTCCGCACCGAGAATTTCGCCCAACTGCTCGTAGTCCTTTTGAAGATTCTCGAAACCGGTCGTTCCATCTTCCGGACAGTCCGTGTTGGAGACGAAGGTGCGGACCCCGTTATCCGCCCAGAACTCACGGGTACCGGTGAGACTCTCAACGAAGCTGCCACGCTGGGTCGCGACGATGAAGTCCGGGTCCACGTCGAGCACCTGCTCCGCTGTTGCGACGGTCTTGCTCAGCACTGGAATGCTGTCATAAGCCTCCTGCCACTTCGGCTGGACCTTATCGCGCAGCGAGCTGGTGCCAACCATCTTGTCCTTCTGGCCCAGCTCGAAGAGATTTTCGGTGGTGGCCTGGCGCAGGGTGACGATGCGCTCCGGCTTTTCCTCGATCGAAATCTCCATGCCGCAGTTGTCGATGGTGCGCCCACCCTGGGCGGCGGTATCCTCCTCCGAGCACGCAACCAGGCCTGCCGCCAGGGTCACGCCGACGATGCCTGCGCCAATCCGCAGAGTTTTATTCTTCATGTTGACCTTCCTTCATCAGTCACGGGGAACATCCGCCGGACCGCGACAGCTCCATCGACAGTCGACCCGCCTGGCGCTCTGGAGTTCAATCGATACTCGATTTTAGTTAAGCACCCAAAGCCACAACATAGACAGAGTTGTCTATGCCCCCATCCGGGCGCGTACACTATTGCCCATGACTAGCCACAATTCCAGCTCCCTCGAACTGCCCACCCTGGCTGAACTGCACCGCCGCGGTACGAAGAAGTGGCGCGGCTACCCCGATGACGTCATCCCCATGTGGGTCGCGGAATCTGACTTCCACACCTGTCCCGCCGTCGCCCACGCCATCCAGGACTGCGTGGACCGCGAATATTTCGGCTACTCCGCTGACGACGTGGAGCTGCGGGAAGCACTCGCTGCATTCTACGAGCGCCGGTTCGGCTGGAGCTTCTCCCCCGACTGGGTTCGCACCGTCCCCGACGTGGTCAAGGGTGTGACGATCGCCGTCGAGGAGCTCACCCCCGCTGGCTCCGCGATCGTCCTGCCCGTGCCCGCCTATAACCCCTTCTTCGAAATCCCGGACGTCACCGGCCGGCCCACGATCGAGGTGGCTATGGCCCCGGAGGGCACGTTCGACCTCGCGGCCCTGGAGGAGGTCTTCGCATCCGGCACCACAAGCACACGCGGACGCGTCGTCGTCGGAAAGGAAGCGGGACACAACGGACAGGCGGAAGATGGAAACCCAGCCGCGCCGGTCGGGGCACTAATCCTGTGCAGTCCCTATAATCCGCTCGGCCGGGTGTTCAGCAAGGAAGAGCTGCGCGACGTCGTGGAACTGGCGGCGAAGTACAACGTGCGGGTGATCTCCGACGAGATCCACGCCCCGATCGTCTACCCGGGACACCAACACACCCCGGCTGCCTCGGTCAGCGAGGTCGCGGCCGAGAACACCATCACGGTCACCGCCACGTCGAAGGGGTGGAACACCGCCGGTCTTAGATGCGCCCAGATGATCTTGAGCTCCCCGCGCGACCGCGACATCATGGCCCGCGTGCACAAGCTGCGCACCGGGGAGGCCTCCACCATCGGAATCGCCGCCGCGACCGCCGCCTACCGCAACGACTCCGGCTGGCTGGAGGAACAGATCGACTACCTCAGCGGCAACCTCGACCTGATCGAACGCCGCCTGCCCGAGGTCCTGCCCGGCGCGAGGTTCCACCGCCCAGAGGGGACCTACCTGTTGTGGGTGGACGTCCGCGACGTTCCCGGGGTCTCTATGGCAACAGACGGGAATAGCGAAACAGCACCGGACCCAGCGGAGCAGATCCTTGAGCGGGCGAAGGTGGCCTTCAACACCGGAGCCATCTACGGCGCCGGTGGTGTCGGGCACGTGCGGATCAATTTTGCGACGTCGCGGGAGATCCTCACGGAGGCGCTGGACCGCATCGCCGCTGCAGGCTTCGGAGAGCGCGCTTAAGACCTGTCTGCTCTCTTCGCTAGGCTTCTTGGTTGTTAGACCTCAAGCCCAACGAAGGAGAACGCGAGTACATGATTGCCGCTTTCGGCAGGATTCTGCGATCCACGAAGGAGCTCATGCCCTTCTACGTGATCGTGATGATCTCGAGCATCCTCACCGCCGGCCTGGCACTGGCCGCACCATTCCTGGTGAAAAACGCCACCGACACGATCGTGGCCTCGGTGCAGGGCGAGCTCTCCCGCGACACCGCGCTGCAAACCGTGATCTGGCTAGCCGTGGCTCTGCTCGGCGTGGAGCTGGCCAGCAATCTGGTTCGCAATATCGGTGGCTGGTTCGGTGACGTGATGGCCACCCGAATGCGGCAAATTCTCTCCAACCGCTACTTCGCGAAGCTGCTCAGCCTGCCGCAGAGCTACTACGACAAGCAGGTCACGGGCACCATCATCTCGCGGCTGGACCGCTCGATCCTGGGACTAACCCAGTTTATGCAGTCCTTCGCCAATAACTTCTTCTCCATGCTGCTCACGGTCGCGATGATCCTGGTGATCACCGCGATCTATTACTGGCCGTTGGCTCTGCTGCTGGCCGTGATCTTCCCGATGTATCTGTGGCTCACCGCGCTGACCAGCCGGAAGTGGATCGTCTGGGAGAAGGAGAAAAACGAGCACATTGACACCGCCCAGGGCCGGTTCGCTGAGGTCATCGGCCAGGTGAAGGTGGTTAAGTCCTTCGTCACGGAGCTGCGCGAGCTGCGCATCTTCCAGAAGCACTTCGACGAGACCGTGCAGATCACCCGCGTGCAGTCCCGTTACTGGCACATGATGGACACCCTCCGCATGGGCGGGATGAACATCATCTTCTTCGCCATCTACCTCACCCTGTTTTGGCAGACGATCAATGGGCGCTTCACCATCGGCGACATGGTCCTGCTCCTTCAGCTTGTGGTCATGGCCCGCCAGCCGGCCAGCATGATGAGCTGGCTGGTGGACACCGCCCAGCGCGCCGCCGCCGGTTCCCGCGAATACTTCGAAGCGATGGAGGAGCTGGAGGAGCCAACAACAGCACCCGCCTTGCAGCAAGCCTCTCGCCCAGGCGGCAGCATGCTCGTCGACCAGGAGGATGTGGACGCTGCTCTCGTCCCGCAGCTTTCAGCCCCGCAGTCGGGGCCGGTCTTCGAGTTCCGGGACGTGGATTTCGAGTACCTGCCCGGCGAGCCCGTCATTCACGATGTGAGTTTCAGCGCTCAGCGGGGCCAGACGGTGGCGCTGGTCGGCGAGTCCGGCGGCGGTAAATCCACCCTGGTGAACCTCCTGCTGGGCCTGTACCAGCCCACCGCTGGGACGCTCACCGTCTGTTCTAAGGACGTCTCGACGTTGAGCAGCGCGGAGCTACGTTCCTCGGTGGGCGTGGTCTTCCAGGAGCCCGCGCTGTTCTCCGGCACGATCCGGGAGAACATCGCCTACGCCAGCCCGTATGCCAGCCAGGCAGAGATTGAGGATGCTGCCAAGCGCGCGAATGCGCACGAGTTCATCATGGGCTTCACCGACGGCTACGACACGGTCATCGGCGAGCGGGGCCTGCGTCTTTCCGGCGGCCAGAAGCAGCGCATCGCGGTAGCCAGAGCGATGCTGAAGGACGCACCCGTGCTGGTGTTGGATGAGGCCACCTCCGCGCTGGACACCAAGGCAGAGCGTGTGGTCCAGGCAGGCCTGGAACAACTGATGGAAGGGCGCACCACGCTGGTGATCGCCCACCGGTTGTCGACGATCGCGAACGTCGACACCATCGTCACCCTGGACGAGGGCCGCGTCGACGAGGTCGGCTCCCCCGCCGAGCTGGCAACCTCCGGGGGTATCTACTCCGAACTGCTGAAGCTCACGGGCTCGACCTCGGCGGCCGACCGCGAACGATTGAAGCGCTTCGGTTTCTGGGAGGGCGAGCCGGAGGATGAGCCCGCGGAAGGTTAAGCACCCGGGCTAGCCGACAACCTCAGGCGACGCGGCAACAAGAAAGGCTCCCACCGAAAACCGGTTGGGAGCCTCAAAAATTTTCAACTTAAGCGCCGGGGTTTACGCCCAGGGGCTTAAACGAGGGAAAGTTCTTTACTTGTCGGTCGCGTTGTTGAAGGCCTCAGCAGCCTTGTCCTTGGCCTCGTTAGCCTTGTCCTGCAGATCGGACTTAGCCTGATCCATCTTGCCCTCAGCCTTGGTGGACTCGTCGCCCGTTGCGTCGCCGAAAGCTTCCTTTGCCTTGCCCTTGATGTCGTCGAAAGACATGTGCTTCCTCCTAAAAGTAGGAATTTTCCTTTGCCCTTTCCACGGTACAGAAAAACCGCGGGCGGGGCAGAAATATTTTTAGTACTCGTAAAAGCCCTTGCCGGACTTGCGGCCGAAGTGGCCGGCCTGCACCATGCGGCGCAGCAGCGGCGGGCAGGAGTACGTCGGGTCGCCGAACTCCTCGAACATCACGTCCGCGATGAACGCGCAGGTGTCGAGGCCAACCATGTCGGCCAGGGTGAGCGGGCCCATCGGGTGCGCGGCGCCCAACTTCATGCCGGTGTCGATGTCTTCTGCGGTGGCCACGCCCTGCTCCACCATGCGGATCGCGGAGAGCATGTACGGCACCAGCAGGAAGTTCACGATGAAGCCGGAACGGTCCTTCGCACGGATGGCAGTCTTACCCATCTTCTCGGTCGCGAAGGTCTGCGCCTTCTCCACTGCCTCCTCAGAGGTAGTCAGCGCCGGGATGACCTCCACGAGAGGCAGAACCGGAACCGGATTGAAGAAGTGCAGGCCGAGCACGCGCTCCGGGTTCTTCGTCGCCGAGGCGATGGTCTGGATCGGCAGCGACGAGGTGTTGGAGCACAGCGGCGCGGTCTTATCCTCGACAATCTCGTCGAGCTGTGCGAAGACGTCCTTCTTGATCTTCTCGTTCTCGACGATGGCCTCCATGACCATCTCGCGGTCCGCGAAGTCCTCCAGGTTGGTGGTGTAACTCAGACGGGACAGGGTAGCGTCCCGGTCCTCTGCGGAGAGCTTCCCGCGCTCCACGGCCTTAGCCAGGGACTTCTCGATTCGCGCCTGGCCGGCGTCGACGGCCTCCTGCTTCAGCTCCCACACGAGGACGTCCGCGCCAGACTTCGCAGCAACCTCTGCGATTCCAGCTCCCATGAGTCCTGCTCCGACGATGCCTACTCGCTGCACCATGTGAAACCTCCGTTTTGTCGGTAGATAGTTATATTTTCCAGCATAGTGACGCAGACTACATTTCGCCGTCATTTTCTCCTCTCCGCCGCCACTCCCCTCGCCTCATTTCGCTCGGTCTGCCGACACAGGCGTTGATAGGATGTTCGGCGTGAACATCGACGGCCAAGAAGTCACGGCTCAACGCATTGATTCGCTCATCGACGAGCTCATCGACGTGCGTTTCCACTGGGAGGCCACCACCGAGCGGGTCAACCGGCTCCGCGAGGGCGGCCCCGCCCCCACCCTGTGCTCCGAGGACTCCGCCCGCCTCTTTGGCTTTGGCCAGAATCTCAGCACGGCCGCCTTCCTGCGAACCGTCGCACCAGGCCAAGCCCCGAGCCTTCCCTGGAACGAGCTCACCTCCTCGCTGCAGACCGTGGGCACGATCCCAAGCCGCGATGAGCTGGAGGAGCAGCGCCCTGAACTGAAAAAGCTCGCCGAGTACCGGGGCCTGCGCCGCCTGTTCCGTTCCCGCCCACAGGCGCAGATCGACACGTACCGCAGGTACGCTGCCATCGACAGCGCCACTGTTCACTCCGTGTTGACCGGAGTGGACGCCGCCCTGGGCTCCACGAATCGCGGCCAGTTCTTGGGGGTCGACCTCGCGGCGATGCGCCCGGCGATCACCGCCGAATTGGAAAAGCTCACCGGCTGGGAGGTACACTGGCACCAGCCCGCGGAGATCGATGTCCACCGGCAAGCGCTCGTGCGTCTGGCGGAGGTCGAAGCCACCGAGACATCACTACTGGCGGAGGTCGAGAGCCAGCGGCACTCCCTGAAGACCACGCTGGCGGACTCGGAGCTGAGGCAGACCGACATCCAGATCCTCGACCAGCTCACGCCGTCGACATCCCTGCGCTTAGGCCCCCTGCAGCACCTGAACCTGCTGGACATCGAGGCCGCCGCCGTCAGCGACCTCACCCGCTACGACGGCGTGGGAGAACAGACCGCTCGGCAGGCCATCGCCGCGGCGAAGCGCTACGCCGCCGAAATGCGCGCGGACCAGCCCGCGGTGATCGACTACCGGGATAAGGGCCCCTCCACTGCCTACGTCCGGGCACTGGCTGAGCTGCTCCAGTTCCGCGAGCAGCGACGCGAGGCGAATCTCGAGGGACCGTTCCTGGCACTGCCGGAAAGCTTCGAGGCCTCCGCGCAGGGTTTCAGCGATTTCGCACTAGCCCGCCCGGCCGATGGTCCGCGTCTGATCACGCAGGCGGAGCTGACGAGGATCCCCACCCGCGGGGCATCACTATCTGCAGAGCAGGCGTGGAATCTCTATGCCATCCGCGCGGCCGAGTTTCACGCCTTCGGCGACGACAAGTCCGCCACCGCCGTGCCGGAGGACATCGCCAAATCCATCGAGGAGATCACCCTCCGTGGCGTGCTGCACGCGAGCTTGCGTGGCTACCAGGACTTCGGGGCAAGGTATGCGCTTGCCCAGCGCAAGGTCCTGATCGGAGATGAAATGGGCCTGGGTAAAACCATGCAGGCCCTGGCGGTATTCGCCCACCTCGCCGCCCGCGGCGAGAAGCACTTCGTGGTGATCTGCCCGCCCAGCCTGCGCATCAACTGGCAGCGAGAGATCAAGAAGTTCACGGACCTTGAACCCCACATCATCGCTGGACCGTACAAGGACGCCGCCTACGAGGCCTTCAGCAACCGGGGCGGGGTCGCCATCGTGGGGTTCCCCGAGGTGCGCGGAGACTCCACGGTCATGACCGGTGACCTGGAATTCGGCGCGCTCGTCGTCGACGAGGCGCACCGGGCAAAGAACCCCAAGTCCAAGCAGGCCCAGGGGGTGCAGCAACTGACCGCACGGACAGACGTCGTTACCTACCTTTCCGGCACCCCGCTGGAAAACCGGGTGTCGGAGATGGAGACGCTGCTGGGCTACCTCGACCCAGAGCTCGAGCCCAAGCTCGAGAAGGCACGCAGGAGCGCTCGTGAGTTCCGCAAGGTCGTCGCACGCCGCTACCTGCGCCGCAACCAGAGCGACGTCCTCGCCGAGCTGCCTCCGCTGACCGAAACGGAGGAATGGATCGAGGCGCGGGAGTCGGACCGCGAGAAGTACAACGAGGCCGTCGAAGCGGGCAATTTCATGCAGATGCGGCAGAGCTTCAGCGGGCCGGGGTCGGCGAAGATGGAGCGCTTCGCCGAGCTGCTCACCGATGGTCTGGACGATGATAAGACGATCGTGTTCACGTACTTCCGCGGCGTGCTCGATCACCTCATGGGTAGCCTCGGCGACCGGGCATTCGGCCCGATCGCGGGCGGGGTGAGCCACCAGGAACGCCAGCAGGCGGTGGATGATTTCACGGCAGCTGAGCCCGGCGCGGTGCTCGTTGCGCAGATCAACGCGGCCAGCGAGGGGTTGAATATCCAGGCGGCGAACCACGTGGTGCTCATCGAGCCTCAGCTCAACCCGGCGGTCGAGGCGCAAGCCATCGCGCGCGCCCACCGGATGGGCCAGATCAACCCGGTCGAGGTGCACCGGCTGCTCACCCCGGATTCCGTGGAGGAACAACTGCACCTGCTGCTGGCAACTAAACGGGAATTGTTCGATTCCTACGCCCGGGATTCGGTGGCCGCCCAGCAGAATCCGGAGGCCATGGACATCACTGACCAGCAGGTCATGAGCGAGGTACTCGCCGCCGAGAAGGAACGGATCAAGGCACTCCGGGGTGAAACCCCGAGGCTCTAGGCTCCCCTAGGTCGCCCTAGGCCTTACTCATCTTCTTAGGCCTCCTCCAGCGGGCGCGCCGCAACGCCCCACGAGCAGGAGCTGGGTACTAGCCCAGCTGGTTCAGCAGGTCGTCGGCGCGGTTGCGCAGGTCCTGCTCGAGCTGGTCGGTGTCGGGCAGCTGAATGCCGCCGGTGCCATTGCCCGGGTTATTCCCCTCCGGTGCTGGGTTGGTATCCCCGCCCGGCTGCTGAGTACCCGAGTCCTGGTTATCGCGGCCGCCGAGGCGATTGCGCAGATCATCCAGGTTGGGGCCGCGACTCGGCTCCTCCGTTTCCGGCGCTTCGGTGCTCGGCTCGGTGGTGACGGTGGTGGTTGTGGTCGTCGAGCTCGAGGTTTTGTCGTCCGCCGACTCATCGGAGCGGTTGTTCCACCACATGAACCCACCGATCAGCAGAGCGATGACCAGCAGGATTCCCAGGATGGGCCCCACTGGGGTGCGCCGCTTGCCCTGGCCGTTCTGCCCTGAGGCTCCGCCGCTGAATTGGGGGTTGCCGTGCTGCTGTGGCTGGCGCGGCGGGTAGCCATTCGTCGGCTGCTGATAGCCCTGCTGTGGGCCTGGCCGTTGCGGTCCCGGGTAGCCGGCACCGTAGCCCGGTGGTGGGCCCTGCTGGTACTGGGGTAGGCCCTGCTGGTACTGCGGCTGATTGTGGCGATACTGGGGCGGCTGCCCGTTCTGGTAGTCCGGCTGCCCTGCCGCCCCGTGCGGCGGGTACTGCGCGGCCCCATAGCCAGAGCTGCCCGCTGCCCCGTCCGGGAGGTATTGAGTGTCGAACTGCCCCGTCGCGTCCTGATCCGCCCCGCCTTGTGGGCGAATAATGCGCGTTGCATCATCGTTTCCGTCGAAACCGTCGCTGGCCTGATCAAGGCCCTCGTCGTTGACGCGGGGGAAGAATGAGGTCTCGGCGTCGTCGTCCTCAAAATCCCAATTGGGGCGGCCGTTTCCGTTGTCGCGGTTGTTGCTCACAGTCTGTTTCCTCCTTCATGGGAAGAACCCTTTCTTGAGAAACCAGTCTAGGTGACGTGGGGCCTACCAGGAGTGCGGGCGGGCAGACTTCACATCCGCGGTCTGCTTAGCGGGCCCGCCCCAGGTGAAGGCAGCGGCAGTGTAATTCGCGCCGTAGCTGGCGGAGCTCACGGCGGTCTGGCCATAGTCGGACCAACCCCACTTGGTACCTTCGGCGCCCGGCAGCTGCGCGGTACCCCAGTTCTGACGGGTGCCGTCGCTGGCCACGGGGGCCGCCGTGCCCATCCAGAACAGCACCGGGGAGTCGGGGGTGTTCTTGCGCAGGTTATCGAGGAAGACCGCGGCGTCGGTCGCGCTCGTCAACGAGGTGCCCCACTTATCCCCCGCCACGGTGCTCCACAGGCCATAGCGCTGGGCGGTCTTGGTGATCGCCTCCGGGTACTTCTTATAGAGCTGGTTAGCGGCATCGTCGTCGGAGATGCGGAGCATCTTCTGGGTGAGGTACCAATCGCGGCCGGACTTATCCCCGGACTTCAGGACGTAGTCCGCGATATACATCTTCATCACGGACAGCCCTGGACGTGGTTCGTCGGCGTTGTCGGTCTTCGCGATTCCCTTCGGAGTGACGACGGCCATCGTGGTCTCGGCAGGCACGTTGGTGATGCACTTGCCCAGGTCTTCGGACGTCGCTGGCCATGCAGCGAGCGCTTCCTGCTTCGCCGCGTTCGTTGCGCCAACCGGGCCCGCGACAGCCGAGACAGTGAGGCCCGCACCGAGGAGTACGGCAGCGATCGAGCGCGCCGATGTCGCGGCAGTTCGAATATTGAACTTCACTGTTCCCACCTTTAAACGTCCAGGGCGCCTGAAGCAGGACAAGCAGCTTGAGGCACGAGGTTTTCGGATTAACCCTACCTTAGAGGCCTCTCAGAGCAATCCAGCCGATCCAAATTTTTCAGCGCAGGGTGATAAATGATCGGTACTTAAGCCCGACCGGAGGCCATGAGGGTCTCCATGAGCTCTTCCTTGACCACCGGCTTGAACCCCCAGGGATCCACACCCACGTCGACCTGGCCGATCCCGGTGATGGGTCTCGGTGAGTGAAGGTGGCCGTGAAGCATCCAGGGCACATCCAGGCGCAGCTCGTCGTGGCGAGAACCACCCGGGATATGGTCCTGGCCGGGGCGTGGGAAGTGGTTGAGCCACACCGTATGGGCTTCCCATAGGAGGTTTTGCATCGACTGCACGGAGTCGAAGACCTCCAAGAAGCGGGGCTGGCGCAGGTAGGCGTGCGTATGCAGCGGGTGGGTCGAGTCGTGGTTTCCGCTCACCAGGTGGAGGTAGACCCGCGGCATGTCATCCCCTCGCAGCGCCGCCTGGATCTTGTCGAGTGCTGCCTCTTCTTGTGGCTCCCAGCCGCTGGAGATATCTCCGAGGATCCACAGGTGGTCACCCTCCTGCAGGGCCTCGCGCAGGTTGCCGAGCAGCGTGTCATCATGCCGGGCAACCCCGGCCTCATCCTCACCGAAACCTCTAATGCCGGACACCAAGGGGTGCCCAAGATGCAGATCGCTCGTGAACCAGGTCGTGAATCCTTCTCCGCCGGTCAACATCGCGCACACCTCCCTCTTTCCTCACGCGCGCTGCGCCCGTCTCACTGACGGCCACGTTCTGTTGAACACTTGCACCCCAGCTTAGCCACGCTCAGCATAAAACCACCCCGTTTCACACTTTGGGAACCAAATCCCATATAGTGATCTCATGACTCAGCACAACACCACCACGAACACCACCACCGTGGACGCCGAAGAGCGCTCGGCGCGCATCGCTGTCTTCGCCTTCCCCGCGTTCATCCTGGCCGGCTCCGCCCTAGCTTTCTTCTCCCCCGGAACCTTCACCCCGCTGGCCCCGCACGTCTCCACGATGATCGCCATCATCATGCTGTGCATGGGCCTCACGCTAACCCTGCCGGACTTCAAGGAGATCCTGCGCCGCCCCTGGCCGATCTTCGTCGGCGTAATCGCCCAGTTCATCATCATGCCGCTGGGCGCGGTCGCGGTCGCCAAGCTGCTGGGGCTCAATCCGATGCTCGCCATCGGCCTGCTGATGCTGGGCTCCGTCCCCGGTGGCACCACCTCCAACGTGGTCGCCTACCTGGCGAAGGGCGACGTCGCCCTCTCCGTCGCCATGACCTCCGTGTCGACGATCCTGTCCCCCATCGCCACCCCGATCATCATGCTGCTGCTCGCCGGTGAGGAGACCCCGGTCGACGGCGCCAACATGGCCTGGTCCCTGGTCCAGACGGTGCTGCTGCCCGTCATCGGCGGCCTGGTCATCCGCGTGATCTTCGACCGCTTCGTCACCGCGCTGCTGCCGATCCTGCCGTGGCTGTCCATCATCGCCATTGGTGGCGTGGTCTTCCCCGCCGTCGCAAAATCCTCCGACACCCTGGCTAAAGTCGGTCTGCTCACCCTCATCGCGGTGATCCTGCACAACGCCATCGGCTACGGCCTGGGCTTCCTGGCCGCCAAGGTTTTCGGCTACTCCCAAGCCGTAGCCCGCACCACCTCCATCGAGGTTGCTACCCAGTCCGCAGGCCTGTCCTCCGCGATGGCTGGCAAGTACTGGAGCCCCGAGGCGGCCATCCCTGGCGCGATCGCCGCAGTCTGGCACAACATCTCCGGCGCGATCTTCGCCTTCCTGGCCCGCCGCATCGACGCCAAGCGCGCATCTCAGCCCACGGGCAACGCCGCTGAGCAGAGTGCCGAGCAGACCAGCCCAGCGACCACCCCGACCCCAGTCGCAGACTAGAGCTCACAGACTAAAACTCACAGCGCCCGCTTCCCCCGTTCCGCGCGCCACCCCGGCGCCCACGCGCAGGACCCAGGAGCGGGCTGAATACACAACGACCCGGCTACGCCAAAATTGGCGGCCGGGTCGTCGTCATAAAGAAAGGAAGCTAGTCCTCGCCCCCGGTGGACAGGGCAGCGACGAAGGCCTCCTGCGGCACCGAGACGGTACCGATATTCTTCATGCGCTTCTTACCTTCCTTCTGCTTCTCCAGCAGCTTGCGCTTACGCGAGATGTCACCGCCGTAACACTTGGCGAGGACGTCCTTGCGCAGCGCGCGGATATTCTCACGCGCGATGATCTTCGAGCCGATGGCAGCCTGGATCGGCACCTCGAACTGCTGGCGCGGGATCAGGTCCTTGAGCTTCACGGCCATCTTGTTGCCGTAGTAGTGAGCATTCTCGCGGTGCACGATCGCGCTGAACGCATCCACCGGCTCGCCCTGCAGCAGGATATCCACCTTCACCAGATCCGCCTGCTCCTCGCCGGCCTCCTCGTAGTTCAGGGAGGCGTAGCCCTTGGTGCGAGACTTCAGGGAATCGAAGAAATCGAAGATGATCTCGCCCAGCGGGATGCGGTAGCGCAGCTCCACGCGATCCTGGGAGAGGAAGTCCATGTTCTTCATCTGGCCGCGCTTGGACTGGCACAGCTCCATGGTCCCGCCCAGGAAAGCCTCCGGCACGATGATCGTCATATCCACCATCGGCTCGTAAACCGCCTGCAGCTTGCCACCCGGCCAGTCGGACGGGTTGCGCACGAAGGTTTCGGTACCGTCCTCCTGGATCACGCGGTAGACCACGGACGGGGCGGTGGAGATCAGGTCCAGGCCGAACTCCCGCTCCAGGCGGGTGCGGGTGATCTCCATGTGCAGCAGCCCGAGGAAGCCGCAGCGGAAACCGAAGCCCAGGGCGACGGAGGTCTCTGGCTCGAAGCTCAGGGAGGCGTCGTTAAGCTGCAGCTTCTCGATGGCCTCACGCAGTTCCGGGTACTGGTCCGCGGAGATCGGGAACAGGCCCGAGTAGACCATCGGCTTCGGCTCCGCGTAGCCCTGCAGCGGCTCGGTCGCGCCGTTGTGCGCCAGGGTGACGGTATCGCCAACCTTGGACTGGCGGACGTCCTTCACACCGGTGATGAGATAGCCCACCTCGCCGACGCCAAGGCCCTTGGTCTTCGTCGGCCCCGGGGAGACGACACCGATCTCGAGGGTGTCGTGCTCCGTGCCGGTGGACATCATCTTGTTCTTCTCGCGGTCGTTCAGGCGACCGTCCATCATGCGGACGTAGGTCACCACGCCGCGGTAGGTGTCGTACACCGAGTCGAAGATCAGCGCGCGAGCCGGGGCATCCGGGTCGCCCACCGGGTGCGGAACGAGTTCGCAGACTCGGTCCAGCAGCTCCGGCACGCCCTCGCCCGTCTTGCCCGAGACGCGCAGGACCTCCTCCGGCTCGCAGCCGATGATGTTGGCCAGCTCCTGGGAGTACTTATCCGGGTCGGCTGCCGGGAGGTCGATCTTGTTCAGGACAGGAATGATCTCCAGGTCCTTATCCATCGCGAGGTAGAGGTTCGCCAGCGTCTGGGCCTCGATGCCCTGGGCGGCGTCGACCAGCAGGATCGCACCTTCACACGCCTCGAGGGCGCGGGAGACCTCGTAGGTAAAGTCCACGTGGCCCGGGGTATCAATGAGCTGGAGGACCAGCTTCTCCCCCTCGTGCGCGCCAGACTGCGGCATCCACGGGATGCGCACGTTCTGCGCCTTAATGGTGATGCCACGCTCCCGCTCCAGCTCCATGTTGTCCAGGTAGCGGTCGCGCATATCGCGGTGTTCGATGACGCCGGAGAGGTCGAGGATGCGGTCCGCCAGCGTCGACTTCCCGTGGTCGATGTGCGCGATGATGCAGAAGTTTCGGATCCGCTCGGGCTCCGTAAACGTCTCAATGGCGTAGTTCTTCTGCTTGGCACTCATGCCGTACTCCTCGACTCTCCTTCAAGCCACTTCTCCCCAGCACGGTGCGGGGGTAAATCGCTATCCAAACCCTACTATGTTCCGCGAATTGTGCACTATCGTCGCGCCTCGTTCCCCACGCCCCGCCAGCCGGGCGCGATAAGATCAGCGCTATGCCCCTTTTCGACCGAACGCCACCGCAACCG
>JBHWRM010000082.1:0-13251 GCA_043426695.1 Corynebacterium sp. | reverse complement strand
GTGTCGGCAGGTCGAGGCAGATCTGACCGTCGATGATGCCCACGGAAACCGCCGCGATGGGGTCGAGCAGCGGCTCGCCCGGCACGGCGCCGCGCTCCTTGAGGGCGGCCACGGCATCGGCCAGCGCGACGTAGGTGCCGGTGATAGAGGCGGTGCGGGTGCCGCCGTCGGCCTGCAGGACGTCGCAGTCGAGCTGGATGGTGTTCTCCCCCAGCTCGCTCAGATCCACCGCGGCGCGCAGCGAGCGGCCCACCAGGCGCGAGATTTCGTGCGTGCGGCCCTTGACCTTGCCCTTCATGGACTCGCGCGGCATGCGCTCGTGGGTGGCAGAGGGCAGCATCGCGTACTCCGCGGTCAGCCAGCCCTCGCCGGAGTCCCGCTTGAAGCGCGGCACGCCGAGTTCCACGCTGGCGGTGCACATCACCCGGGTGTTCCCGAATTCAACGAGCACGCTGCCTGCCGGGTTGGTGGTGAACCGGCGGGTGATTCGGATGTCGCGCAGCTGGTCGACGCTGCGGCCATCGGCGCGGGTATGGGTGCTTTGTTCTGGCGTATTAGACATGCCAGCCAGTGTAGCGGGCGCTTAGTGCTGCTCGCTGATGCGCAGACCTGGCCGGGCGACCTCGATGGGCCCCGTGTAGTGGCGGGCGGCCGCGGCGACGGTGGCGGCCTTATCCCCCCATGGCGGGATGTGGGTCAGCACGAGCCGGCCCACGCCCGCTGCCTGGGCGGCCTCGCCGGCCTCCGCGCCGGAGAGGTGCATGCCCTCCGGCATGGTCGCGCCCCCATCGCCCCAGGTCGCCTCGCAGACGAGGACGTCCGCCCCCGCGGCGATGCGCGCCAGGGCCGGGGTCGGCGCGGTGTCGCCGCTGTAGACCACGGAGAAGCCGGAGGAGTCCTCGAAGCGGATGATGTAGGCCTCGGTGGGGTGGATAGCATCCACGGCATAGATCCGCAGGTCGCCGATGGTGTGATGTGGCCAGGTCTCGGCGTCGAAATCGCTCTCCGGCCCGACGACGTGGTCGAGGACCTCGAAGGTGTCGGTGAGGTCGTCCGGCGCCTCCGGGGAGTCGGCGCTGGCCTGGCCGATGTGCTTGGCTGCGATGCTCGGCCCGATCAGCTTGTGGCGGGTGCTCGCCGGCGCGAAGGGGTGGTAGCGGCGCCACACCAGCAGGCTCGGGACGTCCGAGCAGTGGTCGGCGTGCATGTGGGAGAGGACGACGTGGCAGTCGGAGGGGTCGATGCCCTCATAGCGCTGCATCTGCTTGAGCACCCCCGAGCCCAGGTCCACGACCACGCCCTCGCCCGCCGCGCTGCGCAGGAAATACCCCGAGGCCGCGGCCGAGGGTCCGGGCACGCTTCCGGAACAACCCAACACAAGCATCTCCATAAGTGGACATTGTTTCACGATGCCCGGCGTTTTTCGATATTTGGGCAAGCTTTAGATCAGGTTTCGCTCAGCGGGGTGGATCCGGGGCTGTCCAGGACCAACTCCGGGGCGGTTCCGCCGCGCCCCAGGGGCTAGAACAGGGGTTAGTACCGGGACTAGCGCAGCAGCTCCGGGATCTGCGACACGCTCGTGATCTTCGGCCCCAAGAAGCGCTGTGCGAGTTGCGCGAAGCGGTGCGGGTCCCCGGTGGATTCGAAGGACAAGGTGGCCTGACGCTCTGGGTCGTTATCCGCCAGCTGCCCGCTTTCCGCCAGCGTGCGGTAGACCATCTTCGCGGTCTCCTCCGCAGAGTTCACCAGCGTGACGTCCTCCCCCATGACGAACTGCACCACCCCGGTGAGCAGCGGATAGTGCGTGCACCCCAGAACCACGGTGTCCACCCCGGCCTCCTTCAGCGGCTCGAGGTACCCCTCCGCCAACGCGTGGATCTGGCGACCCGAGGTGATCCCCCGCTCTACGAAGGGGACGAACTGCGGGCAAGCCTGGGCAACGGCGGTGACGTCCGGACTAGCGGCGAAGAGGTCCTGGTAGGCCCCGGAGGTGACCGTCGCCTGCGTCCCAATCAGGCCGATGCGGTTGTTCCGGGTCGCGGACACGGCGCGGCGGACCGCGGGCAGGATGACCTCCACGACCGGGATCGGGTAGCGCTCGCGGGCGTCGCGCATGAAGGCAGCTGAGGCGGTGTTGCAGGCGATGACGATCATCTTCACCCCGCGGGAGACCAGCTCGTCGGCGACCATCCGGGCGTACTCGCGGACCTGCGCGATCGTCTTATCCCCATAAGGCGAGTTAGCGGTATCCCCGATGTAGATGATTGATTCGTGCGGCAGAAGGTCCACGATCGTGCGCGCCACGGTGAGGCCGCCGACCCCGGAGTCGAAAATCCCGATGGGAGCGTTGTTGTGGGATTCCTGCTCCGGGGCGCTGCCCGCCGCGCTGCCGCCGTCCGCCTGCTCCGCCATGTGCTTACTCGGTCCTTCCTTCGTTGTTCTCGCTGTTTTAGTTTAATGACGTCGCTCACGGCCCCAAGCAACCGTGTGCCGGCCGCGTCCTGGGGTTGGTCGGCCGTGGCTACATGCCGAGGGAGGCACGGCCTGCGGTGCGCACGGCCCGCGTGGCGGTAGGCATCTTCGGAATCAGCCAAGCAGCGAGGATGCCGGCCAACGCCCCGCAGAGGTGGCCCTGCCAGCTGATGGCCTGGTTGGTGGGCAGGATTCCGGTCCACAGGGAACCGTATAGCAGCAGGACCACGACCCCACCGGCCAGCTGGCTGAGCTTCTTGGTGAAGAGCCCCCGGGTGATGAGGAATGCGACCCAGCCGTAGACCATGCCGGAGGCACCCACGTGAACGGTGCCCGCGCCGCCAATGAGCCAGGTCCCGGCCCCGCTGGCGAGCAGGATGATCAGGGAACTGCGCCAGAACGCGCGTCTGCCTGACCAGCAGATCATCGTGATGAGCACGACCGCGGTCATGGAGTTGGCGATGAGGTGGTCCCAGCCACCGTGCAGGAAGGGCGCAGTGAACACGCCCAGTAGGCCGTAGGGGTCGCCGGGCCGAATGCCGAAGGCGTTAAGCCCGTAACCCAGCATCATGTTGATGACCTGGACAATCCAGGCGACCCCCACGAGCCGCAGGGCGAAAGCGAGGTTCTGCATGTTCAGGCTCCTGAACTTGAGGGATGGCACCACCCCGGCGCGGTGGCGGGGCAATCCGTGGGATTCTTTAACCGCCCACGGTACTGCGCCAGGAGGGGTGCTCGTAGGCGGGCTCGGCCGCCAGCACGGCGTGGACGATAGCGCGCTCCACGCAGTTGGCGGCCGTCGCGGCGAGCACGGACATGCCGACGGCGTCCACGCTGCTGCTGCGGCTGCCAGTGGCCAGCCCGAAGAGGGTGTCCCCATCCATGGGCATGTGGGCCGGGCGGATCGCGCGTGCCAGGCCGTCATGCGCGGAGAGTGCCAGTCGCTTTGCCTGCGCCTTGGTGAGTGGAGCGTCCGTCGCGACCACGCCGATGGTGGTGTTCAGCTGCGGGTTATCGCTACCGGGCTGCCCGTCGTTGGGTGCGGGGAACTTGGTACCCGCGAGGTTCATCCCGCGTAAGCGCGCCGCGGCCTCCTGGGCAACTGGCGTGGTCGAGGCCGCACCGAACTCACCGGCGAGCTCTGAGTCGAAGCCCCACAGTCGCCCGGTGGCCGGGTTGAAGACCGCGCCCTGCGGGTTGACGACGATGCCGGCGGCCACCGTCGCCCCGCTGAGTGCCGCCAGCGGTCCCTGAAGCTCTGGGAGCACCGCGCTGGCCTGCCCAAATCCGCCCTTCAAGGCGCCGGCGGAGGCTCCCAGCCCCGCACCGATGTTCCCCGATGCGGTAGCGGCGGAGAGAGCTGAATCATCGTCGCCGTGCCCGCGTGGTACTCCCCCGTCGCGGGCAATTGTTGCGCTGCGCAGCGCAGCCTCGGCGGCCGCCACGCCGGTCTCCGCAGTGGGGCGGGAGTCCCAGCGGCCTAGCAACAGGTCGAAAATCACAGCACCCGGCACGATCGGCACGATCTTCTCTGGCGACTCCTCCCCCAGCACGGGGAAGCCAATGCCTGCGGCCTCCAGAGCAGCCATCGCACCGTCGGCGGCGGCGAGGCCGTATGCGGAGCCGCCGCACAGTGCGATGGCGTGGATCCGGTCCACCGTGTTGTGGGGTTCGAGCAGGTCCGTCTCGCGGGTTCCTGGCCCGCCGCCTCGCACGTCGACCGAGGCGACTGCCCCGGCGGGCACGGCGATGATTGTCGCCCCGGAGTCCCCCTCCCCGCCCTCACTGATGGCGTGGCCCACGCCGAGGCCACGGACGTCCATAAGCGAGTTGCTGGGCCCCGGCTGGGCGCCGAACAATTCGGCCGACATCCTAAAACTCGCCCGTCGAACGGTGATCCGGGTCCTGTGGATCCTCTGGACCCTCGTCAGTGGCCTCGCCCCGGCTCTGCGACGAGCTGTCCCCTGGGTTATCCATCATCTCTGTCGGCAGCTCCCCCATCATCGCCTGTAGCAGGCTGTCCTGGTGGAAAGCCAGCCAAGCGATCAGCTCCTTGGCTGCCTCAACACGGTCCGGCCCCTCCGCGCCGTGCAGCGCGGGCTGGCAGAGCTCGTGATAGTAATTCCGCACGTCGTTGATGGCCGAGAGCCAGGGCTGGACTTCCTCCTGGCTCAAGGTGATATTCACCGAACCGTCCGGGCCGATGTGCTCTGCAATGAGCGCGAGGTTCATCAACTTGTTCTTGATGATCTCGGTCTCGTTGAGTTGCCGGGTCAGCGCGGCATCGCCCTCGACCTTCTCAGCCCCTTCCGCGAAGAAGTTCGGCAGGATTCGGGCCAAGGCTGGGCTGCTTGGTGGCTCCGAGTGGCCGCTGGCCATGCCGGTCAGCTCCGCCAGCTCATCCTTCGGGGCGGTGCGCACCCGCTCCATGAGAGCATCGGCGACGGTGGCGGCACAGTTGCCCAGGGTCTCCCGCTCCAGGGGATTGAGTTGGGCGACAAAGCGCGTGCCACGCAGCATGCCCGTCTTCTTCTTCCACGGTTCCATCTGTGGTGAGTCCTCCTCGCCTCGCGAGCGCCTACTAGCCCGCCGCCTGCTCCATCGTGGCCCACAGGCCCGCCGTGTGGAGCTTCTTGACATCTCCCTCGACCTTATCGCGCTCGCCGGAGGAGACCACGGCCTTGCCCTCGGTATGAACCCGCATCATCAGCTCGGTCGCCTTCTTGCGGGAGTAACCAAGCACGGTTTCAAAGACGTAGGTCACGTAACTCATGAGGTTGACGGGATCGTCCCAACAGATGCACTGCCACGGCAGATCGGCATCAGTGAGGGTCTCGGGTCGTTTCTCCGCAACTGGGGTTGCGCTTGGTGCAGCCGGGGAAGTCATGCCCCCAAGGATACGTCGTCCTCGGCGGCGCGGCGAAGGCATCGTGGCGGAATATTTCTTTGCCTGTCCGCGCCGCTCGCTAGAGTGTGAGTATTCGCCCGGGCCGTTCATCGGCCACGGCACCACCTGAAGAAGAAAACGCGTAGGGATCCACTTGTCTTCCACAGCCCAGAACCCACAACAGGACGCCGCCTACGGGTCGATCGGCCACCTCGACCCTTATCTCTCCGCGCCGCGGTCCTCCGCGCTGCTCACCGATAAGTACGAGCTGACCATGTTGGAAGCCGCGCTGCAGGACGGCACGGCCGAGAAGCAGTGCGCCTTCGAGGTCTTCACCCGCCGCCTCCCTAATGAACGCCGCTACGGGGTGGTTGCCGGCACCGAGCGCGTCCTCCGCGCAATCCGGGACTTCGTCTTCACCGAGGCCCAGCTGGAAAACTTGGACTTTCTGCAGCCAGAGACCCTGGAATACCTGCGTAATTACCGCTTCCGCGGGCAGGTGGACGGCTACCTGGAGGGCGAGGTCTACTTCCCACACTCCCCGATCCTCACCGTGCGCGGGACCTTCGCCGAGTGCGTCATCCTGGAGACGGTAATCCTCTCCATCCTCAACGCCGACTCCGCCGTGGCTTCCGCAGCTGCGCGCATGGTTACCGCCGCCAACGGCCGCCCCATTATCGAGATGGGAAGCCGCCGCACGCACGAATACGCTGCGGTGTCCAGCGCCCGGGCTGCTTACCTCGCTGGTTTCGACGCCACCTCGAACCTCGAGGCGGCCTTCCGTTACAACATCCCCGCTTCCGGAACAGCGGCGCATGCGTGGACGCTGCTGCACACCCACCCGGACGGTACTCCCGATGAGGAGGCCGCGTTCCGAGCGCAGATCGCCGCCCACGGCGTGGGCACCACCTTGCTGGTAGATACCTATGACATCGCCGAAGGGGTGGAGACCGCCATCCGCGTGGCCGGCCCGGAGCTCGGCGGAGTACGCATCGACTCCGGCGACCTCGGTGTGCTCGCTCAACAGGTCCGCGACCAGCTTGATTCTCTGGGTGCGCACAACACGAAGATCATCGTCTCCAGCGATATGGACGAGTTCTCCATCGCTGCGCTGCGCAGCGAGCCGGTGGACGGCTTCGGCGTGGGTACTTCCGTAGTCACGGGCTCCGGCGCGCCGACCGCCGGCCTGGTCTACAAGCTCGTCGAGGTCGAGGGCGCCCCGGTGGCGAAGCGCTCCCGCGGCAAGGACTCGCAGGGCGGAGCGAAGGCTGCCATCCGCACCTGCCGGGACACCGGCACCGCCGTCGAAGAGATCACCTTCCCCTTCGGCGACCCCCGCCCGGATACCGGCATCCTGGATGCCATCGAGCTCTCTGTCCCGCTCATCCGCGACGGCGAGCCGGTGGAGGGCCTGCCCACCCTCGAGGAGTCCCGCCAGCTGCTGGCCGACCGGCTGGTCTCCCTGCCGTGGGAGGGCCTGGCCCTATCCCGCGATGAGCCGGTGATCAGCGTCCGCCACATGTCCCTCCCCCAGGGCTAACTGGGGCGGCAACCGACCAAGCCACCCGCCCTGCCCCGCGGTCACCAGTACCTGTCCCGTTACTCGTAGAAGAAGTGCTCCCGTGAGTTCCACCCAAGACCTCCTCGCCGCAGCAGTCAGCAGCATCGGCGGCGCACCGCGCCCCGGCCAGCAGAAGATGGCCGATGCCGTCACCGAGGCCATGGAACAGTCCACGCACCTCGCCGTCCAGGCGGGCACGGGAACGGGTAAGTCCCTGGCCTACCTGGTTCCCGCGGCACGTCACGCCACCCAGACGAACGTCCCCGTCATCGTCTCCACCGCGACCATCGCCCTGCAGCGCCAGCTGGTGGAACGCGACCTGCCGCGCCTCGCCGACGCCCTGGAGGAACACCTCCCCCGCCCCTTGAGCTCCGCGATCCTCAAGGGTCGCAATAACTACCTCTGCCTCAACAAGATCAACGGCATCGGCGACGAAGCCATCCCCGAGGCAGAGGAGGACGCTCTCCTTGACCCTTCCCAGATCTCGAAGACGGGCGCCCAGGTGGCTCGCCTGCACGAGTGGGCCCAGGAGACCGAGGACGGGGACCGGGATAACCTCGACCGCGGGGTCTCCGATACCGCCTGGCGGCAGGTCTCCGTCAGCTCCCGGGAATGCGTCGGCGCGAGCCGCTGCCCCTTCGGCGACCAGTGCTTCGCGGAACGGGCCCGGGCAGAAGCGGCGGAGGCGGACATCGTCGTCACCAACCACGCGCTCCTGGCCATCGACGCACTCTCCGACGTTCCGGTCCTCCCGGAGCACGACTGCGTGGTCATCGACGAAGCCCACGAGCTCGAGTCCCGCATCACCTCGACGGCCACCGCGGAGCTCTCCCCTACCAATATCGCGATCCTCGCCAAGCGGACCGGCAAAATCGGCCCCGACGGCACCGGCGATGCGCTGACCGAGGCCCTCGACGAGTGGGTCACCGCCCTCGACGGCGCGATCGCCACCGACGGTGATCGAATCGTGGGCCGGTGGACCGGGGTGCCCAACGGTCTCGAGGTTCCCCTCGGCGTCCTGAAGGACGCGGCGTGGAAAACCAACCGGCAAATCAACTCGGTGCCCGCCGGTGAGTTCGCCAATGACCCGGCCAAAGCCGCAGAGCGCCAGGCCTTGCTGGTGGCGACCGAAGAGCTGAACGATACCTGTGTTCGCGTCCTCGAGGCTTCCACCGCCGATGCCGCCGCGGATCAGGAAGATCTGCTCGGGGAGGACGTCGTCTGGCTCTCTGCTGACGGCAACCGCAAGGTCGTCCGCGTCGCACCACTGTCCGTCGCTGACCTGCTGCGGCAGCGGCTCTTCGCCCAGTCCACCGTGATCCTGACGTCCGCGACCCTCGCGCTCGGCGGGAAGTTCACCGCCATGCTCGCCCAGTGGGGTGCTGCGAAGGACACGAAGACCCTTGACGTGGGCACCCCCTTCGACGCCCGGACGCACGGCATCCTTTATGTGGCCCGTGACCTCGCAGCACCTGGGCGCAGTGGCCCATCCAGCGGTTTCATCGACCACGCCGCCCAGCTCATCAACGCCGCCGGTGGCCGCACCCTCGGGCTCTTCTCCTCCCGCCGGGCGGCAGAGGAGATGGCGGACCAGCTGCGCAGCGTGGTTCCCTATGAGATCCTCCTGCAGGGCGAGGATTCGATGTCCAGCCTCGTGGAGAAGTTCCGGAAGGACGAGTCCGCGTGTCTCTTCGGCACCTTGGGCCTGTGGCAGGGTGTGGACGTGCCTGGATCCGCGCTGCAGCTGGTGCTCATCGACCGGATTCCATTCCCTCGCCCGGATGACCCGCTGAAGCAGGCCCGCAAGGAGGCCGCCGATAAGGCTGGCCGCAGCGGCTTCATGGAGATCGCCGCGACCCACGCCGCGCTACTGATGGCGCAGGGTGCAGGACGGCTACTCCGCAGCGTGGACGACCGCGGCGTCGTCGCCGTGTTGGACTCCCGCCTGGCCACCGCACGCTACGGCTCCTTTATCCGCGCCAGCATGCCTCGCTTCTGGGAGACGTCGGATCTGGATGTGGCGCGCGGAGCGCTGCGCAGGCTGAATGCGCAACCCGGGAAATAGCGCGCCGGTCGGGTCGGTGAAATCGGCCTAAAGTCCGCGCCGTGGCGATTATCATGGTGCCAACTGCGGTTTTTGCTTTGCGTAGGACCGCAAAAATATTTACCTCGTACAGCGCGCGATCATCCGATGGCGCTTAGGAAGGACCAGCCATGCCAGTTCAGAGCACGCGGGAGACCATCCAGATCCCCGACGTTGGGATCTACGAATTCACCTTCGGCCAGCTGGACCCGGCAGACGAGGACAAGGTTGCGATCATCGATATCGCCGATGGCACGGAAACCACCTACCAGCAGCTGCGCAGCTATATCGAAAGCGTTGCCGGTGGGCTCTCCCACCTGGGGATCCGCAGCGGCGACGTGGTCGCACTGCACTGCCCTAACTCCCTGGCCTTCGTCGTTTATGCCCACGCTGTCTGGCGGCTGGGCGCGACCCTCACCCCGGTGTCCCTTCTTTCGGACGAGGCAGCCATCACCCGGCAGCTCAAGGACTCCGGCGCGCGCATGCTCGTCACGCTGGCGGCAATGGGCGATCACGCCGCCCAGGCGGCTAAGGCCGCCGGGCTCAGCGAGGAACAGATCCATCACCTCGACCGCAATTCGGGAATGCAGCAGATGCTGGCCGAACGGCGCCACGCACCGGTGGGCATCACCTTCGCCCCCGCTACCCACCTTGCGGTCCTGCCGTACTCCTCCGGGACCACGCAGGATCCGAAGGGCGTGCGGCTGAGCCACCGAAACCTGGTGGCCAACGTCTGCCAGGCTGCGGATCAGGACCTCGTGACCCGGGAGGACGTCGTCTTCGGGGTGCTGCCCTTCTTCCATATCTACGGGCTCACCGCGCTGCTGAACCTCGCACTGAAGCAGCGCGCCACGCTGGTGACCCAGCCGCGTTTCGAGCTGGGCAGCTTCCTCGCCTCCCACGAGCGTTTCGGCGTGACGTTCACTTTCATCGCCCCACCGATCGCGGTGCTGCTGGGGAAGCACCCACAAGTCGGGGAATTCGACCTGAGCAGCCTGCGGGCCGTGCTTTCGGGCGCGGCGGCGTTGGATACCAGCCTCGCGGAGGCCGTCCAGGAGCGTCTCGGTGTGGACGTCTACCAGGGCTTCGGGATGACCGAGTCCTCTCCGGTCACCCACCTGAACTTGGATATGAGCGTGCCGCGCGGTTCCATCGGCCTGCCGGTGGCTAACACGGAGCACAAGCTCGTGGCCGTCGAATCTGGTGAGGAGATTCCGCTGCCGAGCAACGGCCACTCCGAGGTCGGCGAGCTGTGGGTGCACGGCCCCCAGGTGATGCTCGGTTATCTGAACCGTGACCGGGAGACGGCAGAAACACTCGTGGACGGTGGCTGGCTGCGCACCGGAGACCTCGCGATCCAGGACCCCGAGGGCAATGTCCATATCGTGGACCGGCTCAAGGAGGTCATCAAGTACAAGGGTTACCAGGTCGCACCCGCCGAGCTGGAAGCCCTGCTGCTCACCCACCCAGAGGTCGCGGACTCCGCGGTAATTGGGGTCGCGGGTGAGGACGGCTTGGAGATTCCCAAGGGCTTCGTCGTGCGGCAGCAGAACGCCACAGCCACGGCGGAGGACATCATGGCCTACGTGGCCGAGCAGGTGCCGAGTTATAAGAAGGTTCGGGCCATCGAGTTCATCGATGCCATCCCGAAGTCCTCGACCGGCAAGATCCTGCGTCGCGTGCTTCGCGACCGCGAGGGCTAGCGGGGCGCACGGACGCTACGGGGGATTCAGCCCGCTGCCCCGTGTCCCCGGCTTGAAGATCGAGCCAGGGCTGTTCCTCCTAGCGCGGAGGATGCTGGCCACCGTAGGAGGTGGCAATAACAGTCGCGCTCCCCGCGGCGATCTCCGTGTGGCCTGCGTCGCGAACTTCCACCGCCGGCCATGGCCCGCCCACTGCGGTGATCCACCGCGAGCTTGCAGCGGCAGCGTCTGCGGCGTGACGTTCGGCGAGTGCCGCGCGCTTGGCGGCGAAGTCCTCAGCCGGGATTTCCCGCACGTGCACGGGGCAGCCCAGCTCGAACCACGCAACCGCCTGCTCCGGGCTGAGAAAGGCGGCATACAGCATCGACCCATGGCCGACCTGGGCTGCAGCCTTACCGACGGTCATGCCCAGCCCGTCGTCAACGAAAATCACCGGGTGCAGTGGATCGGGTTCGGGCGTGGGCAGTGGCCCGGGTTCGGGTGGTAGGTCGGAGCCCTGGATCTGGAGTTTGTTGATCCGCGGATCCACGCCGTCAACGCGTCCCGGCAGGAAAGCCTTGGCCATCGCACCGTGCACAGTCACCTCGTGCCCAGGCAGCCCGAGAACTGCCTCCCACTTGCTGGCGCGGGCGCGACGGGCAAGCTTTCGAATCTTCGCGCCGTACCAATTCTTCAGCGACTGCGCCCATTCGCTTTCTTCCACACCTGCTCGAGGGTCGAGGCAGACACGGGCGCAGGCAGAGGCAGCCGCGGCCAGGAGATCGTGGCGCAGCGGCGCACCCGCCTTCGGCAGGTTTAGGACCATGGGCATAGCCTGCACGCTGCTCGGGTCCTGTGGATCTTCGGAACCAGGGTGGCCAGCAAGGTGAACGAGCATCGCATGCGCCCGCCGGATCAGCTCCAGCTCGTCCGCTTCCAACTCCCCTGGCTCGTTGTTCGTGCGCACTAGTCCTGCAGTGGCGGGCGGCGGTAAGTGCCGTCAGCCATGTCCTCGTGCTCGATCTCGGAGCGGGAGATGCCGAGCAGGAAGAGGACCTGGTCGAGGAATGGGTAGTTCACGGATGCGTCTGCCACCTCGCGAAGGGCCGGCTTCGCGTTGAAGGCGATACCAAGGCCCGCGGTCGAAAGCATGTCGATATCGTTCGCACCATCGCCCACTGCCACGGTCTGGTGGAGCTTGATGCCATTCGACCAGGCGAACTCCTTGAGGGACTCGGCCTTCGCGTGGCGGTCGATAACTGGGCCGATCACTCGTCCCGTGAGCTTGCCCTCGCGGATCTCCAAGGTATTGGCTCGAGCGAAGTCGAGGCCGAGATCGCGCGCCAGCGGCTCAATGATCTGAATGAACCCGCCGGAGACCACGCCGGTCTTGTATCCCAGGCGCTTAAGGGTACGAATCGTGGTGCGTGCACCCGGGGTCAGCTTGATGTCGTTTGCAACCTTCTCCACGACAGAGGCATCGAGCCCGGCCAGGGCTTTAACACGCTCGTGGAGGGATTCCGCGAAGTCGAGCTCGCCACGCATGGCCCGCTCGGTCACCGCAGCAACCTCATCCTCGCGGCCGGCGTAGGCAGCCAGCATTTCGATGACTTCCTGTTGGATGAGGGTGGAGTCCACGTCGAAGCAGATCAGGCGCTTGCTGCGGCGGGCCAGGCCAGCACGTTCGACTGCGATGTCGAGGTGCAGCTCAGCGGTGAGCTCGGAGACTGCCTTGCGCAGCTCCACGCCGCCACCCGGACGGGGATTAGCGACGGTGAAGTGAATCTCGAGCCCGGTGACCGGATAATCGGCGATCCCGCGAATCGTATCGATGTTCGCGCCCTCGGCTGCCAGAGTCTGTCCAATTCGCTGCACGTCCTCAGCAGTGATTCGGCGCCCAAGGACGACCATGACGTGGGAGGGCATCGGCTTGGTTGCCATGGCTTCCGTGTCCGTCTGGATCTGCACGCTCATCCCGAGGACCTCTAGGTCGGCGGGCAGCTCGTCGTTGAGGGTGGCTAAGGTGTCGGCGTCGACGCCGACAAGAGCGGCGAGCGCCAGGTTGCCGCGGAAGACGGATTGCTCGACGTCGATCAGCTGGACATCGTGGGTGGCGAGGCTGCGGAAGAAGCGGGCGGTAACGCCGGGCTTGTCGTCACCGGTGACGGTGATGACGGCTGGTTCGCAGCCACTATTGAGGATTGATTCCAGCTCTTCCGGGAAGGCGAGCCTGGTGGGCTGGAGATTATCGACTGGGGTGGAGTTATTTGCGCTAGTCACACCCCCGATTGAACCACAGTGGCTGCCGGAAGGAGGATCCCCTACCCCCGTTTTTTGGGAAAAGAAAAACCACACCCTGCGTAGTTAGGGTGTGGTTAGCGCTCTCAGCACCTCAGTGCTGGAGTGAGCGCCGCGGCCAACCGGATGCTGGCCCCGGCACCGTGGCCGACTTCTTAGAAGTGGCGGCCGACGTGAGCCTCGTCGCGCATGCGCTTGACCATGTGCGGGTAGTGCAGCTCGAACGCTGGGCGCTCGGAGCGGATCCGCGGCATGGAGGTGAAGTTGT
>JBHWRM010000081.1:0-3330 GCA_043426695.1 Corynebacterium sp. | reverse complement strand
TGCTGCCAGGGTCATGACTGTCACGCTGCGCATCCGGCGAGTCCAGGTGGCGTGACTAATACTCATGTTTCACTTTCTTCGGCGACGGCGGTGCGGGAGGAAACTTTATCCCACCACTATAGCTAAGCTAGAAGCCATGATTGATCTCAAGCTCCTGCGCGAAAATCCAGACCTCGTTCGTGAATCTCAGCGTACCCGTGGGGAGGACCCAGCACTGGTTGACCAGCTGTTGGAGGCCGACCGCCAGCGCCGCGAGGCGATTTCCGCGGCAGATCAGGCCCGCGCAGAGCAGAAGGCATTCTCCAAGGCGATGGGCCAGAAGATGGCTGCCGCCTCCGATGAGGAGAAGACCCAGCTGCGCGAGGAGGGCAAGCAGAAGGCCCAGGCTGTCAAGGACCTAGAGGCCACCCAGAGCGCTGCGGAGCAGGCGCTGCACGATCTGCAGATGCAGATTTCCAACGTCGTCGAGGGCGCGCCCGCCGGTGGCGAGGAGGACTTTGTGGTCCTCGAGCACGTCGGTGAGCCCACCCCCTTCGACTTTGAGTCGAAGGACCACCTGGAGCTCGGCGAGTCCCTCGGCCTGATCGACATGAAGCGCGGCACGAAGGTCTCTGGTTCCCGCTTCTACTTCCTCACCGGCGACGGTGCGCTGCTGCAGCTCGGCATGATGCAGCTGGCCGCCCGCAAGGCCACAGAGAAGGGTTTCCAGCTGATGATCCCGCCGGTGCTCGTGCGCCCCGAGGTTATGGGTGGCACCGGCTTCCTCGGTGCCCACGCGGATGAGGTCTACCGCCTGGAGGAGGACGACCTGTACCTCGTCGGCACCTCCGAGGTCGCCCTGGCCGGTTACCACTCCGATGAGATCATCGACCTGGACGAGCCGAAGCGCTACGCCGGCTGGTCCTCCTGCTTCCGTCGCGAGGCCGGCTCCTATGGCAAGGACACCCGCGGCATCATCCGAGTGCACCAGTTCGACAAGCTTGAGATGTTCGTTTACTGCCGCCCGGAGCAGGCCACCGAGATCCACCAGGAGCTGCTGCAGCTGGAGAAGGAGATGCTCGCGGCGATCGACGTCCCGTACCGCGTGATCGACACCGCTGGTGGCGACCTGGGCTCCTCGGCTGCCCGCAAGTTCGACACCGAGGCCTGGGTCCCGACGCAGAACACCTACCGCGAGCTGACCTCCACCTCGAACTGCACGACCTTCCAGGCTCGCCGCCTGCAGACCCGTTACCGGGACGCCGACGGCAAGACGCAGGTCGCCGCAACCCTGAACGGTACCCTGGCGACCACCCGCTGGCTCGTCGCCATCCTGGAGAACCACCAGCAGGCCGATGGTTCCGTTGTCGTCCCGGAGGCGCTGCGTCCGTTCGTGGGTAAGGACGTCCTGACCCCGAAGAACTAGGCCACCCGGCCCTGACCCTGTACCCCAGGGCCTTGAAGCGACAGGGCCCTGAACCACGGCGCCCACCACTTGAGTCCCGTCCTTATACGGCGGGGCTCCCACACAGTAGAGGATCACGACCATGGCTAAGCTCCCGGCACTCCTATCCCGCGTGGGATCCATCTTCTCCATTGATAGGTGGACCGACTCGGCCTTCACCCTGACCAGCAAGGAGGTAGAGACACCGAAGCACCCGGAATCCCAGGAGCTCGTCTACGGCCGGATCATCATTCGGGCGGCGAAGCTGCTGATGCGTTATGTCCAGCGCCTCGACGTGGTGGTCATGCACCACGAGCGGATCCCCGCCGAGGGTGGGGCGCTGCTCGCGGTGAACCACACCGGCTACTGGGACTTCGTCTACGGCGGCATCCCCGCCCACTTCCGCGGCGGGCGCCTGGTGCGTTTCATGGCGAAGAAGGAGATTTGGGATAACAAGTTCGCCAAGCCGCCGATGGAGGCCTGCCGCCACATTCCAGTGGACCGTGCGGACGGCCAGGCCTCCGTCAACGAGGCCATCGAGCGGCTGAAGGCCGGCGAGCTGGTGGGAATCTTCCCCGAGGCGACGATCTCCCGCTCCTTCGAGGTCAAGGAGCTGCGCCAGGGCGCGGCGATCATCTCCCGCGACTCCGGTGCCCCGCTGATCCCGATGGCGATCTGGGGCTCCCAACGGATCTGGACCAAGGGTGGCAAGAATAACCTCCGGCCCAAGGACGCCAAGCTGGTCATCAGCGTCGGCGAGCCCGTCGAGGTCACCGAAGATTCCATCGAGACCACCGCGCGCCTTCACGAGGCCATGAAGGTTCAGCTGAACGAGGCACAGCAGGAGTACGTGCGCCGCTACGGCCCCATGCCGAAGGGTGAGTCCTGGGTGCCGGCCCGCTTCGGCGGCGCCGCCCCCACCCTGGAGGAAGCCACCGCCAAGGACCGCGTCGACCAGGCGGAACGCAAGCGCAAGCGCGAGCAGCAGGCCAATCAGGACCGGAAGAATTAATGAACCAGCCGCGGCTGATCGTCAGCGACATCGACGGCACCCTGCTCAATAGCAAGGAGCGCGTCTCCCCGCGACTACGGGAGGCCGTCCGCCAGCTCACCGCCAGCGGCACGATCTTCACCCTGGCCTCCGGCCGACCCGCCCGCTGGATGCTGCCGGTGCTCGAGCAGCTGCCGATCCGCCCGCTGTGCATCTGCGCCAACGGCGCGGTGACCTACGATTCCGCCCGCGACGAGATCGTCCGCGCGAAAACCCTCTCACCTGAGGACATGCGCAGCATCGTCGAGACCTCCCTGGAGCACACCCGGCACCTGCCGACCCACCTGCCGGAGTACCTCTTCGGCCGCCAGGCCGCCCCGCAGGTCCCCACTGGCCCCGGCGTGGGCTTCGGCGTGGAGCGCGCCGGAGTCAGCGCCTTCGACCGCGCCGAGGAGCTCTACGTGGTGGAGCCGGACTTCACCCACGCCTGGGAGTCCGACGAGCACCTCATCTGCCCCGTGGAGGAGGTCATCTCCCAGCCCGCGGTGAAGCTGCTGGGCCGCAACCCGAACGCCACCTCCCGCCAGATCTACGACGCCCTCGTCGACCACATCGATCCTGAGCTGAGCCACATGTCCTACAGCTGGGGCGGCGGGCTGGTGGAATTCTCCGCGCCGGGTGTGACCAAGCGCAGCGCCATCGAGGACCTGATCTCACACCTCAACGAGCGGGCGGCACCTGGGATGGAGCCGATCCGCCGGGAGGACGTCGTCGTCTTCGGGGACATGCCCAATGACCTGGAGATGATCGAGTGGGCCGGGCTCGGTGTCGCGATGGGCAACGCCGAGGACCAGGTCAAGGCCGCTGCGGACGTGGTCACCGCCAGCAATGACGACGACGGGGTCGCCGAGGTCCT
>JBHWRM010000080.1:0-19503 GCA_043426695.1 Corynebacterium sp. | reverse complement strand
AGAGCTACAGAAGACTAGAAACTAGTCAGCCTGCTGCATCTTGCCGTCCTTGTCCTTGAACGGGAAGCCGAGGCGACGCAGCAGTGCGCGACCCTCTTCGTCGTTCGTGGCAGTGGTGACGACGGTGATGTTCATACCGCGCGGACGGTCCATCTTGTCCACGTCGATCTCGTAGAACATGGTCTGCTCGGAGAGGCCGAAGGTGTAGTTGCCGTGGCCGTCGAACTGGCGGTCGGAGAGGCCGCGGAAGTCACGAATACGCGGCAGCGCGATCGTGAGCAGGCGGTCCAGGAACTCCCACATGCGGTCGCCACGCAGGGTGACGCGGGCGCCGATCGGCATGCCCTCACGCAGCTTGAAGTTAGCGATTGCCTTCTTCGCGGTGCGGACCTGCGGCTTCTGACCAGTGATTGCGGTCAGGTCAGCGATTGCGCCGTTGATCATCTTGGAGTCACGTGCAGCGTCGCCGACGCCCATGTTGACGACAACCTTGGTCACGCCTGGGATCTGCATGACGTTGTCGAAGTTGAACTCAGCCTGCAGCTTTTCCCGGATTTCCTCACGGTACTGAGCCTTCAGACGAGGAGTGTAGTTGTCGCTCATCCTTAGATGTCCTTCCCGTTGCGCTTGGATACGCGGATCTTCTTGCCGTCTTCGAAGCGGTAACCAATGCGGGTCGGGTTGCCGTCGGAGTCGATGACCATCACATTGGAGACGTGGATCGGTGCCTCCTGGGTCACGATGCCGCCGGACTCTGCGCCACGCTCAGGGGCGGAGTTGGCTACGTGCTTCTTGATGCGGTTGACGCCCTCGACAAGAACCTTGTCGCGCTTCGGGTAGGCCTCGATGACCTTGCCCTTAGCACCCTTGTCCGGGCCGGAGATAACAATGACGGTATCGCCCTTGCGGATCTTCATTTACAGCACCTCCGGAGCAAGAGAAACGATCTTCATGAACTTCTTCTCGCGAAGCTCACGAGCGACTGGGCCGAAGATACGGGTACCACGTGGGTCGTTATCGTTGGCCTTGATGATGACGGCTGCGTTCTCGTCGAAAGCGATGTAGGAACCGTCTGGGCGGCGGGTTGGCTTCTTGGTGCGGACGATGACTGCACGCACGATTTCGTTTTCCTTGACGGTGCCGCCTGGGGTTGCTTCCTTGACGGTTGCAACCACGACATCGCCAATGCCAGCGCTGCGCTTGACGGAGCCGCCGAGCACGCGGATGACCAGGATTTCCCGGGCACCCGAGTTGTCAGCTACTCGCACGCGCGATTCTTGCTGAAGCACTTTAGAGTCTCCTAGAACCTAGTAGTTGGTGTGCGCGGGATTTCCGACCCTCACGCACGCGGTCCTTGCCCCGGTTATTGCGCGCACGCCGAAGCGTGCCCGCGCGAGGCAACCTGCACATTATGGCACAGGCTTCCCGACCTCCCAAATTATTGAGCTCCAGGTGCTATGCGGCGCGGGCGCTCGATGTGATTTACGACACCTTGAGGTGCTTTTTTGGGCGCCTTTTCAAGCGCATGCTGGAGCTTTACCGGCGCCCCGCAAGGTCCGTCCATAGCCCCTAAAAATACAGGCGCTTTTTTATCATCTTTGGCTTATACTTTCCTGCGTCCGCGTTGGACGTGGTCGAAAAGTTTTCGCCCGGGTTTGTGACCACACCGGGGAACCGGTGAAGCATGAGAATTCAGCGCCGGATTGCTCTAAAACTTCATTGACAAAATTCGTCCTCGTAACCAGGGGCCGGGAAGGATTCTTCCTGAAGAAGACCATCATCGCACTCGCAGCTGCTTCCTCCGTCGCTCTATCCCACGGCGTCGCCGTCGCTGAGGAGACCGAGGTCGACGCCAAGCCGACTATCTCTTCCAGCACTGCAGACGGCAGCCAGCCCTTCGGCTCCTCCAACCAGCGCACGGACGAGAGCACCGCCGAGAGCGAGCAGGACCAGGAGAAGCCAGAGGCTACGGGATCCTCCAAGATCTTCAGCTGGGAAGAGGGACCCGGTTTCATCACGAAGTTCAAGGACATCGCATCGGCCGTCGCTGCCGCCGTTGGCTTCCTGGGCTCCATCTCCGCTCTCTTCGCGAACATCGAGAAGATCGTCAAGCAGTTCACCAAGTAATACTGCCGCTTTGCCCGGCTAGCCAGCCGGCCTGAGCTCCAGCGGGGCCCGAGGTTCACCCTCGAGCCTCGCTTTTTGTTGCCTGCGTTTCAGCCACCCCCCGCACAGCTATCGCGGGGATCAGACCCACCCGCCCCCTTCCCAACTGAAGGTAGGTAAGGGTAAGCTAATGTCCATCATGAATACTGTCGCCCCATCGCTCACGAAGCTCACGCCCCGCTCCCGTCAGCAGGCCGCGTTCTCCGATCACAGCCTGCTCACCCCGCCGCAGGTCGGAGGGCATGAGCTTTTCCGCGCCACAGTCCGCGCAGTTTCCGCACCGTCGCCCCGGCTGCGCCGCATTACGCTGCACTCTCCCGCCTTTGCGACGCACCAACTCTCTGGCCCGGATGAGTTCTTCGGGCTGCTCATGCCACAACCCGGCGCGCCACTGCACCTCCCGCAACACCCTGGCGGCGAAAATCTGCGCGCGGCCGTCGCCGCGATGCCCGAACAGATCCGGCCGAACCTGCGTTGGTACACCGTACGCCGTTTCGACCCGCACGAAGGCGAGCTCACCTTCGACATCGTGACCCACGGCATCACTCAACAGAACCTCGACACCGATGAGCAAGTGGGCCCGGGCCTCCGGTGGTGCCTCTCCGCCCAGGCGGGTTCGGAAGTGGGCATCTGGACCGCCCAGGGTCTATGGCACCGCGCTAGCTCGGCACAGACCCTCATCGCGGACCCCTCCGCGCTGCCGTCCCTGCGCGCGATCCTGGAATTCACAGCAGCCTTCGCACCACAACAGCTACAGGAGATGCACGTGATTGCGGTCGCGGAAAACTCCGAGGATATTGAGCCGAAGTTACTCTCGGAATGGCAGGGCAGGCTCGGCAGCCTTGAGCTCCTATTCTCCCCCGCCACCGAATTCGCCACGCACACCGCGCGCCTACTCGAGCGCATAGATTACCTCGAGCACCCCGCCCGCCTCGCCCGCTACGTCTGGGTTGCCGGCGAGGGAAGCCTCTGCAAGCAGGTGCGCCGCCACTGCGTGAACACGTGGCAACTCAGCCCCACCGAGGTGCAGTGGTGCCCGTATTGGTTCCTCGGCAAGGCCCGCCCTTAGAGGCCGCCGCTGATCGGCAGCGACCGGAGCGCGCGAACGCCGCACACTTAGAGCCCCGGCAAGCGTCGGGGCTTTTTAGTGCGTCAATGCGCAATCCACGCACTCCACCGACACCGTTGATTGATTCGAATTCGCAGCATAACTTTAATCTCCTATCAGATAAGGTAAGCCTAGCCTTGCTACGGTGTGTCGCATGTTCAATTCGATCAACGAATCCACCCAAGCAAGAGTCGAGCCCGGCAGCCCCCGGTTCACGACGCTCCCTCCCCGCATCGACTTCGACGATGATCTCGTCGGACACTCACCCACTCGCCTGGCTGATGTATTCTCCGCCGCCTCCCACGTGGCGACGGACTATCTCACAGAGGAGCACGGTCCATGCAGCGCCACGCCGGCAGAGCAGCTGAGCGTCGCAGTCGATGGCGTCGATCTCAAAAATCCCCTCGGTTCCCTGCGGAAGAGCCTGAGCGAACTGCGCCGGCTATGGCTCGACCACGCAGTCTGGTACCACCATCCGCACTACATTGCCCACCTGAACTGCCCGATCTCAGCTACAGCCGTGGCTGGAGACGCCATCGCCAGCGCCGTGAACACTGCCGTCGAATCGTGGGACCAGGCGTCCTCCGCGGCGCTCATCGAACAAAAGCTCCTCCACTGGCTCTGCGAAAAACTCCAGTGGCCTGCCGCAGGATCCCACGGCGCCTTCACTTCCGGCGGAACCCAGTCCAACCTTCAAGCACTGCTCATCGCCCGAAACAAGACTCTCGCGGTTCACGGATACGACGCACTTTCCCGCCTATGCATCCTGCATACGGCGGACACTCACTACTCAGTAGCCCGGGCAAGCAATACCCTCGGCCTCCATCCGACCACCGGCTCACGCGTGGTCGAAACCGATGCCCGCCACCGAATGTCACCCACGGCGCTTGACGAGGCCTTGGCCGAATGCGCCCGCGAGGGGCTGATCCCCATGGCTATTGTCGCCACCTCGGGCACCACGGATCTCGGAGCGATCGACCCCCTGGCGAGCATCGCCCCCATCGCGCACAAGCACCGCGTTCATCTGCATGTGGACGCGGCCTACGGCGGCGCCATGTTGGTATCCCCCGCGCAGAGACACCGGCTCCAGGGCATCGAGTCCGCAGATAGCGTCACCGTGGATTTTCACAAAACCTACTTCCAGCCCGTGGCGTGCTCCGCTGTTGTGCTGCGGAACCCGGAGGATCTCGCGCACATTTCCTGGCACGCGGACTATTTGAACCCCCAGGACACGAAAGAACTGAACCTCGCGGACTATTCCCTCCAGACCACCCGCCGTTTCGACGCCCTCAAGCTATGGCTCACCCTGCGTGCCCACGGCGCCGACGCAATCGGCAAGGCTTTCGACGCCTGCCGCACCATCACCCAGATCTCGGCCACCCTGATCACTGACCATCCGCACCTGGAGTTGTTCGATCAGCCGCAACTGACCACCCTGCTCTTTCGCCCCACCATCCCGGACGCACCCTCACCGCAGGAGATCAAACGCACGCTGCACGCCCGGGGCGAGGCGGTCGTCGCCACCACCGTCATCGGGGGTGAAAGCTGGCTGAAATTCACCATCCTGGACCCCACGCTTTCCACCGTCGACATCCAACACGTCCTCGACCTCGTCGTCGACCAGGCAACCGCCACCCGGAACAACCCTGCAAAGGAGATCGCCGACCATGCCTAACCACCCCGCTAGGCTCACCGACACGCCGACGCAAGTGGACGTCCTCGCCATCGGCGCCGGCCCGTTCAATCTCGGTTTCGCCGCCCTTGCCCAGCCCCTGGTGGACAGCGGTGAGCTGAGCCTCGCCGTATTGGACAAAAGGGACGGGTTTTGCTGGCATCCCGGCATGATGCTGCCCACCGCGACGACCCAGGTCCCCTTCATCGCAGATCTGGTGACGATGGCCGACCCCACCAGTCCATACAGCTTCCTCAACTACTGCAAACAGCAGGGCCGCATGCACCACTTCTTCATCAAGGAGGACTTCTACCCCCTCCGCGCGGAGTACTCGGACTACTGCGCGTGGGTAGCTGGGCAGCTGGACACCCTGCACTGGAAGCACAACGTCACCCGCGTCGAGCAGCACGCAGACGGCACCTTCACCGCCCATTATTCCCACCCCACTGGCATAGACCAGATTCACGCCCGCCACCTAGTTATCGGTGTGGGCACGGAGCCCTTCGTCCCCGAAGACCTCGCGGGCGCCCTCGACGCGCCGAACGTCCTGCACTCCGCAGACTATCTGCACCGCAAGGAAGAAATTTTGCCGGCCGACTCCATCACGATCATCGGTTCCGGCCAATCCGCCGCCGAGATCTACCTGGACCTCATCGAACAGCGAGCTACTCAGGGCAAGCGCCTCGACTGGTTCACCCGCTCGCCACGCTTTTTCCCCATGGAATACACCAAGCTCACCCTCGAGATGACCAGCCCGGATTACGCGCGCTACTTCCGCTCACTGCCGGAGGCGACCCGCGATCGCACAAACCGCGAACAGCGCAACCTGTACAAGGGCATTTCCGGCGATACGGTCAACGAGATCTACGACGCCCTCTACCGCTTCTCCCGCACCAGCGAGCTGCCATCAACGCTGCGCGCGGGGTGCGCAGTGTCGTGGGCGCCCGGCGCGCAGCCCACGGATGGCACCACAGGGTGCCACCGCCTGCGGGTCGAGCACGCGGAGTCCGGCGCCACCGGGGTTCATGCCACCAATGTGCTCATCCTCGCCACCGGGTACCGCGCCCCCATTATCCCCGCCTTCCTCGAGCCACTGCGCGAGTCCATCAACGTCGACGACGCAGGCCGTTACGCGGTTGCCCCGGATTTCTCCATTAACGACGATGCCACGATCCACGTGCAGAACGCCGAAGAGCACACGCACTCGCTGATTTCCCCAGACCTAGGCATGGGGCCGTGGCGTAACTCCACGATCTTGGCCAGCATCACCGGCCGCGAGGTGTATCCGATCGAGAGGGACATCGCCTTCCAGACGTTCGGAGGTGAGGGCCTGTGATGCAGGGAATCCTCACACCACATGGTCGGGTCACGATTTCACCCGTCCAACCGCAGCGGGACGCCCCTCTGCTCCACGGCTGGTTGACCTCCCCGCACGCCGTCTACTGGCAGTCCCTCGAGACAAGCGTCGAGGAGGTGGAACGCGAGTACCTACGCATCGCGGATTCGGACCATGAGGCAGCCTGGCTGCTGCGCATAGACGACCACCCCGCAGCGCTGGTGGAAACCTACGACCCCACCGAGATCCTGCTGAGTGATGTCCCCGGCCTGGAACATGCCCCCGGGGACGTGGGCATGCACATCCTCGTATCCCCGCCACGGGGGAACCCTCGCCCCGGGTTCACGAACTCCATCTTCGCAGCGACGATGCGCTGGCTGTGTGATCACCGCGGAGCACGGCGAGTCTTGGTGGAGCCGGACGCGAGCAACCACAAGATCTTGGCCAAGAACGCGCTGGCCGGATTCCGGGACGTCCCCGGCCTGGAACGCACCCAGCTGACACTCGGTAACGCGCGGAAAACGGCCCGGGTCCAGCACTGCAGTGCCGAGCGCTTCCGGGCATCTGCGTTGGCAGGTCATGCCGCGACCGAACAGGCAGTGGCGACGGCACCGGCGCCACACCTCAGTTCCCCTGCGATGGCTGAAGCCAACAGACAGCTCACGGCCAAGGCAATCCGCGAGTTCGTCCACGAACGCCTCCTCACCGCAACCCGGGTGGACACGAACACGAACGCACCCGATAGCTCCACCCACGCCGTCCAATTCGGCCCGAGAACAATCAAGTTTCGCGCCACGACCCACCGGCTGGAACATCTCAGCATCGACCCGTCCAGCCTTCGCTGCACGGAATCCCCCGTGCTGCCTATGCTTCCCGAGCTCATCGCCGAGACCAGCGACGAGCTGCGGATTTCCCCCGGATTCCTCCATACGTACCTCGAGGAGGTTCAGGCCACGCTAGCGGCACGAGCGCGGGCACTACACCGCGACCGCCCGACGGCCCGCCAACTTAGTGGCCGCGACCTGCCGCGGCGCTTGAGCCAGCAAACCCAAGCTGATCAGCTGCAGTTCGTGGAGGCGTCCATGGTGGAGGGGCACCCTAGCTTCATCGCCAACTCCGGAAGAGGCGGCATGAGCGAGGGCGACCTCAACGCGTGGGCCCCGGAACTTTCGGCCGCAGGCCCCCTCGTGTGGCTCGCGGCCAGCACATCCTCCTGCGTACATGCCGTGAGTCACGACCTCCCCGGGAAGTCCCCCGGTGGATCACACTTTTGGGCGCAGCAGCTGGGCCAGGACCTGTGGGAGACTTTCACTCGGACGGTGGAGCAGGCCGGAGAGGACCCTCGGGATTATGTACCGATCCCCGTCCACCCGTGGCAGTGGAATCACCGCCTGACCACTACCTTCGCCAGTGATATCGCCAGCAGAAAACTTCTATACGTGGGTACGAGTCAGGACCTCTACCGGCCGCAGCAGTCCCTACGGACTTTCTTCAACCACTCCCGTCCCTCAAGCCCGTATGTGAAAACCGCGGTAGCGGTACGGAACATGGGTTTCCTGCGCGGCCTGTCCTCCACCTACATGGAGTCCACACCGGCGATCAACGACTGGTTGCAGCACACGATCGGCGAAAGCCCAGAGTTTGTTGACCACGGTGTGCAGCTGCTTCGGGAGATCGCCACCGTCGGCTACGTCGCGGACGTCTATCATCGCAGTCTGCCACGAACTGGTTCGGCGTCCAGCGAGCATGTCAAGATGCTGGCAGGCCTTTGGCGCGAATCACCTATCGGTTTCCTCGAGCCGACGGAACTCGCAGTGACGTTGGCGTCCACCCTGCACGTCGATGGGGAAGGAAATACCGTCATCGGCGAGTGGATCGAGCAATCCGAGCTGACCGCCGAGGCCTGGCTGCGCGAACTAATGAATGTCTACTTGTGGCCTGTCATCCACGCCATGGCCAGCCACAGTATCGCCTTCATGCCGCACGGTGAGAATGTCATCCTGCGGTTACGCCGTGGCGTTCCGGTGGGAGCATTCTTCAAGGACCTCGGCGAGGAAGTCGCCGTGGTTCACCGGGATCAGCCCGTCCCGGAAGGCATCTCCCGGATTCAAGCCGATCACGGTGAGTTCGACGCCGCGCAACGGGCGTTGTCCATCCATACGGATGTGCTCGACGGGGTCCTACGCCATCTCGCGGCGCTGATGGCGGATCACAGCCTGCTGAGCGATGCAGATTTTTGGAAGGTTGTTCGGGACTGTGTGGAGAATTACGAAGCTAGTCACCCGGGCACTTTGGAGCAGCTGCCGTTGCTCAGCGAGACATTTCGGCACTCGTGCCTAAACCGCCTGCAGCTGCGAAACCCGCTAACGATGGTGGAGCTCGGGGAACAGAGTGGCTCGCTCATCTACGCGGGCGATATCGCCAATCCGCTAGCGGAGTAACTCCTAGCACCGGCCCCGGCTGGTCCGCAGCTCCGCGCAAAACCGCGGGGGCACACTCAGGCTCCGTGTCGCGGGCAGCGCGTTGCTAGATCCCTGACCGCGGCGCGGTGAGCGATACATCTTTCACGATGGCGGGCCGTCGCCGTAGCTTGCGCTGCACCCCGGGCTCCCCTCCCCCCCCCGGCACAGTGATCCCGAAGAGCAGTCCTGCCGGCCCCTAGAGCGCGGAGACCGAGCTCGGCTTGCGCAGTGTCTCCCTACCAAAGCACCACGCGACCACAGCGAGTCCCGCGACCACCCCGCAGGCCAGGAAGCCCGCGCGGAAGCCGGCCCACTGGATCAGCAGCCCCACGATGATCGGCCCCAGGATCGAGCCGGTGTCCTGCGCCATCTGGAAGTTCGCGAGCACCCTGCCACCCGAGCGCTCCGCCCCGATCACATCCGCCAGCACCGCCTGCTGCGCCGGGTTGAACAGCCCTGCTCCGGCACCCGCCAGCACGCTGAGCAGCAGTAGCGACCACACCCGGTCGGAGAACCCCAGCGCCGCGGTGAACGCACCATTGGCCAGCAGCCCCACCAAGATCAGCGGCTTGCGGCCAACCTGATCGGCCGCCCGCCCGCTGAACTGCTGTACCACCGCATTGCCCGCAGCAAAAGTGGCCATCGCCAGCCCGGCATAGGCGGCCCCGGATTCGAAGATCGCAGCCGCGAGCAGCGGCAGGGTCGCCACTCGCACGCCGAAGTTCAGCCAGCCATTGGCGAAGCCACCAACCAGGGCGCTGCGGTAGGCGGAGTCCGCGAAGGCCTCCCGGAAGCGCATCGGGGTGGTAGGTCGCCCACCCTCGGTGGGCCGCACACCGACAGAGGCGGGCATGCGCCACCACACCACCAAGGCCGCCAGGAATACCGCCGCGCCATAGATCGCGAAGGGCGCGCGCATGCCCAGCACCGTCAGCATCGCGCCCAGCACCGGCCCCAGCACATTACCCAGCAGGAAGGCGGTGGCATACAGGCTGGAGCACCGCCCGCGGATCTCGGGTGGGGACAGGCGCACGATCAGCCCCATCGCGGAGACCGTGAACATCGTGGAACCAATACCCGCGATCAGGCGCAGCAGCAGGATGTGCCAGTACTCCCCCACGAAAGCCACCAGGCCGGTGGTTCCCGCCACAATCAGCAGACCCGATAGGTAAATCCGCCGCGAGCCCAGGCGGTCCACGAGCCGGCCAGAAACCGGAGCAAACGCTAGGCGGGAGAAGGCAAAGATACTAATGACCGCACCAGCGGCGGCCACGCCCACGTTGAAGGACTGCGCGAACTGCGGCAGGATCGGCGCAATCAGCCCATAGCCCAGGGCGATGATGAAGGCCGCAACCACGAGCACCCAAATAGACTGAGGCACCTTCGGCTTCTCGGCTATCGTCGAGCCCGGCTTCCCCTCGGGCGCCACCCCATGCGTTAACTCATCACCATCACGTGCCATATCAACTAACGCTAGTCCACCGTGCTCGGCAGGCAGACGGCGGCCTTAAGCCTCCGCATAGCCCTGCTTCGCCTGCGGCCGCCGCCCGTGAACGAAGAAGTAGAACACCCCAGCCACCGCGACCAGTCCCGCGAGCAGCAAGTACATCGCCGAATACCCCGTCGCGCTGATCAGGGACCCCAGGAAGATCGGCCCCAGGGCCACGCCGACGTCCACAAGCAGCATGAGCGTGGAGATCCCGGTACCCAGCCGGGAGGTGTCCACCAGCCGCACCGCAATCGCCTGCGAGGCAGGCATCAGCGTCCCATAACCCAGGCCGCTCAGGACACCGGCCACGATGACCAGCGCGTCATTGCCCGCGAGTGCCAGCACAACCAACGCCAGGATGAACATGGCCACGCCGAAGTACACCACGGCATTATCGCCCCGCTCATCCTGAATACGACCCAGGAAGAAACGAGAAATAAACATCGCCGCGGCATAAGCCAGGAAGAACACCGAGGCGCCCGTCTGTGTGCCCCGCTGCTCCGAATAGCTCATCAGGAAGGTAATCACGCCCGAGTAGCTCACGCCCACGATCAGCATGAACACACCAATCGGCACAACCCGGCCATCCGCAATATCGGAGGCGTGGAAGCTCGGCCGTTCCCCACCGGGGGATTCTTCCGCCGCGGCGCGCTCCCCCGCCGTCATTCCCAGGAGGACGCCGAGAACCAGGCTGACCACCGCAACCACGATCGTCGTCGTGAACAACGCGCGATAGCTGAACTGACCGACCAAGAACAGACCGAATGCCGGGCCCAACGCCGTGGAGAGTGTATTACCCAGCGCGAAGAAGCCGGTGCCCTCCGCGCGACGAGCCGGTGGGATCACGCGCTGGGCGGTGGTCATCACCGCCGTGGAGGCGATCGCGTAACTCAGACCGTGCAGCATGCGCACCAGGATCAGCACCCAGAAGGAACCTTCCACCAGGTAGCCCAGGCTGCTGACGGCAACCACAACCAATGAGATCCACAGCACCCGACGCCTGCCGAAGGCGTCCACGAGGTAGCCAGAGAACAAGCGCGCCACCGTGGCACCCACGACGAAGGAGCTGGAGGCGAAACCAGCCGCCGCGTCCGAGGCCGCGAACTGCTTCACCGTGTAGAGGGCCATCGTCGTGACCAGAATGTAGAAAGCCAGGTACTGCGTGAAGTTGATGACCCACGCGAGGGCGAAGGCGGGTGTGACCAGCTTGTCCTCTGCTGGAGGCTGGGGTGTGGCGGTGGTCTGCTCAGTCAATTCGGATAGGCCTCCTTCAAAGATTCTGGTGCTGTGACGCATTACTAAAAAAAGACGGTTGCCCACGCTACGCCTTTTGCACGGCATGCAAAACCCCCGCGCTCGGTATACCGAACACGGGGGTGTTTGAGGGGTCTGCCCTAGCCCAAGAATACTACTTGGCCTTCTCCACGATCTCGTGAAGACGGAAGTGCTTGTCCTTGGACAGCGGGCGGCACTCGATGATGCGGACGCGGTCGCCCACGCCTGCGGTCTCGTTCTCGTCGTGTGCCTTCACGCGCGAGTTGGTGCGCATGATCTTGCCGTACAGGGCGTGCTGCTTGCGGTCCTCCAGCTCGACGACGATGGTCTTAGCCATCTTGTCGGAGACCACGTAGCCGGTGCGGACCTTCTTCTGGCCCTTTTCCTTCTTGTTCACGTTAGCCTCACTCATGCTGCGTCACCACCAGGGTTGGTCGACAGCCCGAGCTCGCGCTCGCGCAGGACCGTGTAGATGCGAGCGATGTCCTTCTTGACAACGCCCAGACGACGGTTGTTGGTCAGCTGGCCGGTCGCCATCTGGAAGCGAAGGTTGAACAGCTCTTCCTTGCTCTCCTTCAGGCGGGTGGTCAGCTCCTCGTTGCTGAGCTCGCGGAGCTCAGAGGCTGGGATACCAGTAGCCATTAGAACTGATCCTCCTTCTTCACGATGCGCACCTTGCATGGCAGCTTCGCGCCAGCGCGGCGCAGAGCCTCCATGGCAGCCTGCTCATCTGGGTACGACATCTCGAACAGGATGCGACCAGGCTTGACGTTGGCGACCCACTTCTCAACCGGGCCCTTACCGGAACCCATACGCACGCCGAGCGGCTTCTGGGTCAGTGGACGGTCCGGGAAGATGTTGATCCACACCTTGCCACCACGCTTAATGTGGCGGTTGATGGCAATACGTGCAGCCTCGATCTGACGGTTCGTGATGTAGGTCGGCTCAAGGGCCTGCAGGCCGTAGTCGCCGAAGGTCACACGGTTGCCGCCCTTGGACATACCGCTACGGTTCGGGCGGTGCTGGCGGCGGAACTTAACGCGCTTGGGGATAAGCATTTGTTCTTAGCCCTCCTGCTTCTTCTCGGCGCGCTGGCGGCGTGCACCACCGCGGCGCGGGCGCTCACGGCGACCACCGCGGGACGGGCGCTCGTCGCGAGCGTTCATCAGGGACTCGCGGCGACCGCCGACGACGTCACCCTTGTAGATCCACACCTTGACGCCGATGCGGCCGAAGGTGGTGTGGGCCTCGTGGGTGCCGTAGTCGATCTCGGCACGGAGGGTGTGCAGCGGAACGCGACCCTCGTGGTAGCGCTCGGTGCGACCCATCTCCGCGCCGCCCAGGCGACCGGAGCAAACAACCTTGATGCCCTTGACCTGTGGCTGACGCATTGCACCCTGGATCGCCTTGCGCATAGCGCGGCGGAATGCAACACGGTTCACCAGCTGCTCGGCGATGGACTGAGCCACCAGCTGAGCGTTGGCATCAACGTTCTTGACTTCGAGGATGTTGAGCTGGACCTGCTTGCCGGTGAGCTTCTCGAGCTTGCCGCGGATGCGGTCAGCCTCGGAGCCACGACGGCCGATCACGATGCCCGGACGTGCGGTGTGGATATCGACGCGCACACGGTCGTGCGTGCGCTCGATGACCACGTTCGCGATGCCCGCGCGCTCGAGGCCCTCGGAGAGGAACTCGCGGATCTTGATGTCTTCGGCAAGGTAGTCAGCGTACTGCTTGTCGGCGTACCAGCGGGACCGCCAATCGGAGGTGATACCCAGCCGGAGGCCGTGGGGTTGAATCTTCTGGCCCACTACTGAGCACTTCCCTTCTGGCTCTCGACTACCACGGTGATGTGGCTGCTGCGCTTACGGATGTGGAAAGCACGACCCTGAGCGCGCGGACGGAAACGACGCATGGTCGGGCCCTCGTCGGCGTATGCCTCGGAGATGACCAGGGTGCGCGGATCCAGACCAAAGTTGTTCTCTGCGTTAGCCGCTGCGGAGGCAACAACCTTGGCGACGTCCTCGGAAGCAGCCTGCGGGGCGTACTTCAGGATCGCCAGGGCGTCCTCAACGGACTTACCGCGGACCAGGTCGATCACGCGGCGTGCCTTCATCGGGCTGACGCGCACAAAACGCGCGGTGGCGCGTGCGGAATTCACAGTTTCAGTCATGATTATCGACGACCCTTCATGTCGTCCTTGACGTGACCCTTAAAGGTCTTCGTCGGTGCGAACTCGCCCAGCTTGTGACCAACCATCGAGTCATCGATGAACACCGGCACGTGCTTGCGACCGTCGTGGACGGCGAAGGTGTGACCGATGAAGTCGGGCAAGATAGTCGAGCGGCGGGACCAGGTCTTGATGACCTGCTTGGTGCCCTTCTCGTTCTGAGCATCCACCTTGTTGAGGAGGTGCTCGTCAACGAATGGGCCCTTCTTAAGGCTGCGTGGCATTCTCTGCTACCTCCTCTTAGCGCTTCTTGTTGGGACGGCGACGGCGGACAATCATCTTGTCGCTCGGACGGTTCGGGCGGCGGGTGCGGCCCTCCAGCTGACCCCATGGGGACACTGGGTGGCGGCCACCGGACGTGCGGCCCTCACCACCACCGTGCGGGTGGTCGACCGGGTTCATAGCAGCACCGCGGACGGTCGGGCGCCAGCCCTTCCAGCGCATACGGCCGGCCTTGCCCCAGCGGATGTTGATCTGCTCCTGGTTACCGACCTCGCCGACGGTTGCACGGCAACGGATGTCGACGCGGCGGATCTCGGAAGACGGCATACGCAGGACTGCGTACTTGCCTTCCTTACCCAGCAGCTGGATCGAAGCACCAGCGGAGCGGGCCATCTTGGCGCCCCCACCTGGCTTCAGCTCGACGCAGTGGATAGTGGTACCAGCCGGGATGTTACGCAGCGGCAGGTTGTTACCAACCTTGATGTCTGCGTTCGGGCCGGACTCAACCAGTGCGCCCTGCTTCAGGCCACGCGGCGCGATGATGTAGCGCTTCTCGCCGTCGCGGTAGTGCAGCAGTGCGATGTTTGCGGTGCGGTTCGGGTCGTACTCGATGTGAGCGACCTTTGCGACCACGCCGTCCTTGTCGTTACGACGGAAGTCGATCACGCGGTAGCGACGCTTGTGGCCGCCACCCTTGTGACGGGTGGTGATGTGGCCGTGAACGTTGCGGCCACCGGTCTTCGACAGCGGGCGCAGCAGAGACTTCTCTGGAGTGGAGCGAGTGATCTCGCTGAACTCGGAGACGGAGCTCGCGCGGCGACCCGGCGTAGTCGGCTTGTACTTACGAATAGCCATACTTTTGCTTCCTCTTTACCTGTCGGTTTGCCGGCGCTTACGCGACGGTGCCACCGAAGATGTCGATCGGATCGCTGCCGGCGACCAGGGTCACCATGGCGCGCTTGGTGGCCTTGCGACGACCGTAGCCGTAGCGGGAGCGCTTGAGCTTACCCTCACGGTTTGCGGTGTTGACGCTGGCGACCTTCACGCCGAAGATCTGCTCGACGGCAATCTTGATCTGGGTCTTGTTGGACGTTGGTGCGACGAGGAACGTGTAAACGTTCTGCTCCATCAGGGCGTAAGACTTTTCAGACACGACCGGAGCGATGATGACGTCGCGAGGATCTACAACCTTGTTGCTCACTTAGCCTCCTCCTTCGTGTTCTGGTCCTCGGCCTTGTTGGCGCCGCTTGCTGCCTTGATGAAGGCGTCCAGTGCCTCGACAGAGAACACGACGTCGTCTGCGTGCAGAACGTCGTAGGTGTTCAGCTGGTCTGCCGGCAGTGCGTGCACGTTCGGCAGGTTAGCGACGGACTTGCGAGCGGTCAGGTCCTCACGGGTGAGGACGACCAGGATCTGCTTGCGCTCGGTCAGACGCTCCAGGAAGGAACGTGCAGACTTGGTGGATGGGATCTGGCCCGGCACGAGCTCCTCGATCACGTGGATGCGGGAGTGGCGTGCGCGGTCAGACAGGGCGCCGCGCAGTGCGGCAGCCTTCATCTTCTTCGGGGTGCGCTGGGAGTAGTCGCGCGGCTGCGGGCCGTGGACCGTGCCACCACCGGTGAAGTGTGGTGCGCGGATGGACCCCTGGCGTGCGCGGCCGGTGCCCTTCTGACGGAATGGCTTGCGGCCACCGCCACGGACCTCACCGCGACCCTTGGTTGCGTGCGTGCCCTGGCGCTTCGCTGCGAGCTGAGCGGTAACGACCTGGTGCATCAGCGCGACGGACGCCTCAACATCGAAGATGGATGCTGGGAGCTCTACGCTGCCGTTGGTCTTACCATCAGCGGTATGTACATCAAGCTTCAGATTGCTCATGCTTTAGCACCGCCCTTCACTGCGGTCTTGACAACGACGATGCCGCCGTTGATACCCGGAACTGCGCCCTTGATGAGCAGCAGGTTGGAATCGGTATCGACCTTGGCAACCTTCAGGTTCTGCATGGTCACGCGGTTGTTACCCATGCGACCTGCCATGCGCTTGCCCTTGAAGACGCGACCCGGGGTAGCGGCACCGCCGATACCACCGACGCGACGGTGCGCTGCCTGGTTACCGTGTGCTGCACCCTGGCCAGCAAAGCCGTGGCGCTTCATGCCGCCGGCGAAGCCGTGACCCTTGGAGGTGCCGGTGACGTCCACGAAGTCGACCTCGTTGAAGATCTCGACGGTTACGTCCTGGCCAACCTCGTAGCCGGAAGCATCCGCAACGCGGATCTCGGCGACGTGGCGACGAGGGGTAACACCGGCCTTCTTGAAGTGGCCAGACTCAGGCTTGTTGACCTTACGTGGGTCGATCTCACCGAATGCGATCTGGACGGCCTCGTAGCCGTCGATGTCCTTGGCGCGCACCTGGGTTACGACACAAGGCCCAGCCTCGACGACGGTGACCGGTACAACGCGGTTCTCGTCATCGAAGATCTGGGTCATGCCGAGCTTCTTGCCCAGGATGCCCTTGATCTCAATATCACTCATAGTTTTGTTCTCCGCTGCCTTTAAGCTGCTGTATTCAGACTCGACTCAGGCTTACTGAATGTTGACGTCGACGCTTGCCGGAAGGTCGATGCGCATGAGGGCATCAACGGTCTTCGGGGTTGGGTCGAGAATGTCGATCAGGCGCTTGTGAGTACGCATCTCGAAATGCTCGCGCGAGTCCTTGTCCTTGTGCGGCGAACGGATGACGCAGTAAACGTTCTTTTCAGTTGGCAACGGCACCGGGCCGACTACACGGGCGCCGGTACGAGTGACCGTCTCAACAATCTTCTTGGCAGAAGCGTCGATTGCCTCGTGATCGTAGGCCTTGAGCCTGATGCGGATCTTCTGTCCCGCCACGCTTGTCCTCTTCCTCAGCGTGCCCACGTTCTCGACCTGCTGTCGAGCTTGTGAGCGAACACGCTTCTTTTCTTGTCTTAACGCTGTCCGGCCGTGGGGCCTGGTCCAGACGCCAGTTTGCTCAGTGTCTTCTCTGTTCACTTCGTTGCACCGGTTGGGGTGATAAACGATCGCGTTTGCGTTGTTAACAAAGCACACACTGTGTGTTGGAAGAGACCCTCCCCGCGTGGGGACTAGTGCTCATGCGTCGATTACTGCTGGTTATCTGCAGTTGTGGACGCAGAGGAGGCAAAAGGTTCTTTCCTTATGCTTACTGCCGCTGTTCATTTACCATGCCCCACTCCGGCACCCGCGGTCGGGCGTGTCGCCGTTCCCGCGCGAAGTACCGCACAGCAGAGTTATCCCCACTGTGTTGGTTCATGCTCGCTTCACCATCAACACCTTCTTGGCTGGGCGTTTTATCCTGATCAGTTCCGGTTAGGCTTAATCAAGCACGCATGGCCTCATGTGCCGTGTTAAAGCAACGTCAAGTATTCAACCACATCGAACGCGAGAGGCCAAATTTATTTATCTGGCCTCACAGTGACTCGCTGAACGGACGCCGGAAAATAGATCCGGCCTTCTCGACACGTCTCACCCTGGAACGGGTTCATCAAGGAGATCGGAAATCGACTACGGCTACTACGATAGCCTGAAAGACATAACGCGCTCTGCACACGTCCACCCGAGCAAGACCAGCACCCTAGCAGGGACACCCACGACCACCGAGGAGAGGCTTCCATGGCCACCAACCAGGCCCGCAACACCGGCGGCAACCAGAGCTTCCGCAAGAACCCGGAATACGTCAAGGCGCGCCGAGCCATCGTTCGCGAGCACCACCCCGACCACGGCGGGTCCAACGGGGCCCTCATCGCGGAACTCAAGAAGCTCGACGAGCGCTGGGAGCGCAAGACCGCGTTCAGCGCAGCCCTGCGGGAACAGTTCCAGGAGCACCGCCCCTCCTTCATCGACCCCAAGGCCGCGGAACAGGCCATCCAGTTCGCGGAGCGTTACGCGGACCCCGTCGTCTCGACCGCGGACTACCTCGTCGAGCGTGGCGAGAAGGGCGGCAAGTGGCTCAAGGAGAAGGGCCAGGGCCTCTACGAGTCCAAGGTTCCACCCAAGGTGAAGAAGAAGGTTGAGAAGACCGCCCAGGACGTCCTCGACCGTGCCACGAAGCGCTTCAAGAACGGCAAATAGCCTCCTCTTTCCGGCCCTGGGCCACGTTCCCCTACGTGGCCGTGTAGCCGCCTCAGGCACGCATTTCCCGCTGGAGCCTCCTCAACACCGTGTAGATACAAGAAGCCCCCGGTAGCTCGCTGTGAAGCGAAGCTCCGGGGGTTAAAGCCTTCCACCGGCCCCTAGGGGCTAGCGGCAAGCCAACCGCTTAGAGAAGCAGTATTACTTGTTGATCTTGGTCACACGACCAGCACCAACGGTGCGGCCACCCTCACGGATAGCGAAGCGCAGGCCCTCGTCCATTGCGACCGGCTGGATCAGCTTGACGCTCATCTCAACGTTGTCGCCCGGCATGACCATGTCGGTGCCCTCTGGCAGGGTAACGACACCGGTGACGTCGGTGGTACGGAAGTAGAACTGCGGACGGTAGTTGTCGAAGAACGGGGTGTGACGGCCACCCTCGTCCTTGGACAGGACGTAGACGGAGCCCTCGAACTCGGTGTGCGGGGTGTAAGCGCCCGGCTTAGCGATGATCTGGCCGCGCTCGACGTCCTCACGCTTCAGACCACGCAGCAGCAGTGCAGCGTTGTCGCCAGCCTCTGCGGTGTCCAGCAGCTTGTTGAACATCTCGATGGAGGTGACGGTGGTCTTGGTGGACTTCTCGCGGATGCCCAGGATCTCGACCTCGTCGTTCAGGTTCAGGACGCCACGCTCAACACGGCCGGTAACGACGGTGCCGCGACCGGTAATGGTGAAGATGTCCTCAACCGGCATCAGGAACGGCTTGTCGGTCTCGCGCTCCGGGTCCGGGATGGACTCGTCGCAAGCCTTCATCAGCTCGAGGATGGAGTCGACCCACTTCTGCTCGCCCTCCAGGGCGCCCAGTGCGGAGATCGGAACGACCGGAGCCTCCTCGTCGAAGCCCTGCTCGCCCAGCAGCTCGCGGACCTCCATTTCGACGAGCTCGAGGAGCTCCTCATCGTCAACCATGTCGCACTTGTTCAGTGCAACGAGGATGTACGGAACGCCAACCTGGCGAGCAAGCAGAACGTGCTCACGGGTCTGTGGCATCGGGCCATCGGTTGCAGCAACAACCAGGATGGCGCCGTCCATCTGAGCAGCACCGGTGATCATGTTCTTGACGTAGTCAGCGTGGCCCGGGGCATCGACGTGTGCGTAGTGACGCTTCTCAGTCTCGTACTCGACGTGAGAAATGTTAATCGTGATGCCGCGCTCCTTCTCCTCCGGCGCCTTATCGATGGCGTCGTAGGCGAAGGCCTTGTTCTGCTCTGGGTAGGTCTCGTGCAGAACCTTGGTGATCGCAGCAGTCGTGGTGGTCTTACCGTGGTCAACGTGACCGATGGTACCGATGTTTACGTGCGGCTTTGTGCGCTCGAACTTTGCCTTCGCCACTTAGTGTCCTCCTGGACTTCTCGGTGG
>JBHWRM010000079.1:0-6665 GCA_043426695.1 Corynebacterium sp. | reverse complement strand
TCGCGCCCCGCGTGCAAGGGGTGCGGCGGTGAGTAGCGGCTCAAGGTTTTTGGTGGAGTAGGGAAGGCAAGGCAGCGGAAGATATGGGAGGCAACATGCGCTTGAGCGTGGAATGCGATGGCGGTTCGCGCGGCAATCCGGGGCCGGCGGGCACCGGTTCGTCGGTGAAGGACGCCGCGGGGGTGGAGGTCGGCTGTGTGTGGCAGTTCATCAAGCACGCCACCAATAACGTCGCCGAATACCAGGGGCTGATTAACGGCCTGAACTTGGCGGTGGAGATCGCGGGGCAGCAGGGTGTGAAGCCGGGAAGCTTAAGCGTGGATGTGCGCATGGACTCCAAGCTCGTTGTGGAGCAGATGTCCGGTCGGTGGAAGATCAAGCACCCGGACATGAAGCCATTGGCCCAGGAGGTGAAGCGCATCGAAGGCAAGCTGGCGCAGGTGACCTACACCTGGGTCCCGCGTGCCCAGAATGCACGCGCCGATGAGCTGGCCAACCGTGCGATGGATGACCGCGAGGGTGGCCAGTGGATCGACGAGGAGCTGGCGGCGGCCGGGTCTGCTGCCACCGCATCGTCGGCCGAGGACGCGGAGGGTGCGGACATGCTCTTCGACCTCGACCAGCCCTCGGATGATGCCGCTGCAGGAGCCAAGCGGGAGGAGCCCGCAAAAACAAACACCGCGGCGACAACCACCGCGAAGAAAAACACGGCAGAAACGCAACGCGAGGACGAGGAGCCCCAGCCTGCCGGGGTTTCACCCACCGCGTGGATGGGCAAGACCGAGCCGACGACCCTGCTTCTGCTGCGTCACGGCCAGACCGAGCTCAACCGCGACGGCAAGTACTCCGGCCGCGGTAACCCGGAGCTCACCGACCTGGGCAAGAAGCAGATCGCGCACGCCGCCCGCCACATCAGCGAGCGTGGCGACGTCGACGTCATCCTGAGCTCGCCGTTGGGCCGTTGCCAGGAGACCGCACGGGCCGCTGCTGAGGCGCTGGGTATGGGGAAGGACGCGATCACGACGGACGAGGCCATCATCGAGATGGACTTCGGCACGTGGGAGGGTCGCCGCTTCGTCGAGATCCAGGAAGACCACCCGGAGGCCCGCCGGGAGTGCTTCAACTACGCCACAGCCGCGCCCCACGGCGGGGAGTCCCCGGAGCAGGTCTACCGGCGGGTCTCCGAGTTCGTGGATCGCGTGATCGCCGAGTATCCAGGCAAGACGGTGCTGGTGGTCACCCATATGATGCCGATCAAGTCGGTGCTGCGGCGGGCGCTGGGCACCGGTGGGGAGATCTACCGGAGCCTGCACCTGGACGTGGCCAGCCTCTCGGTCGCGGACTTCCTGCCGAACGGGGCGGGCGTGGTCCGGTTGGTCAACGAATCTCATTACCTCGGCTAGCGGCCTGGGGGTTAGACTTAGTCCTTGTCGAGGCGGCCGGGTGGCTGCGGCGCGGTGGAACCACCGGCCGGTGTTATGCCGGCGGGTCAGGCCCCGTGTCGAGGAAAGTCCGGACTCCACAGAGCACAGTGGTTGCTAACGGCAACCCAGGGTGACCTGCGGGCAAGTGCAACAGAAAGTAGACCGCCCGCCCACCGTTTTTCGCGGTGTGTGGCGGGTGAGGGTGAAAGGGTGCGGTAAGAGCGCACCAGCGTGGCAGGCGACTGTCGCGGCTAGGTAAACCCCACTGGGAGCAAGGTCAAGGAGCCGCACGGCCCCGTCCCTCGCAGGGCGGGGCGTGTGGCGTTGTCTGAGGGCTGCTCGCCCGATGAAGGACAGGTGGACTGCTTGAGGCGCCCAGCAATGGTGCGTCCAGATGGATGGTCACCTCGTGCCACCCTTCGTGGGCGGCATCAGACAGAATCCGGCTTAGAGGCCGCCTCGACACTCACACTTTGCATCTACACTGGTGGGAAGTATCAACCCGAAAGGATGGGTGAAACCCATGGCAGAAGAAAAGTGGTACTTCGACACCAAGACCGGCGAGGTCACCAAGGGCAAGTCCAGCGGCTGGGATACCCGCATGGGCCCCTATGACTCCGAAGAGGCTGCCCGCCAGGCGCTCAGCACCGCGCAGCAGCGCACCGAGGCCGCCGATGCCTATGACGAGCAGGATGACTGGGACAACGAGGACTAAACCCGCCTTCTCGCATCGTTCATGAGCAGCACCGAACACGGCACCAGTAAGCCCAGCTTCAACGAACACGGCAGCAGTAACCACGGCACCGCAGAAAAGCCGGACCTCAGCGGACTAACCACAGCCGAGGTCGAAGAACGCACCCGGGCGGGAAGAGCCAACAAGGCCACCCGCACCACGGGGCGCACGACCTGGGAGATCATCCGCGCGAACGTTTTCACCCGCATCAACGCGATGCTGGGTGTGCTGTGCGTGATCGTGCTGGCCACCGGCTCCTGGATCAACGCCGCCTTCGGCCTGTTGATCATCGCCAACTCCGCGGTGGGGATCATCCAGGAGCTCCGCGCAAAGCGGACCCTGGAGAACCTCAAGATCCTCTCTGAGTCCCGCCCCCGCGTCATCCGCGACGGCGAGGAACGGGAGGTCGCCCAACACGAGATCGTCGAGGGGGATTTGATCCGCGTCGGTTCCGGCGACGAGATCGTGGTCGACGGCCCGCTGCTGTCCGGCTCGCTGTCCATGGACGAATCCCAGCTCACCGGGGAGGCTGACCCGGTGCGGCACAACCCCGGCGACGAGCTGCTCTCCGGGTCCTTCGTCAAGCACGGCAGCGGGGTCTTCCGCGCCGAAAAAGTGGGCGGGGAGTCCTATGCCGCCCGCCTGGCTGCCGAGGCCAGCGACTTCTCGCTGACCGATTCGGTGCTGATGAGTGGCATCAACTCGATCCTGCGGGTGATCACCTGGCTGCTAATCCCCGCCGGCCTGCTCACGATTTTCACGCAGCTGACCCGCACGGACGCCCCGATCCGGGAGTCGATCCTCTCCATGGCCGCGGCCCTGGTGCCGATGGTGCCCGAGGGCCTGGTGTTGATGACCTCCATCGCCTTCGCGGTGGGCATCGTGCGCTTAGGCAAGCACAAGGCGTTGGTCAACGAGCTGGTCGCCATCGAGGGGCTGGCCCGCGTGGACACGATGTGCACGGATAAGACGGGCACGCTGACCAGCAACGAGATGGAGCTGGAGGCGGTTGTCGACGAACACGGGGACGATGCCCGCGCGGAGACGTTGCGCGACCTGCGCCGCCTCTTTGCCTCCCAGTCGGATCTGAATAACACCGCCGAGGCCATCGTCCAAGGCCTCAATGAGCTGGCCGAGCACCCAGCCGAGGGGGAGGGCTCCGGGGCCGCGGCTTTTTCCCAGCCCCAGTCTTCCCAGCCCCAGGCCTTCGAGGGCAGCGAGATCCCGTTCTCCTCGGCCTATAAATTTTCCGGCTTCCGCGTGGCGGATGGCCCGACCTTCGTGCTGGGAGCGCCCGACGTCCTCCTGGACACGGGCACCCCGGCCGCCGACGTCGCGGCGAAGGCGGAGGCCGATGGGCGCCGCGTCCTGGCCTTCGGCCGCGCGCTGGACGAGGTCGAGGACCCGGACGAGGACGGCGCGAACGTCATCGTCCCCGAGCTCGGTGACCCGGTGCTGATCGTCCTGCGGCAGAAGCTGCGCCCCGATGTGGCCGAGACCCTGGCGTACTTCGAACACGAGGGCGTGGACGTTAAAATCATCTCCGGCGATAACCCCGGCTCCGTCGCCGCGGTCGCGAAGGAGGCCACCGGCGAGCAGCTGAGCTCCATCGACGCCCGGGAGATCGCGCCGGAGGACATGGAGCACGCTGTCCTGGATTCCGAGGTCTTCGGCCGTGTGAAGCCCGAACAGAAGCAGGCGATGGTCGAAGCACTCCACGCCCACGGCCGCACCGTTGCGATGACCGGCGACGGGGTCAACGACGTGTTGGCGCTGAAGAAGGCCGACATCGGCGTGGCGATGGGCTCCGGCTCCGCCGCCACCCGCAGCGTGGCGCAGCTGGTGCTGCTCAACGACCGTTTCTCCTCGATGCCGCATGTCATCGCCGAGGGGCGCCGGGTGATCGGCAATATCGAGCGGGTGGCGAACCTCTTCCTCACGAAGACCGTCTACTCCGTGGTGCTGGCGATGGTCGTTGCGGTGGCGGGTGTGACCTTCCCCTTCCAGCCGATCCATGTGACGATCACGGGCTGGTTCACCATCGGCATCCCCGCGTTCATCCTTTCCCTGGCGCCGAATACGGAGCGCCCGCGGGATGGTTTCGTCCGCCGCGTGCTCTCGCTTGCGATCCCGGGTGGGGCGATCGTGGGCCTGGGCTCGGTGATCATGTGGCTGGTGATCTACCCAGGTGATGGGGCGAGTGAGATTGAGCAGCAGCAGGCGGGCACGGCGGTGTTGCTGGCGTTGATCATCATGGGGCTGTGGGTGCTGAACATCGTGGCCCGCCCGCTGAATCCGTGGAAGTGGGCGCTGTGGTCCGGCTGCATCGGCGGCTACCTGGTGGTCTTCCTGATCGCCCCGATCCGCGAGATCGTGCTGCTGGATATCGGCAATACCCGCCTGATGATCGCCGGCGCGGTGGTGGGGCTGTGTGGTGCCGTGGTGATCGAGTTTTCCCAGTTCCTGGCCCGCCGTTTCCTCCTCCACCAGGATTAAGGACGTCGCGAGCCACGCTGGTGATCGGCGCTAGCTGATCCGGTTGGCTCGGCCGGAATGCGCGGTGCTGGGGAGGGGCTGGGCAATGTAAAAACGTCGCCTGCCGGGGCCGTGGCTGGCCCAGGTGGCGACGTCCTAAAAAGGAGAGTGAGTAGCTAGAAGCAGTGCTCCTCGGCGGGGAAGGTGCCTTCGGCGACCTCACGCTTATAGGAGGCGGCGGCATCCGTCAGGGACGCGCCGACCTGGGCCCACTGCTTGGCGAACTTCGGGCGGTGGCCGTGCTCCGGCAGGGCGACCATGTCGTGCCAGACCAGCACCTGGGCGTCGGTGTCCGGGCCCGCGCCAATACCGATGGTGGGGATGGAGAACTGCTCGGTGGCCTGCTTCGCGACGTCCGCGGGCACCATCTCCAGCACGACCATCTCGGCGCCCGCCTCAGTGACGGCGGCCATGTCATCCAGCAGCTGGGCGGCGGAATCCCCGCGGCCCTGGACCTTGAAACCGGAGAGCTGGTTAACGGACTGCGGGGTGAAGCCGATGTGCGCGCAGACCGGGATGCCGGCCTCGGTCAGCGCCTTGATGCGGGGTGCCATGCGGCGGCCGCCCTCGATCTTGATCATCGCGGCACCGGAGCGGCGCATCATCTCCGCAGCACTCTTCACGCACTGCTCATCGGAGGCCTCGTAGGTGCCGAAAGGCAGGTCGGCGATGACCAGCGCATTGCCGGCGCCGCGGACCACGCCGGCGGCGAGGAAGATCATTTCCTCCAGGCTGACCTGCTGGGTCTGGTCGTAGCCGAAGACCACATTGGCCGCGGAGTCGCCGACCAGGAGGCACTCCACTCCGGCCTCCGCGAAGGCGGCGGCGGTGGAGTAGTCATATGCGGTGAGCATCGCCCATTTCTCGCCGCTCGTCTTGCGTGCCTTGAGGTCGGAGATGCGAACTTGCTTGGTGGGAACCATGTACCCACGTGGGGAATCCTGTCGAGCCATGAAAGTGATTGTGCCAGAAGCACCCTGGGCCTGTCCGGGCTAGTGCCTAAGATGGGGGACTATGAGCAGCCAACAGGAATTCGTCCTCCGCACCCTTGAAGAACGCGATATCCGCTTCGTCCGCCTCTGGTTCACCGATATTCAGGGTTATCTGAAGTCCGTGGCCGTGGCTCCCGCCGAGCTGGAAGGGGCGTTCGCGGAGGGCATCGGTTTCGATGGTTCCGCGATTGAGGGCTTCTCGCGGGCCTTCGAGGCGGACACGATCGCCCAGCCGGATCCCTCGACTTTCCAGATCCTGCCCTTCGGTGGGGAGCAGGACGGCTACCTCTCCGCCCGTATGTTCTGCGACATCACGATGCCGGATGGGCAGCCCTCGTGGGCGGACCCACGCCAGGTGCTACGCCGCCAGCTGGCGAAGGCGGCTGAGGACGGTTTTAGCTGCAACGTCCACCCCGAGATCGAGTTCTTCCTGGTGAAGTCCATCGATACCGACGGCCAGCCGCCGGTGCCCGCCGATAATGGTGGCTACTTCGACCAGGCTGTGACGGATAATGCGCCGAACTTTAGGGCCGACGCGATTAACTCCCTGGAGCAGATGGGCATCCCGGTGGAGTTCTCCCACCATGAGAACGGCCCTGGACAGCAGGAGATCGACCTGCGCTTCGCGGATGCGCTCACGATGGCGGATCACGTGATGACCTTCCGCTACCTGATCAAGCAGGTCGCGCGGCGCAATGGGGTGCGGGCGACCTTCATGCCCAAGCCCTTTAGCCAGTATCCGGGCAGCGCGATGCACACCCACATCTCCCTGTTCGAGGGGGAGGATAACGCCTTCCACGACCCGGACGACGAATTCCGGCTCTCGGCTACCGCGAAGAGCTTCATCGCGGGCATCCTGGAGCACGCCCCGGAGTTCACCGCGGTGACGAATCAGTGGGTGAACTCCTATAAGCGGATCTCCTATGGCGAGGAAGCACCGCGTGCGGCCAGCTGGGGTGCGTCCAACCGCTCGGCGATGGT
>JBHWRM010000078.1:0-5370 GCA_043426695.1 Corynebacterium sp. | reverse complement strand
CCCAGCGGTGGCGGAGGCGACGCTGACGAGGCACGAGCGCTATAACGCGGTGCGGGAGCAGATGACCGAGCTGGAGCGCCTGGGTAAGGCCATGATTTTCTACCCGGAGAACATGATGGTCACCAGTACCGAGCGCAAGGTTCGCGCGCTGCGGCGCAACTACGCGTTGGGGATGCAGCAGACGATGCGCGAACTCCCCCGGTGGTTGGAGTTCCTGCGAGACTAGCCCCGCTGCACAGAGATAGCGTTAAGGGGGCAGGACTAAACTCCAAGTCTCAGCTTTCAGCGACCCGGCATAACGGCAGTTCAGATAGCCTATCCTTGCTGGCAAGGCACACATTAATAGGCGAATATGTGTGTATGCTTAAAAATCTCCAACGCTACTGGCTGGTTTATCTCGCGCTGGTAGTACTGGCCACGACGGGCGCGCTCCGGCTGATGGAGCAGCCCGTCGCCGCGCAGTGGCTCGCCTCAATTTTCATCGTGGCTGTGATCCTCTGGGTGGGTGCGGGCATGATCCGCGACCTCCTGCGGGGGCACACCGGCCTGGATATCCTCGCCGTGGTGTCGATGACGGCCACGTTGCTGGTGGGAGAGTATGTTGCGGGCCTGATCATCGTCATCATGATCACCGGGGGCGAGGCCTTGGAGGACTTCGCTCAAGCCCGCGCGGAGCGCAACCTCACGAATCTTCTGAACCGCGCCCCGCAACACGCCCTTCGACTGGTCTCGGCGGACTCCGACGAGGTCGAGGAGATCGCAGTGGCGGACATCGCGGTTGGGGACGTTATCCTGGTTCGCCCCTCCGAGCAGATCCCGGTGGATGGCACACTGCTCTCCGAGCATGCCAGCGTGGACGAATCCGCGCTGACCGGCGAGCCCCTCAGCGTGGATAAGGCCGCCGGCGACAAGCTCATGTCTGGTTCCCTGGCTGGCCAGGCCGCCCTTCGGCTGCAGGCGGACCGCGTGGCCGCGGACTCGCAGTATCAGCAGATCATCGATCTGGTGGCCACGGCCCGCGACGAGAAAGCCCCGGTCGTGCGCATCGCTGACCGTTTCGCGCTCCCGTTTACGGTCTTTTCCGTTCTCCTGGCCGCGGTGGCAGCGGTCATCGCACACGACGCCACTCGCTTCGCCGAGGTGCTCGTGCTGGCCACCCCGTGTCCACTGATCATCGCAGCACCCGTCGCCTTCCTGGGCGGGCTGTCTCGTGCCTCTGAGCGGGGCATGGTGGTCAAGGGCGGCGGTGTGCTGGAACAGCTCGCCGCGGTTCGTTCCGCCGCCTTCGACAAGACCGGCACTCTCACATCGGGCCGCCCCCAGTTGGAGCGCATCGACACCGCCAATGGCTGGCAGGCCGACGAGGTCCTGGCGCTCGCCGCGGCCGCGGAGCGCGGCTCCACCCACGCGCTCGCCGATGGGATCATGCAGGCCGCAAAGGCCCGCGGAATCACCGTCCCCACTGCCACGGATTTCGAAGAAATCGCCACGAATGGTGTGGCTGCCGAGGTCGGTCGGCACCAGGTGCGGGTCGGCAAGCTGAGCTTCATCCAACAGATCGACCCGGCGGCACAGGCGGCAGAGGTGCTCTCCGGGGAGACGGTGGCCTATGTCGCGATCGATGGCCGGTTCGCAGGAGCACTGCACCTGGCAGACCAGGTGCGCCCGGAAGCGAGCGCATTGATTCGCTGGCTGCGCAGCCAGGGGGTGGACAAGTTCGCAATGCTCACCGGGGACGCAGAGCCGACGGCAGAGGCCGTGGCCGAAAAACTGGGAATCAACGAGGTCCACGCGGGGCTGCTGCCGAAGGACAAGGTGGAGCTGGCGGGCAACCTCGCTCCCCACCCGACGATGATGGTCGGCGATGGCATCAATGACGCTCCGGTGCTCGCCGCGGCAGACGTCGGCGTCGCCCTTGGTGTGCGGGGAACGACGGCGGCTGGTGAGGCCGCGGACGCCGTCATCCTGAAGGACAGCCTCGCTCCCCTGGCCGAGGCGATCGCGATCGCTCGGCACACGCTGCGGACTGCTAAGACCGCAATCATCATTGGTATCGCGCTGTCGGTGGGGCTGATGTTGGTGGCCGCCTTCGGCTACATTCCGGCGGTTGCGGGTGCACTGCTCCAGGAAGTCGTGGACCTAGCAGCGATCCTGTACGCGCTGAGGGCGCTACAGGCGCCAGTGGCCAATCTCGAAGGTTCCGCACAGCGCTAGTCGCATCGCCAATTCTTCGCCTGCTCCCCATGATAGGGCGCTGCGCGTGCTCTGCAGGCTTCTGCCCCGGCCGTTACAGTGGAATTCACAAGGGCACCACTGTGGCTGGTCGCCCCGGACCGGCAACCAGCCGCAACTGCTCCTATAAGAAACACAGAAACTTAGGTCTGAATTCAAGGAGCGATTGAAACCATGGCTATGACAGTTGGCGAAATGATGGTTACGGCCCTGGCCGAGCACGGGGTCTCCAAGGTCTGGGGCGTGGTGGGTGATGCCCTCAACCCCATCACGGACGCGATCCGGCGCGAGGATCGCATTGACTGGATCGGTGTGCGTCACGAGGAGGCCGGCGCCTTCGCGGCCTCTGCGCAGGCACAGCTCACCGGTGAACTCGGGGTGGTCATGGGCACCGTCGGCCCCGGCGCGATCCACCTGCTCAACGGGCTTTATGATGCTCAGAAGTCCCACGCGCCGGTGCTGGCCATCGTGGGCCAGGTCCCGCAGGCCTCCATCGGGACGAACTTCTTCCAGGAGGTCAACAACGACCGCCTCTTCGACGACGTCTCCGTCTTCACCGCGACGGTCACCACCGCCGAGCAGATGCCCTACCTTTTCGAGCAGGCCGTGAACGCCGCGATCGCGCAGAGCGGCGTGGCAGTGTTGAGCATTCCCGCCGATGTGGGCGGCCTGACTCTGCCCAAGGAGGCCACCATCCCACGCTTCGCGCCAAAGCCCACGGGGTCTACCCCGTCGGCTGATCGGATCGGCGAGGCAGTCAACGCGTTGCAGTCGGCGGAGAAGGTCTCGCTGCTGGTCGGCCGCGGGGCGCAGAACTCCCGTGCGGAGCTACTGGAGCTGGCAGAGATCTTGGACTCCCCGATGGTGCTGACACTTAAGGGCAAGGAGTTCCTGGAGGATGAGAACCCGTGGCAGCTGGGTCAATCAGGGCTGATTGGCAACCCGGCGGCCATTAAAGCCATGGAGGAATCCGACACGATCTTCATGATCGGCACGGACTTCCCCTACCGGGAGTGGATCCCCTCCGGCAAGCAGATGATCCAGCTGGATATCAACGCCAGCCATATCGGTCGCCGCGCCCAGATCGACGTCGCCCTGGTCGGTGACACCACCGAAAGCCTCCGCCTGCTGATCGGCGCGCTGCGCAGCGCAGGCGTCGAAAAGGACGCGAAGGATTGGGCAGAAGGGCTGCGGAAACGCTACGAGCGCTGGCTCGACGGTCAGAAGAAGCTCGCCAACCCGCACTTCGATGAAACGCTGCTCGGCAAGCTGCGCTCGCTGGGTGATAACCCCAGCAAGCGGATCCGCCCGGAGGGTGTGGCCACCGCGCTAGACGAGGTCTGCGCCGACGATGCGATCTTCACCTCGGATACCGGCATGTCGACGGTGTGGCCCTCCCGGCTGCTGCCAATGCGTGGCACCCGGCGCCTGATCGGCTCCTATAACTTGGGCTCGATGGCCAACGCCCTACCAATGGCGCTGGGCGCGCAGGCGGAGTACCCAGACCGCCAGGTCGTGGCGATGGCAGGCGACGGCGGACTGATGATGCTGGCAGGCGATCTACGCACCGCGGTGACCTACGATCTGCCGATCACCGTCGTGGTGTTCAACAACACGAAGCTCGGAATGGTGAAGCTGGAAATGGAACAGGTCGGCCTACCGGAGTACGGTACTGACTTGGATAATCCAGACTTCGCTGAACTCGGCCGTGCCATGGGCTTGGAGTCGGTGCAGGTCTCCGAGCCAGCGGAACTGGCCGATGCCCTGCGCACTGCTGTGCACTCCTCCAAGCCCTACCTGGTCGAGGTTCTCACCAACCCGGACGAGGTGTCGGTGCCGGGTGAAATCGAACCCTCCCAGGTTTATGGTTTCGCCCGGGCGAAGGCGCTAGAGCTGCTGCCGGATGTGAATTTCCGGAAGTAGCGGGAAGCACCTTTCGAAGAAAAGTTAAGAATGAGAAGCATCAAAATTGGGTTGGCGCTGGTCGGGCTACTGGTCGGCGCTGGCTTTGCAACCGGCAAGGAAGTTACCCAGTACTTCGTCAGCTTCGGCACGATGGGCGTGTGGGGTGTGCTCGTCGCGGCCATCACCACCGCGGGTGCCGCGATCGTCGCGATGACGGCGGGAAGTTTCTTCCTCGCCGAAGAGCACTCCTCCGTCTTCAACCGCATCTCGCACCCGATCATCTCCAAAGTGATGGATGCGGGAGCGACCGTCACCCAGTTTGCCATTGGGTTCATCATGATTGCCGGCGCCGGCGCCGTCGTCGAGCAGCAATGGGGCATTCAGCCCTGGATTGGTGCGCTGAGCCTGACGATCATTATCGCCCTGGTGGGGTTGTTGGACGTGGACCGCGTCTCGACGATCATCGGAGGAGCAACGCCACTGATCGTCGTGGTGATCTTCATCGTCTTCATATGGGTGCTGCTGAACAAACCGGACGGCTCCTTCACCGAGCTGGCCGCCATCGGAGCACAAAACGAGTCCCCAGTGCACCCATGGTGGCTCTCCGCCCTGAACTACACGGGCATGACGCTAGCCACCGGCATCAGCATGATCCTGGTCATCGGTGGCGATAGCGCCAACATGCAGAACGCCATCCGCGGCGGCCTGCTGGGCGGGCTAATTTACAGCACCATGGTGGTCATCGAGGTCATCATGCTGCTGCTGGCCGCCCCGCTGGTCCTCGGCTCCGACGTCCCGATCTTGGCGCTGACGACGCACATCGCACCGTGGTTCAGCCACTTCGCCAGCGTGGTCGTGGTGTTCATGGTCTTCAACACGGCTCTGGGCATGTTCTACGCCCTGGGTCGCCGCCTAACCGCCAAGAAGCCGGAGGCCTACCGCCCGGTGTACCTGCTGGGTGTGCTGGTCGGCTTCGGCGTGAGCTTCGTGGGCTTCGGCGACCTGGTCAACATGGTCTTCCCGATCCTGGGCTGGATCGGCATGGTCATCGTGGGCGCGTTGATCCTGTGGCGCTTCAAGACGGCCAGCCGTATCGAGGCAGAAGGCAAGGCCCGCTCCCGCATCTGGAAGTACGCCACGGCTCCGGCCAAGGCGTCTACCCGCGACCTGCGCCGCATCGCAACACTGATCCGCGGTACCGCGCCGGAGAATGAGCGCTTCCGTGAGAAGCTG
>JBHWRM010000077.1:0-5464 GCA_043426695.1 Corynebacterium sp. | reverse complement strand
TGGACGGCGATCCGGCGTCCTTCCATGCCAAGCTCGCCACCGTGGGCGGCCAGCGCATCGCGCAGGGCCGCGACTTTAAGGATGACGCAACACTCAAGGCCAGCAAGTCCGGCACCCCGCTGGTCCTGGACGAACAGCGCGCGAAGCAGCTGGCGTCCGGAATTAAGGGCGAGGAACTGCACGTGGCAAACGTGGAGGAAAAGCCCTACACCCGCCGTCCGTACCCGCCGTTCATGACCTCCACCCTGCAGCAGGAGGCCGGCCGGAAGCTGCGCTTCACCTCGGAGCGCACGATGCGTATCGCGCAGCGCCTGTACGAAAACGGCTACATCACCTATATGCGTACGGACTCCACGACGCTGTCCACCGCCGGCATCAACGCCGCCCGCGCGCAGGCAGCCCAGCTGTACGGCCAGCAGTTCGTCGCGGACGGCCCGCGCCAGTACACCCGCAAGGTGAAGAACTCCCAGGAAGCCCACGAGGCGATCCGCCCCGCGGGCGAGCGTTTCCAGACCCCGGGCCAGCTTGCACAGAAGCTGGATGCCGAGGAGTTTAAGCTCTACGAGCTGATCTGGCAGCGCACCGTCGCCTCCCAGATGGCCGACGCCCGCGGCACCTCTATGAAGGTCACCATCGCGGGTACCTCCGGCGAGCCGGAGGCGGGCACCGAGGTGGAGTTCACCGCCACCGGCCGCACCGTCACCTTCCCGGGCTTCCTGAAGGCCTACGTCGAGGTCTCCCGCACCGCGGAAGGTAAGGACGTCGCCGATAACGCGGAGAAGCGGCTCCCGCAGGTCACCGAGGGCGTGTTCCTCACCGCGGATGAGGTCACTGCGGACGGTCACACGACGACTCCGCCGGCCCGCTACACGGAGGCCAGCCTCGTGCGGAAGATGGAGGAGCTCGGCATCGGGCGCCCGTCGACCTACGCGTCGATCATCCGCACCATCCAGGACCGTGGTTACGTCCTGCCCCGCGGCAATGCGCTGGTTCCCAGCTGGGTGGCCTTCGCCGTCGTCGGCCTGCTGGAGCAGAACTTCGGCGCGCTGGTGGATTACGACTTCACCTCCGCGATGGAGGACCAGCTCGACGCCATCGCTGAGGGCAACGAGGACCGCACGAAGTGGCTGGAGGGATTCTACTTCGGCGGCGGCACCAGCTCGCAGAACTACGGCCTGAAGAACGTGGTCGCCCAGAATCTGGAGAGTATCGACGCCCGTCGCGTGAACTCCCTGCACCTTTTCGACGACGCCAACGGCGTGCCGATCGTCGTCCGCGTCGGCCGTTACGGCCCGTACCTCGAGCGCATGGTGACAAACGATAAGGGCGAGGAGGAAGCGCAGCGCGCGAACCTCCCGGAGTCCATGACCCCGGATGAGCTGACCCTGGAGGTCGCCGAGAAGCTCTTCGCCACCCCGCAGTCCGGCCGCGAGCTGGGCCGCAATCCGGAGAACGGGCGCATGATCGTGGCCCGCGAGGGCCGCTTCGGCCCGTACGTCACCGAGGTGCTGGGCGAGGACGAGGAGGCCGAGGTCACCGCGAAGGCGGAGAAGGTCTTCCTCGCCGAGCGCGATGAGGAGGACGCTGAGCGCGCGAAGGAGGGCAAGAAGCCCCTGTCGCGTGAGACCAAGACCTTCGAGAATAAGAAGGCCAAGCGGATCAAGGAGATCCTCGAGGAGACCCTGAAGCCGAAGACGGCCTCGCTGTTCGCCAGCATGGAGCCGGCCACCGTCACCCTGGAGGATGCGCTGAAGCTGATGAGCCTGCCTCGCGAGGTCGGCGTGGACCCCGCCGACGGGGAGGTCATCACCGCCCAGAACGGCCGCTATGGCCCGTACCTGAAGAAGGGCTCGGACTCGCGCTCCCTGGGCAGCGAGGAGGAGCTGTTCACCATCACGCTCGACGAGGCGCGCCGCATCTACGCGGAGCCGAAGCGTCGCGGCCGCGCTGCCGCGAAGCCGCCGTTGAAGCGTCTGGGAGACAACGACGTCTCCGGCAAGCCGATGTCCGTCAAGGAAGGTCGATTCGGGCCTTATGTCACCGATGGCACGACCAATGCGTCGCTGCGCCGCGGCGACACCCCGGAGACCCTGACGGACGCGCGGGCCAATGAGCTGCTTTCGGAACGCCGGGCGAAGGATGCCGAGAAGGCGGCCGCCGGGCCAGCGAAGTCCACCCGTAAGAGCACGAAGAAGACTGCGAAGAAGGCAGCTAAGAAGGCTGCGAAGAAGGCAGCGAAGCGTAGCACCAAGAAGACCGCGAAGAGGGCGGCCAAGAAGGCTTAGGCCTCAGGCAGCGCTAGGGCACGTAAGTCTAGGGCACTTAAGTAGTGCTAGGCCCGGGTGGTGATTCCCAATAGGGAGGCCACCACCCGGGCTTTCTGCTGTAGTAGAGCCGAGGCCGATCGTGCGGCGTTCTGCTGCTTAGTGGCGGTCCGCGAGGGTGGCGCGCACCGGGCGGGCCAGCTGCGTCATCTGGCGGCGGCCGCGCAGCTCTACGGACTTCAGCATCGTCCAGCGACGCTGCTCTGCCTCATTGGCCAGCCGCACCGTCGCCGCACTCGTCAGCACGCGACCTGGGGTGTCCTTCGCCAGGTCGGTCAGACGGGACGCCTGGTTCACGGCGTCGCCAATGACGGTGTACTCGAAGCGATCCTTCGCGCCGATGTGACCGGCGACGACCGAACCCGCAGCCACGCCAACCCCCGCCTCGAATTCCAGATCCGTGAGCTTGGAGTGCATCTCCCGGGCGGCAGCCAGCGCGTGGCCAGCGGCGTCCTCAAGGGGCAACGGGGCACCGAAGACGGCGAGGGCGGCATCACCCTGGAACTTATTGATGATGCCCTTGTGCTCGTGGACGACCTCCACGACGCGGTCGAAGAACTCGTTGAGGGCGGACACCACGTGCTCCGGGGAACGTTGCGTGGCGAATCCAGTGGAGCCGATGACGTCCACGAACAGAACCGCGACGTCGCGAGACTCGCCGCCCAGCTCCGGGTCCTCCTCCAGCGCGCGGCGGGCGACCTCTGTGCCGACGTAGCGGCCGAAGAGGTCCGAGACCTGCTGGCGTTCCTGCAGGCCACGCATCATCTCGTTGAAGCCGGCCTGCACCACGCCGATCTCGGAGGAATCGTAGATGCGCACCGTGGTTTCCAGGTTTCCGCGACGCACCTGGTTGATGGCGAACTGCAGCTCGCGCACTGGGTCCACCACACTCATCGCGCTCAACCGGGCGCCCAGGAAACCGGTGACCAGGGCCGTGGCAGCCAGGGCCACGAGCGCGGGGATCAGGTCCTCCATCGAGCCGTCGAAGAAGTTCCGGGCCTGCGCGAAAATTAGCAGCAGGATGCCCAGCACCGGCACCGCGTTGGTCAGCACCCAGGTGGCCATGAGGCGGGTGGACATCGGCGAGAGGTCGGACTGCTCCAGGGAGCCTTGCTCCAAGGCGCGGGCGGCGACGGGGCGGACCAGCCGTTCGGCCTCCATGTATGTCATCAACGTCACCATCAACCCGCCCAGCACGGCGGTCACGGCAACGGTGATCGCCCACCGCGAGGAGAACTGCGCCGCCACCGTCGTGAAGATCACCACGCCGATGGCCCACAGCACCGCGCCCGTCACGGACTGCAGGAAGGGGATGCGCAGCACCAGATGCCGGATCATGTTCGGGTCATAGGCATCCGGGTTGCGTTGCCACCGCAGAACGGGGGCGAAGAAGATCAGCGTGAACACCACGCCGGCCACGATCGCGAAGATGAAATAACTCAAATAAGCGATCGAGGTGACGGTGTTTGGGCTGGTCAGCTCGCGTGCACCGCGCAGTGGGATGAGGAAGCGCAGGAAGGTCGCGACGGCGATCGCGCCCACCACATTCGTCATCAGAATCATCGCGGCATACAAGGGCCAGTAGGTGCCCCAGACCCATTTCAAGTAGCGCGCGAATTGTTGCATGGCTATTACATTATCGAACCCGTCTACAGCGGGGGCTAGACTGTGCTTCGTGAACGTGGATAGCTCTGGATTCGACCCCGTGGCCGGCGGTGGCGTGTGGCGCAAAATCACCGCGCAGCCGGTTCGGGAGCTGCTCGCGGGTGCGGTGGCGAACCCGCAGGCGATGACGCACTCCTGGCTATTCACCGGCCCGCCCGGCTCGGGGCGCTCGATCGCGGCCAAGGCCTTCGCCACCGGGCTGGTGTGCCCGAACGGGGGCTGCGGGGAGTGCGAGCAGTGCCAGTCCGCGGCCGCCGGCACGCACCCGGACATCGTGTGGATCGCGACGACCGGCTCCGTCATCCCCGTCGAGGACGTCCGGGAGGTCATCAGTTCCGCCGCGTCGATGCCCACCGTCTCCCGGTGGCGGGTCGTCGTTGTTGAGGACGCCGATCGCCTCAACGAGGCCGGTTCGAACGCGCTGCTGAAGTCCGTGGAGGAGCCGCCCGCGCACACCGTGTTCGTGCTCTGCGCCCCGTCCACCGACCCGCTAGACATCTCGATTACGCTGCGTTCCCGCTGCCGCCACGTCTACATCCCGACCCCGTCGCCACAGCAGGTGGAAGATGTTCTTCTTCAGGACGCCTCCCTGGGCATTACTCAGGAGCAGGCGCGATGGGCCGCTGGGGTTTCCGGCGGGCACATTGGCCGAGCCCGGCACCTGGCGCGTGACGAGGCCGCGCGCACCAAGAGAGCGACGGCGCTGAAGCTGCCACAGATGGTCTACGAGGGTGCGCGCCTATTCAGCTTCACCTCCCAGCTGGTGGCGAAGGCAACCGAGGAGGTCGCCGCCCAGGTGGAGACGGTCGAGGCGAAGGAACGCGAGGCGCTGGAGGAATCCCTGGGCGTGGGCGCCAAGGGCCGTGGTGCCGCGAAGGCGCAGCGCGGTTCGGCGGGGCAGATGAAGGAGCTGGAGCGGGAGCAGAAGAACCGCCGGACCCGGATGGTGCGCGACGCCCTGGACCTGGCCTTGATCGACGTTGTGGGTTTGTATCGCGACGCGATGCTGCAGGCAGCGGGTGCGGTGGAACCGGTGGGAGGTTCGGCTGACACCGCCGAGGTGGCCACAGCCGGCGCCGACGGCACCGCGGGCACGGCCCATGGTCTGCAGCCCGTGGGTGGGTTCCAACACCCGGATATGCGCGCCACTTCGGGCGAGCTCGCGCGCCGGAATTCCCCGGAGGCGCTGGTCCGCTGCATTGATGCGGTGTCGGCCTGCCGGGAGGCCCTGGGGATGAACGTGAAACCGGAGGTCGCGCTCGACGCACTGGGTGGTGCGCTGCGGGAAGCATGCAGGGTGAGCTAGGGCTTAGGTTTTGTGTCTTCGCGCTGCTGTCCGCTACGATGATCCTCCGTAAGAATGCTTGAGCTTTAGGCTCTGGGTTTTTGCGCGCCGCCTTAGCTCAGTCGGCAGAGCGTTTCACTCGTAATGAAAAGGTCGCGAGTTCGATTCTCGCAGGCGGCTCACCAAAAAA
>JBHWRM010000076.1:0-12244 GCA_043426695.1 Corynebacterium sp. | reverse complement strand
CCCGAGGCGATCATCGAGTCCAGGCGGTCCTTACGGGAGGAGATCAGCGCGAACTCCACCGCCACGAAGAAGGCGTTGACCAGGATCAGAAAAACGGCAAGAAGAATGCCCCACAAATCACCCATTAGTTTTCACCCTCCTCGTCGATGTACTCGGCGGCCTGCTCCTCGGTGATCGGGCTCAGGATCACCCGATCGACGCGATGCTTATCCATCGACACCACCCGGGCGAGCCAGCGGTTGTTCAGCCCGCTTTCAAACGAGTCCCGAAGTTCCCGCTCGGAGCGGGGAAGCACCACCTGATCGCCCTCCTCCGGCACTCTGCCCAGGGCGGACATCACGAGCCCGCCGAGGGTTTCATAGGGGCCGTCCGGGGCGGTATAGCCGACCTCTTCGAAGATCTCGTCGGTACGGACCAGTCCGGACATCTCCCACATCTGCCCGGTGCGGCGGACCTCGGCGTCCTCGTCCTTATCGTCGTACTCGTCCCAGACCTCGCCGACGATTTCTTCGACAACGTCCTCGATCGTGATGATGCCGGAGGTGCCGCCGTACTCGTCCGCGACGAGGATCAGCTGCGAACCGGCGGAACGCACGCTCTGCAGGACGGCCTCCCCACCCAGGCTTTCCGGAACGGTGGGGACGGGGCGGGCGAGACGCTTGACGGTGGTCGTCGCCAGCCGCTCGGGCTGCAACGCGACCGCGTCCTTGACGTGGACGACGCCGATCGTGTCGTCCAAATCGCCGCGGGTGACGGGGAAGCGGGAGTGACCGGTCTCCATGGCGAGCAGGATCAGCTTGTCGGCGGTGTCTTCTTCATCCAGCGATTCGACGGTGGAGCGCGGCGTCATGATGTCATCGGCGGAGATGTCGCGAAAACGAAGGGAACGGTCCAGGATCTGCGCCTTGGCCTGAGTGAACTCGCCGGTGCCGGCGGAGGACTTCACGATGGCGGCCAGCTCCTTCGGGCTACGCGCGCTCGCGAGCTCATCGGCCGGTTCGATGCCGACGCGGTGCAGCACGAAGTTCGCCATGTTGTTGAGCCAGGAGATGAAGCCTCGGAAGAACTGGTTGAAAGCCCACACCGGGCGGATCGTGAAGCGCGCGACCTTGATCGGGTCGGTGATCGCCAGGTTCTTCGGCACCAATTCACCGAAGATCATGGACAGTGCGGTGGCCAGGATCACCGCGAGGGTCAGCGCGATGGCCATTGAGGCGGAGTGCGGGATGCCGAACAGATCCAGCACGGGGGTGAAGAACTTCGCCAGGATCGGTTCAGCGAGGTAGCCGGTGGCCAGGGTCGTGATCGTGATGCCCAGCTGGGCGCCGGAGAGCAGCAGCGAGAGCTCGCCGTGGGCCTTCTGGATCAGGCGTGCGGGGGCGTCGTTCTTGTCCTTGACGTGCTGGTCGATGGTCGATCTTTCGAGACCGGTGATGGCGAACTCGATTCCGACGAACAGCCCGGTACCCGCGGTCAACGCAATGAAGCCCGCGAGGCCGAGGATGCTCAGCAGTATGTCCATGTTCTTGAGAAGTTGTCCTTGGTGAGGGGTGGGTGAGTGGTGGGCTGTGCACGCCCCGGAAACCCGGGGCGGTGGTGATTATTCACGCAGGATCCGACGAACGAGCTTGGTGGGCTCGACCTTCTCGTAGCCCAGGTTAGCTGCCCGCATCATGGCCGAAACTTCGCGAACCTGGTCGGTGAAGGCCAGCAGGGCGACCGTGCCGGACGCGCCCGCACGCCCGGTCCGTCCGGAGCGGTGTACGAGAGCTTTGGGATCCCGAGGTGGGTCGATGTGTACGACGGCTCGCACTCCCGGCACATCGATTCCCCGGGCTGCGATGTCGGTGGCGACAAGCACGCGCACTTTAGCCTCCCGGAAGTCCGCGAGTGCTCGCTGGCGGGATTGATGGCCGCGATTGCCGTGCAGGGCGGAGACCTTGACCCCGCCCGCGGAGAGGTACTTTGCCCAGCGCGTCACCGAGTGAGTGGTGCGCACGAAGAAAATCACGCGCGGCACCTTGCGTGCGATCGCGCGGACCGCTGCCTGACGCTGTCCGTTATCGACGACCTCGCTGAGGAGGAACTCCACCGGGGAGTCCGCGCCCTTTGTGGGGCGTGGGGTCGGGCGAGCTGCCGTGGCTCGTGTGCCTGCCCCAGCCCGGTGATGTGCGCCTCCAGCGTCGGTTGCGGCGAGGTCCGGAGCAGCTGGCGGGGCGGAACGTGCGCCTGCGGCCTCGATACGAACTGGGTTACGAGTCCAGCGCTCGGCCAGTGTCGCGACCTCGCCGTCCAAGGTCGCGGAGAAGAGCAGCCGCTGACTGTCCCTCGGAGTGCGTTCGAGGATAGCCTGCACCTGGGGAAGAAAACCTAGGTCGGCCATGTGGTCGGCCTCGTCCACGACGGTGACCGCGCAGTGCTCCAGGCTGATTGCCCGGCGCTCAATGAGGTCGTTCAGCCGGCCCGGAGTGGCAACGACGATATCTACCGTGCGGGCGAGGGAGGTGAGGTTCGCTCGCACCTTGACCCCTCCCACCAGGACAAGTGCTCGCAGCCCCAACGCTGCGGCGTGCGGGTCCAGGTTCTCGAAGACCTGCTCCGCGAGCTCGCGGGTGGGGCAGAGCACCACACCGCGGGGATTGCCCGGCCACGTCGCGCGTGGTAGATCCCCGGAACTCAACCGGGCGAGCATGGGAAGCCCGAAGGCGAGCGTTTTACCCGAGCCGGTGGGGGCACTGGCCAGCACATCTTTCCCCTCGACGGCCGAGGGGATCACGCTGGCCTGGATGGGGAAGGCCTCACGCAGTCCCGCGCGCTGCAGGGACTGCGCAAGCGCCACTGGTAGCCCGAGTGATCGAAACTCGGGCTGGGAAGACGGCGGCTCGGGGTCAGGGGACGGCACTTAAGCCTCGACCTCGCTGCGATCGCCGGACCAGAGGGTGTGGAAGGCGCCAGGCTTATCCACGCGGCCGTAGGTGTGGGCACCAAAGAAATCGCGCTGGCCCTGGATCAGCGCGGCCGGCAGGCGCTGGGCGCGCAGGGAGTCGTAATAGGACAGCGAAGAGGCAAACACTGGAACCGGGTGTCCCTGGGCCGTCGCAGTCCCGACGACGCGGCGCCAGGAGTCCACCAAGCCAGACATCTGCTCCAGGAAGTACTCGTCTAGCAGCAGGGACGGCAGCTGCGGGTTGGCCTCGTAGGCATCGACGATGCGGTTGAGGAAGCGGGCGCGGATAATGCAGCCACCGCGCCAAATGCGGGCCAGGTCCCGGGGGTCGACGTCCCAACCGTATTCCTGCGAACCAGCGAGGATCTGGTCGAAGCCCTGGGCGTAGGCGACCATCTTCGATGCGTACAGCGCGCGGCGGGCATCCTCGATGAAGTCCTCCCGCTGGGCGGCGTCCACCGGGGCAGCCAGCTCACCGGATGCGAGCTTACCCTGGGCGGCCTGGCGGGCCGGGCCGTCGGAGGACAGCGCGCGGGCAAACACTGCCTCGCCGATGCCCGTCACCGGGATGCCCAGGTCGCAGGCGGACTTCACGGTCCAGCGACCCGTGCCCTTCTGGCCGGCGGCATCCACGATGATGTCAACCAGCGGCTTTCCGGTCTCGTCATCCACCTGGGCCAGGACCTCCGCGGTGATCTCCACGAGGTAGGACTCCAGCTCGCCGGTGTTCCACTCGCGGAAAACCTCAGAGATCTCCTTCGGGCTGAGCCCCGCCCCGTAGCGCAGCAGGTGATAGGCCTCGCCAATGACCTGCATATCCGCGTACTCGATCCCGTTGTGCACCATCTTGACGAAGTGTCCCGCGCCGTCCGGGCCGATGTGCGCACAGCACGGCTCGCCATCAACCTTCGCGGAGATGGATTCCAGCAGCGGGCCCAGGGACTCATAAGCCTCGGCGGTGCCACCCGGCATGATCGCCGGCCCGTTCAGAGCGCCCTCCTCGCCCCCAGAGATACCGGTGCCGACGAAGTGCAGGCCGCGCGCGGAGATTTCCTTCTCGCGGCGGATCGTGTCTGTGTACAGGGCGTTGCCGCCATCGATGATGATGTCGCCTGGGTCCATGAGATCGGCGAGCTGTTCGATCATGGCGTCCGTGGCGGGGCCGGCCTGCACCATGATGAGCGCACGGCGGGGCTTTTCGAGGGAGGCGACGAAAGCCTCCAGCGTTTCGGCGGGGATAAACGAACCCTGCTCGCCGAAATTCTCCATGAAGGCCTCGGTACGTGCGAAAGTGCGGTTGAAAACCGCCACGGTGTGGCCGTGATTCGCGAAATTGCGGGCGATGTTGGACCCCATCACCGCCAGGCCAATCACGCCGATCTGGGCGAGCGCGCCATCTGGTGTGCCTGCGGGTGCCTGATTCGAGGAAAGATTCGGTGCCGAAGGTTTACTCATGATTTCCCAGTTTACCCCGACACTTAGTGGTTAATCTATTGGCATGAACGAACATGTGACGACCATGTTGCAGCTGAGCAGCACGGCTAGCCAGCGTAAGCTCACCGGCGAAGAGCTCGACACCCTCAATGGAATTATGACCGCCACCAACGGATTGGAAGAGGCACTGGGGGTTCGCTACACCGAGGTGGCGCCTCATTCCCTTACCCTGCGCCTCGAGGTGAAAGCGATGCACCTGCAGCCGTGGGGGATCACCAACGGAGGTATTTACGCCACGCTGGGGGAGACCGCAGCCAGCATGGCCAGCTTTGTCGCCGCGGGCGCTGGCCCGGTTGTTGTGGGGACGAACAACAATACGGATTTCCTGCGACCATCGAAGGCTGGCGACGTCATCGTCTCCACCGCGACGGCTGAGCACCTGGGGTCGACCTCCCACCTGTGGCGCGTCGAGCACCGCAACGAGGAGACCGGCAAGCTGCTTGCCCTGACCATGCTGAAAACCGCCGTGATGAATAAGGGGTAAAAGGCCCCAAGCAAAAATCCCCGGCCACCCACCACGAAGGTGGAGCCGGGGATTGTGCTTTTCTGGCGCGCTCGGGGCGAGTGCGAGGACTAGTCGGCGTCAGCCGGGGTCTCGCGACCCTCACCGAACTTGAGGTTATCGCGCACCTCGATGGAGCGGATGCCCTTCTCGTCCTCCAGCTTGCGCAGCTTGTTCAGCGCGTTACGGGCGTGCAGCTGCTGGCGGGTCGCAACCAGCTGCCAGCGGCGGCGGGAAACGGAGTTCAGGCCCCAGCTGAACGCGGCGATCGCGCGGTTGCGGAAGCCGACCAGGTACAGCAGGTGAAGGGCCAGCCACATCAGCCAACCGATGAAGCCGGAGACCTCGGCCTTGTTGATCTTCACCACAGCGTTGAAGCGGGAGACGATCGCCATGGAGCCCTTGTCGAAGTAGTCGAACGGGGCGCGGGCCTCCGGGCTGGTGCCGTTCTCGATCTCGTCGATGATGGTCTTCGCAGCGTACTGACCACCCTGCATGGCGACCTGAGCGACACCCGGCAGGCCGTTGAGGTTGATCATGTCGCCGATCAGGAAGACGTTCTTGTGCTCGCCCAGGGTCAGGTCTTCGTTGACCATGACGCGGCCCGCGCGGTCGGACTCCACGCCAGCCTGATCGGCGACGTGCTTGCCCAGCGGGGAAGCGGCCACGCCGGCGGACCAGATCTTGGCGTAGCTCGGGATCGAGGACTCCTCGCCGGTCTTCATGTTCTTATAAGTCACGCCCTCGCGGTCGACGTTGGTGACCAGGGAGTTCAGGACGACCTCGACGCCCAGGTCCTCGAGCTTGCGGCGAGCCTTGCGGCCCAGGCGCTTGCCGAACGGCGGAAGAACCTGCGGGCCACCGTCGATGAGGATAATGCGGGCATCGTTGGTGTCGACCTCGCGGAACTCCTTGGCGAGGGTGCGGTGAGCCATCTCAGCCAGCTGACCAGCCAGCTCCACGCCGGTCGGGCCAGCGCCAACGACCACGAAGTTCAGCAGGCGGCGGCGCTCCTCCGGGTCGCTGGTGATCTCGGCACGCTCGAAGGCGCCGGTGACGCGTGCGCGGATCTCCAGTGCGTCGTCGACAGACTTCATGCCAGGCGCGAACTCAGCGAAGTGGTCGTTACCGAAGTAGGACTGTGCCGCACCGGCAGCGAGGATCAGGGAGTCATACTCGATGACGGCTTCCTTGCCACCCAGATCAGCGGTGACGTTCTGGCCGTCGATGTCGATATTGCGGACCTCACCCTTGATCACGCGGATGTTCTCGTCATCCGCCATCAGCTGGCGGATGGACGGGGCGATCTCACCTTCAGACAGGATACCGGTCGCGACCTGGTACAGCAGTGGCTGGAACAGGTGGTGGTTGGTGCGGTCGATGATGGTGACCGCGATGTCCTTGCCCTTGAACTTCTTTGCCGCGAACAGACCGCCGAAACCGCCGCCGATAATGACAACGTGGTGGCGCTTACCTGCTGGACCAAGGGAGTTGGTGGTCATAGAAAACTAATGCTCCTCAGCACAATATTTTTGGTTTTTGTATTCAAGTTCTCGCTGATATACGGACCCTGTGAGATCCTCACGAAGCGTGCTTCAACAATCTTAATGCTTAAGGCCATCTAAAGCACTTCCGGGATCCACCTGATGTGGGTTGTTTCGTGAGTGTTAATACCCCGTTTGGGGCGCGATATCGGCTAACTTTAGGGATAACTTCACCGCACATAGCCGAGCAGGCCCCGCGAGCACCGGGAGAGGAGTGTCTGATAGTTCCCGTGGAACGTTTCTCCCTCGACCCCTATATCGACCCCGAGCGGTGGCCTCACCTGGCTGAGCTGCCCCGCGGCCGGTTCCTCGGCAAGCGATCCGAGGCATTTCGCGAGCGGCTGGAAAAGCTCTTGGACGATGAGGGGGTCTCCTTCGACTCCAAGGACGAGACCTACCTCGAGGTACGCGACGGGCTCATGCTCGACCGGGTGGTCGCCCAAGGCTGGCTGGGGCTCGCGGAAAGTTACCTCATCGGGGAGTGGCGGGCCGATCCGCTGGTCAAGGTTTTGGAGGTTCTCCTCAGTCAGCCCCTTGAGGCTCCAATGAACACCCTGCTCGGTGGCATTAGCCCGCTCAAGCCGCGACATAACTTCGGTTCGGTGCGTGCCGGCGAGCTGCCCGACGGTCTCGTGGAGCTGTACGCGGGAGCCACCCGCGCCACCGCCACCGCGTTGTTTGCCTCTGCCGCCCGCACTACGGAAACTGTGCAGGTCGACCGCAGGACCGGGGAGACTCTTGTGGATGACGAGGAGAAGCCCGAGCCTCGCGGTTTGGCCGGCGTGCGCCGCCGGCTCAGCAAGCCGGAAGAGCCCGTCATTCTTGATGAAACCTGGTACCTCAAGCCCGCCGACGCGCAGCGCCAGGACCTCAACTCCGGGCAACTGCGCCGCATCAATCTGATGCTGGACGAGGCGAATGTTGGCCCGGGTGACCGCGTCCTCGAGCTCTCGAGCTCCGGCGGTCAGCTAGCGATTCTCGCGGCCCAGCGAGGCGCCTCGGTGAGTGTGCTGACCTCCGATGAGGAGCACGCCGAAGTGGTGCGCTCCCGTGTGCGTCAGGCCGGCGTAGCCGGCGGCGTGCGCGTCGAGCTGATCAGCGGCCCGATACCCTCGCCGAGGCAGTGGGCAGGGGAGTATGACGCGATCTTCTCCACCGAGCGGCTGGAAACCCTCGGCAAGGGAGGACTTGGTCACTTCTTCCGTGCCGTGGATAGGCTCCTCGCAGACGGGGGCGTGGCCGTCGTGCAGACCCTGGTCGCCACCCCGCAGATGCGCGATACCGCGCGGGAATCCCTCGACGTGGTGCGTGGCTACATCTGGCCCGCGCTGGAATACTCTCCGGCGGCGCTGATCCGCCAACATATCTTTGCTGCCGGTCTGGACGTCGTCGCCGAAAATCACCTTGGGCCACACCTCGCAGCGACTCTGCCGATGTGGCGTGCCCACTTTGCCTCCCGCGAGCGCCAGGCGGCCGCTGCAGGTTTCGACGCGATCTACCGCCGCCTGTGGGACTTCCAGCTCGCGTTGCACGAAGCCCTTGTGGACGCCGGCGACATCGACTGCATGCAGTTCGTCATTCGCCACCGCCGTTAACGCGAGTCGGCCCCGGTTCCGCGAGTCGCTGATCAAAGTTTCGCAAATCGTGCACACAGTAATGTCCTTTGCCTAAACTAACCATCTATATTCGCGCCCCACGAGCCCGTGGAGCCGAGGCAGATGCCCGTAGACAAGGGGAGGACAGTTTGAGTACGCAGTGGAATCCGGACGTCATCGTCGTCGGTGCAGGCCTGGCGGGTCTCGTCACCGCCTACGAAGCCGCAACGAGCGGGTTGAACGTCCTCATCCTGGACCAGGAAAACCGTAACAACCTGGGCGGACAGGCGTTCTGGTCCCTCGGCGGGTTGTTCTACGTCGACAGCCCGGAGCAGCGGCTCATGGGGGTCAAAGATAGCGAAGACCTGGCCTGGCGCGACTGGGCGAATTCCGCCCAATTCGAGGACAGCCCGAACGACCGCTGGCCGAAGGCCTGGGGCCGGGAATACGTCCGCTTCGCCGCCAACGAGAAGCGCAGCTACCTCAAGAACCTGGGACTCAACGTCCTGCCCACGGTCGGCTGGGCCGAGCGCGGCTCCGGCGACGCCTCCGGGCACGGCAACAGCGTGCCGCGCTTCCACCTGACCTGGGGGACGGGGCCGGAGGTCGTCCGCGTCTTCCGCGAGCAGGTCGAGAAGCTGGAGCAGGAGGGGCGCATCCGCTTCGAGTTCCGCCACCGCGTCGACGAGCTGATCACCGGTACCGGGGCTGACGGGAGCACCCGGATCGAAGGAGTGCGCGGCACGGTCCTGGAAGCAACGGACCTCCCGCGCGGCGAGGCATCCTCCCGAACGGTCGTGGGGGAGTTCGAATTCCGTGCGGCAGGCACCGTCGTCGCCTCCGGCGGAATCGGCGGAAACCTCGACCTGGTGCGCAAGCGCTGGCCGACTGACCGCTGGGGGCCTGCCCCGGAGGACATGGTCACCGGCGTGCCGGCCCACGTGGACGGCCGCATGATCGGCATCTCCGAAACTGCGGGTGCAAACCTCGTGAACACCGACCGGACCTGGCACTACCCGGAGGGCATGCACAACTGGAACTCCATCTGGCCGGGCCACGGTATTCGCATCATCCCAGGTCCCAGCGCGATGTGGCTGGACGCAGCGGGCCAGCGGCTGCCCAGCAACCTCATCCCGGGCGGCGATAACCTCGCGGCGCTGAGCCATATTGGGCGCACGGGGATGGGCTATAGCTGGTTCATCCTCAACAAGACCATCGCCGCCAAGGAGTTCATCTTCTCCGGCTCCGAGCAGAACCCAGACCTGACGGACAAGAGTGTGAAGAAGCTGCTTTCCAAGCTTGGCTCCGGCATGCAGGTCGCCGTGCAGGCCTTCATGGACCACGGCGAGGACTGGGTGATCGCCGACGACCTCAGCAGCCTGGTCAAGAAGATGAACGAGCTGGTCGGGCCTGATAAGCCACAGGTCGACGAGGAAGAGCTGCGCCGTCAGATTGAGGACCGGGATAGCCAGATCGAGAACAAGTTCTCCAAGGACTATCAGATCAATTACATTCGCACTGCACGCCAGTACCTGGGCGACAAGGTGGTGCGCTGTGCGGCACCACACGAGTTGATGGACCCGAAGCACGGGCCATTGATCGCCGTGCGTCTGAGTGTGCTGACCCGAAAGACCCTGGGCGGCATCGAGACCGACCTGGCTGGGCGCTGCCTCACCAACGACGGGGAAGTCCTGCCGGGGCTCTACGCGGTCGGCGAGGTCGCGGGCTTCGGTGGCGGCGGTATGCACGGCCAGAACGCGCTGGAGGGAACCTTCCTCGGCGGTTGCATCCACTCCGGCAAGCGGGTCGGCGAGCAGCTGAGGTACACGCTGCCTAAGGCCGGCGCTGGGGCATAGCGCGACCGGAGGGTGGCAGGGCTCACGCCGGGTGGGGCGACCGGGTGAGCGCTGTGCCTCGCTGCAGCGCGGGGGATCAGGAGCTGGAAATAGATCGAAAGAAAGCGGTGAGGGGAGATGGCACCTCAGGAATACAACGTCAGTGTCCGGCGTGGAAACGTCGGGGACACCCCGTGGTACGAGCTCGACGCGCACCAGTGGCGCGCGAGGGTCGCGGAGCGTTCGGCGGTTGAAGGGGTGCGCGCAGCCCTCGAAAGGATTGAGGAGCGAGACGCGTTCATCAACGCTTTCAGCCAGGTTTTTGCGGAAGACGCCCTGCGGGAAGCTGCCGCGCTCGACCAGCTTGATCCCACGGAGCGAGGCGCTCTCCACGGTGTCCCCGTGGCCATTAAGGAAGAACTCGATGTCGCTGGTGCGGTGACGAGTTTTGGAACCCGCGCGAACCACACACCGAAGACGGAAGACTCCCTTGTCGTGGCCCGCCTGCGTGCGGCTGGAGCGATCATCATTGGCAAGACTCACATGCCGGAGTTCGGCGCTTACCCACTGACCTCCTCACAGGGTTATGGGGTGACCCGCAACCCGATCGATCTTTCCCGAACCCCAGGTGGCTCCTCTGGGGGCTCTGCCGCGGCGGTGGCAGCGGGGATGGTGCCGATCGCGATGGGCGGCGATGGCGGCGGCTCGGTCCGAATCCCGGCAGCGATGTGCGGGCTGGTGGGGCTCAAGCCGGGTCGGGGAGTGCTGCCCACCGCCCCCTATGCCGACCTGTGGAAGTCCCTGGGGACGTCCGGCCCGATGGCCCGATCGGTAGACGACGTCGAGTTGATGCTGTCAGTCCTACGAGACGAGGTCCTGGTCCCGTCAGGATCAGGTGCGGCTGCCCGGGCACGGGCGGCGGTGGACCCGGTAGAGCAGCGCGGACGGGATGTCGGCGAGCGGCCATGGCAGGTGGCATGGCTGGACCGGTCGAGCACGCCGTTCATTCCAGTGGCGGCAGCGAACCGCCAGGCGCGGAAGCGTGCCGCAGCGAAGCTTGAGGCGCAGGGGGCGCAGCTTCGGCCACTATCTGCCCGACTGCCGGACCCCACGCTGCCATTCCTGATCCTCATGTTCGCCGGAATCCGCAGCGAGATCGAGCTCTTGGAGAACCCGGACCGCATCGAGAAGCGTCACCGACTCACCAAACTTGTGGGAGCGCTCATGAGGCCATGGCTGGTGTCCTGGGCGAAGAGGAAAGCGGCTGCTATCGGGCGAAAAGTTTCGGACATTATGGCCCGCGAAGAGATCGATGCGATTCTCACGCCGACCGTTGCTGACCGGCCTCGCCGAGCTGACCTGTTGGTGGGGAAGGGGGCCATCCGTGCCTCTCTGCTGAGCATGCCCTCGATCGCCTACACGGCGATGTGGAACGTCGCCGGTCAGCCGGCGCTAGCCGTGCCGATGGGGAAGGGAAGCGATGGCCTGCCCACGAGCGTGCAGCTGGTCGGGGATGTCGGAGCGGAGGAAAAGCTGCTGGAAATGTCCCGTGAGCTGGACTGATCCAGACCACTGGGCGGCTGGGCTGTACTTTAAAAACGCTCGGAGGTAGGGTAACTCCCCCTCGTTGCTCAGAGACGAAATCCGCCAGCGGTGGCGGCGCGACGAGCCGAAGGTAGGACAAATACAATTCCAGTCCAGGTGCAGATGTCTTGCACTGTTGCGGCGCAGTTGTCTTCTTTTTCACCGCGTATCACCCGCGAAATTAAATTGATATAATTAGGCCCATGTTGATTTCAGGTACCGCTTTCTTGCGGTTGCGCTCTAACCGCTAAGGCGGTTTCCTACCCCGTAGGTTAAAAACCGCTCCGGTCCTTTAGCCGGGCGGTCATTTGTCATGCCCGGCTCCTTTTCAACTCCAAGGAGCACACCTGATGTCTGCATACGGACACGGCCGTCACGAACATGGCCAAAATTTTCTCACCGACCACAAGATCATCAACTCCATCATCGACCTTGTAAAACAAACCTCCGGCCCCATCATTGAGATCGGACCAGGAAGCGGTGCCCTCACTCACCCGATGGCCTACTTGGGGAGGGCAATAACGGCAGTTGAAGTGGACGCAAAACTAGCTGCCAAACTCACACAAGAAACCTCCTCGGCGGCGGTCGAAGTGGTCCATGATGATTTCCTTAACTTCCGGCTACCCGCCACTCCCTGCGTCATTGCGGGAAACATTCCCTTTCACCTCACCACTGCTATTCTTCGAAAGTTGCTGCGTGCGCCGGCATGGACTGACGCTGTACTCCTCATGCAGTGGGAGTCA
>JBHWRM010000075.1:0-9355 GCA_043426695.1 Corynebacterium sp. | reverse complement strand
GTGTCGCACAACGGCAAGCACATCCAGGTGGCATTCTGCGCTGCCCAGGACGTGGAGCACGTGCGCAAAGTCAGCGTGGCCCGAGGCGAGCAGGACGTTGCGATGCGGGTGCTGCCGGACCGGATCGGGCTGGCGGAGCTGTTGGGCGGCGTGCCGGGCTATGGATCCGCGCCGGGCAGGGGCTCCGGTGCGAGCGATGCTGGCGCGGGTACAGCTATGGCTGGCAGGCATGCTGCGGTGGACTCAGCTGTGGTGGACTCAGATGGGGAGGTCGCAGCGGGGACAGCCGCGATGGGTGCACAAGCCCCGGTGGTGCCCTTTGCACTGGGTGGACCCCGCCTGGATGCGGTGGCCTGGGACAGCGGGGAGTTCCCACACCTGGTCGTCATCGGCCAAGCCGGGGCGGGCGCGACCAGCGCGCTACGCACGGTGGCCGCCAGCATCGACCAGCTGCCCGAGGGGCACGTGGAAGTGCTGGCCACCGACACCCGGCGCGGTCTGCTCGGCAGCCCCGGTTACCTGGGCGCGGAGCAGTTCCGCCAGCGCCTCGCCGAATGGGTCGAGGTGCTGCGCTCCCGCGTGCCGAAGGACGTCTCTGTCGAACAACTCCGGGACCGTTCCTGGTGGTCCGGTCCGGAGCTGTTCCTCATCGTGGACGATTCGGACAACGACCCCGGCCTCGACGCGCTGGTGCCGTTGCTGCCCTACGCCGCGGACATCGGCCTGCACCTGGTGCTTGCCCGCCGTTCGGGGCAGTTCGCCCGCTCGGCGTTCCAACCACTCATGCAGGCGATGCGCGACCACAGCGCGTGGCTGCTGCTCTCCGCGCCGCGTGAGGACGGTCCGATCGCGGGCCAGAAACTGTGCCGACGCCAACCCGGCCGCGGCGTGTACGTCCACGCGGAATCCTGGCTAGTCCAGGTCGCAGAGGCAGAAGTCTCTGCATCGTCACAACCAGTCGAAACACATGAACACACCGGAACCGGCGCCGCGGGTGCGTCCGAGAAGGAGGAGGACCGATGAATCCGAGCGCAACCAAACCTCCGATTCCCGCGATGGGGCTGCTCGCAGAAGCAGTTGCCCGGTACGAGTCGGGGCTGCTAGTCCACGGTGATCAGGTCACGGACCTACTGACGGGGTTCAGTCTCACGATGCCTCCCATCACCGGGCCCGATACGGCCAGCACACTCGCGTTCCGCGGCAGTGGGATTGACCTGCAGGAACTGGACGACCTCACCGAGCTGGTTACCCAGGTGATGCAGCAGCGCATGAATAGCCCGCACGCTGCGGGTCTGGATTCCGGCATCCCGCGGGACCACTTCCCCTATGGAGTGGGCGAGTCCGAGCCGGACGTGCTGGTCACGGGCGGGCAAGCTGCCCCGATCGCCACCTATCTGCGTGCGGCGGGATTCCGGGCGCGGGTGGTGGATACGCAGTACGCGATGACGCTGGCCAGCAGTCTCGCGGTGGCCCAGCAGGAGCTGTTGGCACTGAGCCCGGAAGAGCCGGTGGGCTCGGGCACGGTGGCTGCGGGCGGTGTCGCTGGAGGTGTCGTGGGTGGCCTGGATGCCAGGAACCAGACGCACACGGAAGTGGTCGGGCAGGGTGTGCCCGCGCCGGGCGTGCTCCCGGAGGATCAGCCCCGGACGACGCCCAACCGGGTACTGTCCTGGGACCTTTCGGGCTCGCAGGACAAGGCCGGGCCAGCTCGGCCGGCGGTGAACCCTGGGGGAGCAGGTGCAGCGCCGCGGAAGCTCCCGTTGGGAGCCAGCCCGGTGGCTGCGGCCTTCGTTGCGATCATCATTGTGGCCGGAGCAATGGCCGCCGGGCTCGCGCTGGATGCTGCCGGTGACGCCGGGCAGGACACCCAGGCAGTCGCGAACGCCGAGGATGGTGACGGCACCGCCGGGGAGGTCGGGTCGGGTGCCGGAGAGAGCGCCGGCGGGGACGACCCCGGGGAGGCGGATGCGGATCGCAACCGCCAGCCAGAGACCCCGCCGCCATTCACCCCGCCGCCGAACCGGCCGGGCATGCAGGACCCGAAGATCAACGGCAAAGATGCCGACCACCGCGCCGCCGCGAGGGCTGACGTCCCCGTGACAGCGGACTGGCCGAAGGGCTGGAACCTCGCCGAAGCCACCCCGCAGCGGGAGACCTATCAGTCTGAGAAGGACACCGGCATGCGCGTGCTGCTCGCTGCCAAGCCCGCACCACTGAAGAACCAGGCCGAACTGGATAAGGCCGTGCTCAAAGCGTTGCGGGACGCGCCGGGCGCGAAGGTCGCCAGCGAATCCCCGGTCAGCTACCGGGAGAAGTATCCGGATTCCGAAACGCTCTGGTACGTCCGGCTCGTGGATGGCCACCAGGTATCCATCGGCTGCCAATACCGGGAACCCAACCCGGTGCGCTCCCGGGTCTGCGAGCAGGTGGTGGACTCAGCTCGGCCGGAGAAGTAGCGGCCAGGGCTGCGGCACCGGCGCCACGCCAGGGTGGGGTGTCGGTGCCACCTCGGGATGAGGCGTGCGTGCCCATCCCGTCGCGCCGGAATGGACGCCACGGCCCAGGCGAGACGGCTCCGGGGCCGCTTCGGTAGGGTGCAGGCAGAAGCAGAGCGCACGTAACAGTGCCACAGGCCCGGCTGGGAAGAGCGGAGGTGAACGCGGTGGCGTCCCCGGAGAACATCCTGCTGCACCTGGCGGAAGAACAAGAAGCGCAGGTCCGGGAGATCTTCGCCGCGCTCGAACAGCGGGGCTTTCCCGCCCAGCACCAAACCCCGCACATCACCATCACCTTCGCCCCGCGCATGGAACAGCCCGTCGTGGACCTGGCTGAAGAGCTGCTTGCGCCCCTGATGCCCGCCACCCTGCAGCGGATGGGGACGGTCGTGTTCGGCACCCGGCGCAAGCAGACCGTCGCGTGGCTGCTGGAAGCCAGCGACGAGCTCGAAACCGCGGCGCGCGCGATCAGCACCGCGAACCCGGAGGGGCGCGGCCCGCGCTGGATCCCGCACCTGACGATGGGGCTGCGACTGCCGCGGGCCATCGTCCCGGACTATATCCGCGCCCTCGACGAATTCAGCCCGCCGGAACTGCGCCAGCTCACCGCGGCAGAAGCCGGCCTCCGCGTGCCGAGCACGGACCAGTTCTTCCGCTTTTAAACCCGCTGTTCCCCCGGGGACGGCGACGCTCCTCCCTGATCGGTTTTTGCTCAAAAACAATATAGGATTAGCGAATTATGACGAAGAAGCTTCTGTCCGCGCTCGCCGCGTTTATCCTGGTCCTCGCCCTTCTGGGCGGTGGCTTCCTGTGGGGGAAATCAAGCAACCTCGGAACGCCTGTAGAAACCGTCACCGAGCAGAGCAACTCAGAGGTCATTCACGCGGTCGAGCGGCGTGAGGAGATCGTGCTGCTCTCCACTGCCACCCAGGGGCTGCACACCACGCAGAACAGCGCGAAGCTCTTCAGGTGGGGCGTTCCGGGAAGTCAGAAGCTCAACATCCTGCAGTACAAGTTCACGGCCAAGCTGGGAATTGACGGCAAGGCTGTGAAAATCGAGGAGACCGAACCTGGTCACTTCAAGCTCACCATTCCGCCTTTTAAGTTCATTGGATTTTCAGATCCAGAGTTCAAAACCGTGCACCAGCACGGGCAGGTTTTGAGCTTCGCGACGGCCAACATCGATCACGCCGAGGCTGTGAACGAGGTGTTGAATAAGGAGAAGCGCCAGGAACACATCCGGCTGAACCTGGGCCTATTGAAGGACCAGACCAAGAACTTCTACGACGGCATCGTTCACGCCATCGATCCCGAGGCGAAGCTGGAGTACGAGTTCAAGTAGCCGGGGCGCGCCCACCAAGGGGACTGGCTGCGTAGCTGGGGCTCGCAGTCCAATCCGTCCGGTGACCCCAGCTTCACCACGCCGGCGCGCTCCACCATGCCGGGCAGCTCCGCCACGCCGGGCAGTCCCTGGAGCCCCGGGCAGCCAGTTACGCCTTGCGGCGGAAGACGAGCAGCGCGTCGCGGACGATATCGTGCGGATACTCATCCCACTCGATCTCCACAACGGCCACCTGCTCTAAGTGCTCAGCGAGCAACCCGGCACAGTCCGCGATCAGTGGGGTCAGCACACCGGCATGCTGAATATCGCCCACGTTCCACACCACGTGCCCGCCGGGAACGACCAGCCGCGCGCACTCGGCCGCCACCCCGCCCAGCTCCACGAGGTAACGCCGATAGTCTCCATCGCCGCACTCATAAGCTTCCAGCGGATCGGCCTCGTCCTCCGTCGCAGCCATGTACGGAGGGGACGTGAGCACCAGGTCTGCCGCACGTTGCGGCACGTTTTCTTGCGGTTTTTCCGACGACGACGCCAACATCGGCAGGATCCGGCGCGCATCCCCAGCGACCACGCTTGCCCCCGGTGCTAACGCACGGATCTGAGCCACCCGTTCCGGCAGCAGTTCGATGCCTCCGGCCCGCCGGCCGAGCCGCACGGCACGGATGAGGGTGGTGCCGAAGCCCGCGAAGGGATCAAAAACCAGGTCGCCCGGCGCAGAATACGCACGGATGACGTGGTCCACGATCGCGGTGCACATGTGGACGTCCTCATCCGCGCCGGCAGGGCGGTCCGCGAGGAACTCGGCGATGCTCGTCCGCAGGGGTGTGGCGAGGGCTGCCAGTGGCGCATCCAGGGGTGGGGAAGGCGTCATGACCTGCAGTTTAGCCGGACGTCCTCAAAAGACCAGCGACCGGCCCGTGGCGTTTCGGAGCATCCCGGCGCCGCACCCGCGCTGTGCGTTGCCCTCCCGCCCCACGTTTCGTGCCCCATCCCTACGTCTCGCGGTTCACCCCTTGCGTTGTGCGACCCGCGCGTGCGTTTTGTGCCCCGACCCCGTGCGTTTTGCAGAGTTTGAGGTCGGAAATCGGGTGAAAAGCGGCATCAAACTCTGCAAAACGCGTAAGGGGGGCGGGGAAAGCGCAGAGTTTGAAGGATTTTTGGGAAACCGGGAACCTTTTGGGCCCGTTAGTTGTCTAATACATCTGACGGACCGATAACCGGTTCGCGAAAACATGGGGAGGGAACATGAGTTTTAGGACAGATGTCGCAACGATGACCGGGGCGGCCAGCAACGTCGACCAGGTCAACGCCAGCATCCAGGGGGAGCTGTCCCGACTGCAGGGCATCGTCGCGGAGACCTCGGGCGTGTGGCGAGGCCAGGCGCAGGGAGCATTCCAGAACCTGATGGAGCGGTGGAACTCCAGCGCACGTGAGCTCAGCGAAGCACTGAATAGTATCTCGGAGAACATCCGGGCCAACGCGCGCTCCTTCGACGACACCGAGCTCGAGAACATGCAGGCATTCCGCTAATTCAGTGGTTGATGCGACCGCTTCCGCAACAGGGGGTCGGGCCGCAAACAGAAAATCCAGGGGGGATTTGAGAACAATGATCAAGTACAACTTCGGCATGATCGCGCAGACAGCCGACGATATTAACCAGACCCGGGGGCGGATCAACGGCAATCTGGAGGACCTCAAGCAGCAGCTGCAGCCACTGGTTGCGGACTGGGAAGGTGAGTCCTCGGAGGCCTACCAGCAGGCGCAGCTGCGCTGGGACCGCGCGGCGGCTGAGCTCAACGAGGTGCTCGGCCAGATCAGCGTGACGGTCCGCCAGGCCAATGATCGCATGAGCCAGATCAATACCTCGGCGGCCCGAAGCTGGGCGTAGCGGACCACACCGGCCCGGTCAGCTAAAACCGGCGAATCGCCTGAAAGCTTTAACCGGCTGCGCACACACCCCGTGGGGCACTGTCCCCGCGGGGTGTTGCTGTGCGTGGGGAAGAACGCAGGGGCGGGGACGTCGCCGTGCCCAGCATTCCCGCGGATCGCACCGCGCGCGGTCATGAAGCGCTCCGCCGGCGAGCCAGGAGGCGGGCGTAGCGGCGTCTAAAAATTTGGCGTATGAGCTGCGGATAGCTAGGGTGTTAAAGGTTGCATAACGTGTCCTCGGGTCTCCACCGGCCGCCGAGGATCCTTGAGCAGCGGGAAGAAACTGCCCCTGAGCAGTGCCTTCCCGCGCTCGAGCGCAGCTCTGGCTGGCAGTTCCGATTCGACCTACAGGAGTCCAACGTGACTACTTTCCACCCGAAGAGCGGTGACATTACCCGTAAGTGGTACGTCATCGACGCCACTGACGTGGTGCTGGGTCGCCTGGCCGTCACCGCAGCTGACCTGCTGCGCGGCAAGGGCAAGCCGACCTTCGCGCCGAACGTTGACTGCGGCGACAACGTCATCATCATCAATGCCGACAAGGTTCACATCTCCTCCAACAAGCGTGACCGCGAGATGCGCTACCGCCACTCTGGCTACCCAGGTGGCCTGAAGTCCCTGACCCTGGGCCGTTCCCTGGAGCTGAACCCAGAGCGCGTCATCGAAGAGGCTGTCCGTGGCATGATGCCGCAGAACAAGCTGTCCGACGCTTCCGTTAAGAAGCTTCGCGTCTTCGCCGGCTCCGAGCACCCGTACGCTGCTCAGAAGCCAGAGACCTACGAGATCAAGCAGGTGGCACAGTAATGGCTGAGAACTTCGACAACACCGAGGCCTTCGAGAACGAGGCCGCACAGTACACCTCCACCGACGCTGCCAACGAGGAGTTCGTGGCATCCATCGGTGACTCCCTCAACGTCGAGGGCCAGGAGGCCGAAGAGGCCGCACCGGCTGCTCCGCTGTACGAGGGCCCGATCCAGACCGTCGGCCGCCGTAAGCGTGCCGTCGTTCGCGTCCGCATGGTTGAGGGCTCCGGCCAGATCACCTGCAATGGCCGCGCACTGGAGGATTACTTCCCGAACAAGCTCCACGAGCAGCTCATCAAGGATCCGCTGGTCCTGCTGGAGCGCGAGAACCAGTTCGACATCCAGGCAACCCTGACCGGCGGCGGCCCGTCCGGCCAGGCTGGTGCGATGCGTCTGGCTATCGCCCGCGCCCTGAACAAGTACAACCCGGAGGAGCGCACCCAGCTGAAGAAGGCTGGCTTCCTGACCCGCGACGCTCGTGCTGTCGAGCGTAAGAAGGCAGGTCTGCACGGTGCACGTCGTGCCCCGCAGTACTCCAAGCGCTAAACCTTCACCGGTTTTTCTGCCTCAAACCCCCGCATCGGCTTTCGGCCGGGCGGGGGTTTCGGCGTTTCTGGGGGGACGGTGGCGGTTGGAGGGGCGGCTGCGGTTGTGGTTGCGGTGGCGATGGGGGGCGGTTGCGGGCTGAGGCGGGGCCAGCCCGGGGTGGAGGAGCGATCCGGCTTGGCCGCGGCTCAACCGCTGCCCGGCAGTTGCTAGGCTGTGGAGCCACAGGTCAAAAATAACGCAAGGGGTGCGGCCCCGACCGCGCGCAATTCGCGCAAATGCGCAGGTGGCAGATATTCGCCACCCGCCACCGAGGCCGCTGAGAACACACCCTAAGAACCTGATCTAGTTAGTACTAGCGAAGGGATGCTCGCACAATGCCAGACTCGAATCTGCCCAGCCAGCCCAATCAGCCCGGCACCACCAATGGCGCAGCCAACGCCACCAGCGGCCCAGCAACCGCCACCAACCCAACCCCCACGATCCCGCGCGTGCTTTCCATCGCGGGCACCGACCCCACAGGTGGCGCGGGCCAGACCGCGGACCTGAAGTCCATCGCGGCGGCCGGTGGCTACGGCATGTCCGTCATCACCGCCCTGGTCTCCCAGAACACCCAGGGCGTGCAGGCGATCGAGGAGATCGACCACGGCTTCGTCCGTAAGCAGTTCGACTCCGTCTTCGGGGACGTCACCGTCGACGCCATCAAGATCGGCATGCTCGGCGACGCCGCGACCGTCGCCCTCGTCCGCGAGGCGCTGCGCGACAACCCCACGCCCGTCGTTGTCCTCGACCCGGTCATGGTCTCCAGCTCTGGTCACCGCCTGCTGGAAGAGGACGCGGAAGAAGCGGTGCGCGGCCTGGTCGCGGACGTGGACGTCATCACCCCGAATGTCCCCGAGCTCGCCGTGCTGACCGGGAAGGACGCCGCGACCGACTACGACGCCGCCGTCGCCCAGGCCCAGCCGCTCGCGCGGGAGAACGGCACCATCGTCATCGTCAAGGGCGGCCACCTCAGCGGGGAGCGGGCGGACAACGCCGTCGTGCACCCGGACGGGCGGGTCGACCGCGTGTCGACCTACCGCATCGATACGCGGAATACCCACGGCACCGGCTGCAGCCTCTCCTCGGCGCTGGCCAGCCGCATGGGGCTCGGCGAGGACGCCGGGACCGCGCTGCGCTGGTCGACCCGCTGGCTGCACGAGGCGATCGAGAACGGTAAGAAGCTGCAGGTCGGCGACGGCACCGGCTTCGGCCCCGTCGACCATAGCCACCGTTCCCGCCGGCTGGAGCAGGTCGCGAGCAGCGAGATCTGGCCGCACCTGCGTGGCGAGCTGCCGGAAGGTCAGGGCTACGCCGCCGCCCCGACCCCGCACCTGGAACCGGCGGGGCCACACACCCGCCGCCTGTGGGAGCTGACGGGCCAGGTGTGGCAGGAGATCATGGAGCTGCCGTTCATCCGCGGGCTGGCTTCCGGGCGGCTGCCGGAGGAGGACTTCAACTTCTACCTCGCCCAGGACGCCCTGTACCTGAACCGCTACTCGCGCGCGCTGGCGGAGCTGTCCACCAAGGCGCCGGATTCCGCGGGCCAGGTGATGTGGGCGAACTCCGCGGCCGGCTGCATCGAGGGTGAGGCGGAGCTGCACCGCTCCTGGCTGGCGGGTCGCGGCATCGAGGACGCGTCCGCGAACCCGGTGGCTCCCTCCCCGGTGACCCTTGCGTACACGAACTTCCTGGTCGCGACGGCCGCCATGGAGCCGTATGTGTGCGGTGTTGCCGGGGTGTTGTCGTGCTTCTGGCTGTACGCGGAGATCGGGCTGGAGCTGACGCGGGCGAACCACGACGCCCACCCGTTCAAGGCCTGGCTGGATACCTACGCTGATGAGGAGTTCCTCTCCGGGGCGCGCGAGGCGATCCAGCGCACCGAGGCGGCCTTCGAGGCGGCGAGCGAGGAGGAGCGGGAGGCGGCGACGTCCGCGTATCTCAACGCGGCGGTCTACGAGCGAGAGTTCTTCGATCAGGCGGATCGCCGCTGGTAAGGGGCAGCACTCGCGCCCGCTCGCGCCGCAACCAGGTGGTGTCTGCGGCCTCTTGTAAGCTAGTGAGCCATGGGAAGATTGTTCGGAACCGACGGTGTCCGTGGCCTTGCAAACGAGAAGCTGACCGCCCCGCTGGCAATGCGGCTGGGCGCGGCGGCGGCCCGGGTACTGACGGAAAAGAAGTCCACTGACCGCCGCCCGACC
>JBHWRM010000074.1:0-3456 GCA_043426695.1 Corynebacterium sp. | reverse complement strand
GAAGTTGAAGTTGCGGGCGTTGCCGTAATAGCGGGTCTCCATCGGCTGGGTGCCACGCTCCAGCAGGGACTTGCCCTTCATGCCCTCCGGCAGGACCTCGCCCAGTTTACGCAAGCCCTTGAGCAGCGCAGAGGGGACTTTCTCGAAGGGCGCGAGCGACAACGGCTCCTGGTAGATGGTGTAGCCGCCGAACAACTCGTCCGCGCCTTCGCCGGAGAGCACGACCTTGACGTGCTTGCGGGCTTCCTGCGCGACGAAGAACAGCGGCACCAGGGAGGGGTCGGCGACCGGGTCGTCGAGGTACCACATGATCTTCGGGATCGCGTCCGCGTATTCCTCGGGGGAGACGATCTTGACGATGTGCTCGACGCCGATGGCCTCCGCGGATTCCGCGGCGACGTCGACCTCGGAGTAACCTTCCCGCTCAAAGCCGGTGGTGAACGTCAGCAGGTCCGGGTTGTGGCGCTTGGCCAGCGCCGCGATGGCGGTGGAGTCGATGCCCCCGGAGAGGAACGATCCCACGGTCACGTCAGCACGCATGTGCTTGGCGACGGAATCCTCCAGCGCCTCCGCGATCTTGTCGAAGAGCTGCTGTTCGCCACCTTTGGGCACCGGGGTGATCTCGAAGGCCGGTTTGAAGTAGCGCTTCGCCTCGACCTCGCCGCCCGGCTGCAAGGTCACGGTGCAGCCAGACTCGACGCGGCGGATCTCTTTGTGCAGGCTCTCCGGTTCCGGGGTGTACTGCAGCGCGACGTAGTGCTGGATGGCGCGCTGGTCAAGCTCGGTGCCTAGACCGATGGCGTCGGCCATCTCCAGGATGGACTTTTTCTCGGAGGCGAAGACGGTGCCGGCTGCCGTGGTGGCGTAATACAGCGGCTTGATCCCGAACTGGTCGCGCGCGGCGAACATCGTCTTCGTTTCCGTGTCCCAGATGGCGAAAGCGAACATGCCGCGCAGATGCTCGACCACTTCCTCGCCCCAGTGGTGGTAGCCCACCACGATGGTCTCCGAGTCACCGTCGGTGGTGAACTCGTAGCCGAGCCCGGTGAGCTCCTCGCGGAGTTCGATGAAGTTGTAGATCTCCCCGTTGAACGTCATGGCGTAGCGCTCGGCGTCGCCCTCCGGGCCCCAGCGCAACGGTTGGTGGGAGTGCTCGAGGTCGATGATCGACAGGCGGTTGAAGCCGAAGAGGGCGTCGTCGTCGTGCCAGGTGCCGGCCGCGTCCGGGCCACGATGGTGCATGCAGGGGAGGCCAGTCTCGACGGCGTCGGCGTAGCTGCCAGCGTCAGACTTAGAGGCCAGCATTGCGAGTAGACCGCACATAGTCCTGAATTACTCCTTAATATATAAGGCCCCGGCAGGGCACGGGGCCTTGCCAGGATGGCAAAGTATGTTCCCCACTTTAAGGCTGCGAGGCCTTCGGGGCGTAACGGCCACGCGGGGCAGGAGCGATCAATGGTTGCGGGGGCGACCGGGTGTTTTTCATGAGCGGGCAGGGGAGGGGCAGGGGATGTGCCTCTCAATCTTGTGGCCCCGCCCGAAAGGGTGGGAACTTTCGTATGATCCCGCCGTGGCTGACTGTGCAGTCCCTCACATGGTTTTCCCTGCCCGCAACCCCCGCGCGAGGTGTCACCTGCAGGAGCGGGCCGACGTGGGTGGAACTTTCGATCTAGCTCGGGGGACATGCATTCCTGTGGATTCCTGCTCTGAGTCCGGAAGTGGGGCGGGGGTGGGATAGTCTGAGCGAGTAGGAATGTCGCGTTAGGGCATTCGAGGTTTGTGTGGACAGGAAGGCAGACACACGTGGAACAGCGTAAGAAGCGTGGCACCGCCCGGAAGGCAGCCCTTGGTGGCGCGATTGCGTTTGGCGCACTCGCGTTGACTGGTTGTGAAGTGGCGCCTCCAGGAGCGTTGGCCAACGTTTTGGATATGGGCTGGCCGGATCCGGTTACTCCGGAGGGCGAGTCCATGTACAACTTCTGGATTTGGGTCTGGCTCACGGCCTGGACCATCGGCATCATCATGTGGGCCCTCCTCATCGTGGCCATCGTGCGGTGGAACCGCAAGCGCCAGGAGAAGCAGGGCAAGGGCGAATTCCCGAAACAGCTGCAGTACAACGTTCCCCTTGAGCTGGTGCTCACGGGCGTTCCCATCGCCATCGTCATGGTGCTGTTCTTCTTCACCGTCCAGACCCAGCAAAAGGTCGTGGCCCTGGACAAGGACCCGGACGTGACCGTCGACGTCACCGCCTTCCAGTGGAACTGGAAGTTCGGCTACCAGAACGTCGCCGCGGGACTCAGCCCCACCGGCTCCGAGTACGACGGCATCGATGAGGACCGCACGGCACTGGCGGAAGAAACCAGGTTCGACCCGGAGGACGGCTCCGTGGATAACCCGAACCCGGTTCACGGCCAGTCCAAGGGCGATCAGACCTACCTGAACTTCAATGAGATCGAGACCGTGGGCACCACGGAAGAGGTCCCGGTCCTGGTCCTCCCGTCCGAGACCGCCGTCGAGTTCCAGCTCGCCTCCGGCGACGTCGCCCACTCCTTCTGGGTGCCGGAGTTCCTGTTCAAGCGTGACGCGTTCGCCCACCCGGAGAACAACCAGCAGCAGCGTGCGTTCCAGGTGGAGTCCATCGAAGAAGGCGCTTATGTCGGCCGTTGTGCCGAGATGTGCGGCACTTACCACGCGATGATGAACTTCGAGCTCCGCGTCGTCTCCCCGGAGGCATTCACGGACTACCTGGAGTTCCGTCAGGACAACCCCGAGGCCCCGAACTCTGAGGCGCTGGCAGCCATCGGCGAAGACCCGTACGCCATCACCACCGCACCGTTCGTCGCTGACCGTCAGACCCGTGACGGCGAGAACTTCGTCGACAACAACGCCAACGTCTAACCCATCGAATTAAGGCTTAAGGAGAAGATCAAATGCGTCCTGGTGCAAAAGTAATGTTCGCCATCGCCGCGTTCCTCGGCTTGGTCGCACTCGTCTATATCTTCGGCACGATGTGGCTGCAGGACGATGCTTACCTCTACGGCGTGGAGTGGGCGGGTGTCACCGCTATCGTGCTGGCCTTCGGCCTCGCCATGATGCTCGGCACCTACCTCCAGTTCACCTCGAACCGCATCGACGTGCTGCCGGAGGACTGGGAGGAGGCTGAGGTGGAGGACAAGGCCGGCGTGCTGGGCTTCTTCTCCCCGGGTTCCGTCTGGCCGTTCGCCATGACCATGGCCATCGCCGTCCTCGGCTTCGGCCTCGTGTTCCTCTACTACTGGATGATCGCCCTCGGGATCATCATGCTGGTCTGGGCCACCACCATGCTGTCCCTGCAGTACGGCCTGCCGAAGGAAAAGCACTAGTTTCAAGGCCCTCGGCGGGGTGAGGCCCGCCGACGGGCGCGACCCCTTCCTCCCCACATCCCACGGGCGCCCCGTCCAGCCACATGCGGACATT
>JBHWRM010000073.1:0-4052 GCA_043426695.1 Corynebacterium sp. | reverse complement strand
CGCATGTGGTGCGCGAAGCCCACCCGCGCTCCCGGCTGAATCCCATGGATTAGGCGGTAGGCCCGGCAGTGCGCGATCGCCATATTCCGCATCACCTTCAGCGCCAGCCGGTAGGACTTCTTCGCCGGTGGTGCCTCGTGGAAGAGAAAGCCGGAGGTGGCGTACACATTCGGCTCATTGATGGTGACCCAGTCCGTGACCAGGTCGGATAGCCCCGCGACCACGTGGTCCACGAAGCGCAGCCAGTGCGCGATATTCTCCGGCTTCTCCCACTCGCCGAGCCGCTGGAACCACAGCGGATTATTGAAGTGGTGCAGGCTCACCAGCGGCACCATCCCGCGCTCCTTGACCAACGCGATTTCCTCCCGGTAGCGGTCAAAAGCCTTCACATCCCACTGACCGGGCGCGGGTTCGATGCGGGACCATTCGATACCCATCCGGTAGGTCTTCAGCCCCAGCGAGCCCATGAGTTCGGTGTCCTCCCGCCACCGGTTCCAGTGGTTGTTGGCGCGCAGTGGGCTGGTGCCATCGGCGATCGTGCCGGGGTGCTGGGCCCACTCGTACCAGTTGTTGTTCCGGTCGCCGCCTTCGATCTGCAGGGAGGACGTCACCGTCCCGATCATCAGCTTGTCCAGCGGCAGGAAGGTGGTAGGGGAGCTTGGCATCGTGTTCTCCTTCGATTGTTGGGTCTTCTGTGGTGCGGGCGCGTGGAAAGTCTTGCGCTTAGCGGGTGGATTGGATTTTTAGGACGAGGACGCCTCCGGCTAGGCACAGCACCTGCCAGGAGATAGAGCCCCGTATAGCCCCCGAGCAGGCTGAGAGCGATCGCGGCGGTGGAAGGGGCGAGCGTGTTCGGCAGCAGGACGCCGAGGTTCATCAGGCCCATGTGGGTGGCGCGCTCCTGCTCGCTGGGGAGTACGGCGTTGACGAGCGCCTGGTCGATGGCCTGGTACACGCCCCAGCTCAGCCCCAGGATTACGGCGCCAACGACGACCATCGTGAAGGAACTGGTGAAGGCGAGCACCGCGCAGGCGGCGGCTACCCCGGTGGCGGAGAAGAGGATGAAGGGCTTGCGGGTGCCGAGCTTGTCGGAGAACCAGCCGGACCACACTGCGGTGGCGACCACGCAGCCGGCGAAGACTGCCGTGAGGATCAGCACGCCGAGCTCGGGGTCGTGGAAGCCGATGCGGTCGCGCAGGTAGTAGAGCAGAAAGAATAGCGCGATCGCTTGGGCCAGCATCAGCAGCAGGCGGGTGAGGAACATCCAGTAGAAGTCCGGTGCTTCCTTCGGATTGGGGAGGACGTGCCGGGCGGCTGCAAGACCCTTGGATTTTTTGCCCATGGTGCCGACTTCTGGCTGTTCAACTGCCTGTTCAGCACCCCGCGCCGGGTTGGTTTCCGGGCTGTCGCCACCGGCCAGCCAGGGGAGTGGTTCCCGGTCGCGGCTGAGGAAGGGCACTGCCGTGGCCAGTAGCACGGCGATGACCGCCGCATAGGCCCAGGGACGAGGGAGTGCGACGGCGAGTGCCATGCCCAGCACGATGCCCAGCGTGTACGTCATGCCCATCACGCCGGAGACGGTGCCGAACTGCCGCTCGGTGACCTGGTCAGGGACGATAGACTGCGTCGGCGTCACCGCCAGGGCGATGGCGAACTGGAAGACCATCCACGCCGCCAACAACAGGCCATAACCCAGGGTGCGGGAATCCCCGGGCAGGATTGCGGTCCACCCCGCGACACCCAGCGCCACCGAGGAGATCGTGATGCCCGCGATGATCCACGGGGTGCGGCGGCCCCGCGAGGAGCGTGTCCGGTCGGAGAAGATTCCCGCGAGCGGGGAGGCGAGCAGGCTGACCAGCCCGCCGGCCGTCATCAACAGCGCGAGCTGGCGTTCCTTATCCTCCGGGAACCACACCAGGATCTGGGCGGAGAGCAGAAGGTTTGTCGGAGCCGCCCAGGCGATGTTCTGGCCGAGGTACATCAGGCCAAAGCGCGAGATCCATCCCCGGGAGACTTCTTGCTTGGGGCTTTACACAATAGTCACGGGGAAAATCATAGTTTTTGCGGCAAACGTTTTTGGGTTTTTAAGAATCCTCGTCACTGGTCCGTGGGCTCAAAAACTGTGCGCTGACGTGGTAGAATGGTTGGGTCTATTCCAAGTAGAAAGGTTCACCAACTCCAGTGAGCGACGATACTAACGGTGGAGATAACCTGTTCGACCGCATCGAACCGATCGACTTGCAGAAGGAGATGCAGAACAGCTACATCGATTACGCCATGAGCGTGATCGTGGGCCGTGCCCTCCCGGAGGTTCGGGATGGCATGAAGCCGGTACACCGGCGCATTCTCTACGCCATGTTCGACAACGGCCACCGGCCGGAACGCGGATACGTCAAGTCCGCGAAGCCAGTGGCAGAGACCATGGGTAACTACCACCCCCACGGTGATTCCGCGATCTACGACACCCTCGTGCGCATGGCCCAGCCCTGGTCTATGCGCTACCCGCTCGTCGACGGGCAGGGTAACTTCGGCTCCCGCGGTAACGACGGCGCTGCAGCAATGCGTTATACCGAGTGCCGCCTCACACCGCTGGCGATGGAGATGGTCCGCGACATCCGCGAGGACACCGTCATCTTCCAGCCGAACTACGACGGCAAGACATCCGAGCCGACCGTCCTGCCCTCCCGCGTTCCGAACCTGCTGATGAACGGTTCCGGCGGCATCGCCGTCGGCATGGCGACCAACATCCCGCCGCACAACCTCAACGAGCTCGCGGACGCCATCTACTGGCTCCTGGAGAACCCGGAGGCTGAGGAGGCTGAGGCCCTCGAGGCCTGCATGGGCTTCGTGAAGGGCCCGGACTTCCCGACCGCCGGCCTCATCGTCGGCGAGAAGGGCATCGACGACGCCTACCGCACCGGCCGCGGCTCCATCCGCATGCGCGGCAAGGCCGAGATCGAGGAAGAGGGCTCCCGCCAGGTCATCGTCATCACCGAGCTGCCGTACCAGGTCAACCCCGATAACCTGGTCAGCTCCATCGCCGAGCAGGTCCGCGACGGCAAGCTCAAGGGCATCTCCAAGATCGACGACGAGTCCTCCGACCGCGTCGGCCTGCGCATCGTCGTCACCCTGAAGCGCGACGCCGTGCCCCGCGTGGTGCTGAACAACCTCTACAAGCACTCGCAGCTGCAGACCAGCTTCGGTGCGAACATGCTGTCCATCGTCGACGGTGTGCCACGCACCCTCCGCCTGGACCAGATGCTCTCGCTGTACGTCAAGCACCAGATCGACGTCATCGTCCGACGCACCCAGTTCCGCCTCCGCAAGGCCGAGGAAGACGCTCACATCCTGCGCGGCCTGGTCAAGGCACTGGACGCATTGGACGAGGTCATCGCCCTGATCCGCAACTCCGCGACCGTGGATATCGCGCGCGAGGGCCTGATGGACCTGCTGACCGTCGACGAGATCCAGGCCAACGCCATCCTCGCGATGCAGCTGCGCCGCCTGGCAGCCCTGGAGCGCCAGAAGATCATCGACCAGCTGGCCGAGCTCGAGCGCATCATCGCCGACCTCGAGGACATCCTCGCCAAGCCGGAGCGCCAGCGCGCCATCGTCCGCGACGAGCTCGCCGAGATCGTCCAGAAGTACGGCGACGAACGCCGCACCCAGATTGTCTCCGCCACCGGCGACGTCTCCGAAGAGGACCTCATCGCCCGCGAGAACGTCGTCGTGACCATCACCTCGACCGGCTACGCGAAGCGCACGAAGGTGGACAGCTACCGCAACCAGCGACGCGGCGGCAAGGGCGTGCGCGGTGCGGAACTGCGGCAGGACGACGTCGTCCGCCACTTCTTCGTCTGCTCCACGCACGACACCGTCCTGTTCTTCACGAACATGGGCCGGATGTACCGCCTGAAGACCTACGAGCTGCCGGAAGCGACCCGCACCGCACGCGGTCAGCACGTCGCCAACCTGCTGGAGTTCCAGCCGGGCGAGCAGATCGCACAGGTCATTCAGATCCAGTCCTTCGAGGACGCCCCGTACCTGGTGCT
>JBHWRM010000072.1:0-3583 GCA_043426695.1 Corynebacterium sp. | reverse complement strand
GGCGTCGACGACCGGGGCCGGGCACTCAGGGTGGACGACGACGCGCACGCCCGGGAACTCAGCGCGCGCCTTCTCGATCTGCGCGACGGTGAAGCGCTTGTGCACGGAGCAGAAGCCGTTCCACAGGATCACCTTCGCCGCGCGGATCTCCTCGGCGGTGTTCCCGCCCAGCGGGAGGTGCGGGTGCCACATGATGATCTGCTCGTCCGGGATACCCATCGCGCGGGCGGTGTTGCGGCCCAGGTGCTGGTCCGGCAGGAAGACGACCCGCTCGCCGCGCTCAAAGACCCAGTCCAGGACGGTGCGGGCGTTCGAGGAGGTGCAGACGATCCCGCCGTTGCGGCCGCAGAAGGCCTTAATGTCCGCGGCGGAGTTCATGTAGGTCACCGGGATCAGCGGTGCCTTGGCAGCGACGTCACCGTCGCCGTTTGTACCCAGCACCTCGCTGAGTTCCTCCCAGCAGGCCTCGACCTGGCTGATATTGGCCATGTCGGCCATGGAGCAGCCCGCGGAGAGGTTCGGCAGGATCACGGCCTGGTTGTCCTGGGAGAGGATGTCCGCGGTTTCCGCCATGAAGTGCACGCCGCAGAAGACGAAGGCCTCTGCCTCCGGGTGAGCCTTCGCCGCCTGGGCGAGGTTGAAGGAGTCACCCACGAAGTCCGCGAACTTCACGATCTCGTCGCGCTGGTAGAAGTGGCCCAGGATTTTCACCCGGTCGCCGAGGGTCTCCCGGGCGGCGATGATCATGGCATCCAGCTCGTCTGGGGTGGCGGTGGTGTAGCGCTCCGGCAGCACGCCCTGGCGGGGTGCAACGGTCGGGAAGTCATCGCCGTGGGAAGCGCCCGGCCCGTAGGAGGAATTCTGGTCGACCTCCCAGGGCTCGGCAGGCAGCTGGGAGTCACAGGTGCTGGACTCGGCGTCGGCGGCCTTGAGGATGAGGTTGGTTACGGAGCTCATAGTCTTGTGCTTTCTGTGGTGGCTGCCGCTGAAGGCAGGTGGGTTCAGTGGTGGGTTTTCGCGTCGGGTTGGTCGTGTCGCCAGTGGTCAGCTTTTACAGTTCCGCCCGGTCGGATTCGGGGACGAAGCGGTAGTACTTCGCGGGTCGGTGTTTGGTTCCTTCCTGGTATTCCCCGGTTTCTACGACGTCCCCGCTGGCGAGGACCTGGCGACGGAAGTTGGCCGGGTCGAGCTTCTTGCCGAGGATGACCTCCTGGACGTGGCGCAGCTCGGCGATGGTGAAGGAATCCTCCAGGAAACGGTGTGCGACGAGGGCTTTTTCGGTCCTTCTGCGCAACCGGTCGATGCCCGCATCGATGATCTCCGCGTGGTCGAAGGCCAGGGTCGGGAGATCATCGGTGCAAAACCAGGCGATGTTTTCTTGTTCCTGACGTTGCCGCTGCTGGAAGTCGCTGTCCCGGAACTGTGCCCAGTAGGCGATTGTCACGGTGCGCTGCGCCTCGGCGGAGCGTTCCACTGATCCGAAAGCGTAGAGCTGTTCCAGGTAGTTCGGTTCCGCCTGGGCGGCGGCGACGAGGTTCTCCAAGGCGGTTTCGGTGAGGGTTTTATTCCATTCGGTGGGCCCGCCGGGCAGTGCCCAAGCGCCCTCGAAGGGTGGCCGGATGCGGCGCACGAGTGGGACCCACAGTGCGGGGCTCGCCCCATCCACATGCGGTGGGTCGATGGCGAAAGCCACCGTGGACACCGCCACCGTGGGGCCGAGTTGTCGCCTTTCGGCGACGTTTAGACCAGTCCAGCGCCTCATGCCGGGCCTCCTCACTACTTAATGTCATTTTGACACTAAGTAAGAATATGGCGCAGCTCACCCCCGGTCAAGGCGAACGGCCGAATTCGCCCGGACGGCAGCCGAGCCCACCCCAGCGGGCTCGGATCATCCTCAGTGGTCGGAAGCTCCGCGGACGGTACGGTCTGGCGGCCACACCGCCACGGGCAGGCGAAATGAGAAGCTAGAAGAACAACGGGAGGAGGAAGGCCATGCCGGTGCTCCAGGAAAGGTGCAGCGCCGTCGCGCCGAGGATGTTGCCGTACCGGCGGGCGAGCAGTGCGGTAAACAAGCCGATGCACAGCGAGCCGACCAGCAGCAGCGGGACCCCCATCGCCACCGTGACCAGCACATAGAGCGCCACCTGCAGGCCAAGGGACGCTGCCGGGCTAGCGAGGGAATCCAGGGCGCGGCGGGCGACGTCGCGGAAGAAGAGCTCCTCCCCCACCCCGTTGAGCACCAGGGTGAGCACCGTGGCCCACAGCGCGTCCACCCGCATGTTGTCCATCAGCCCCGCGACCGGCTCCGCCAGCACCGGGATACTGCGGGTCACCAAGGCACCCAGCAGAAAGATCCCGAGCAGCACCACGCCCAGCCCCACACCGACCCCAAGCTCACGGGTGGCCGTCGAGCCGGCGCGCGGGCTAAAGCAACGGCGGTCGCCGAAACCCAGCCACGCGGAAAGCCACACCAGGAAGGCCACGGCGGTGGCCAGGTAGAAGCTGGCCGAACCCGCGGGCGAGGAAGAGACCCAGAAGAGGCTGGCGGCACCCAGCACGGCCGGGACCAGGATGATGGCGAGGCGGGCCGCCACAGGCTTATTCTCCATGCGCCAGATGCTACCGGGGCGGGAAGCCACGCCCCGCAGGCTGTTCGGCCCCTCACTCCGCGCGCTTGCTGCTTACTAACCACACCCACCCCGCACGCCGCCCGCGCGCTGTTCACCCGCCGCCCGGAATGCTTAAAGTGAAAGCATGCTTCCCCAGATTTCCGTCGGCGCACTCGGCGGCACCATCGCAATGAGCTCCCGAAGCGCGAACACCCCCGTCAATCCCCAGCTCGGGGCCGAGGACCTGATCGCCGCCGTCCCTGACTTGCAGGACGTCGCCCGGATCAGCACGAAGACCATCAACAACGTCGCCTCCCCGGCAATCACGATGTCGGATGTCCTCGCTGCGCTCCGCTACGCGGAAGAGGCCGTGGACAGTGGCGCCGCGGGCGTCGTCCTGACCCACGGCACCGACACCCTGGAAGAAACCGCTTTCCTGATCGACCTGATGTGGGGCCGCGAGGAGCCGATCGTGCTCACCGGCGCGATGCGGTCGCCGAACCTGTTGAGCTCCGACGGCCCGGCGAATCTCATGTCTGCCGTCATCACCGCCGCCAGCCCGGACGCTCGTGGCCTCGGGGTCCTCGTTGTTCTGGACGACACCGTCCACGCCGCCCGCACCGTCGTGAAGACGGACGCAACCGCACTGTCCACCTTCCAGTCCCCTGGCTGGGGCCCGCTGGGCCGGATCTTCGAGCGCGAGCTGCACCTGCAGTTCCGGCCCGCTCGGCGCGAGGCTGCCCTGCCCGCCCCGGCGGACGAGCCGGTGCGTATCCCGATCGTGGAGAGCGCGGTGGCCGAGGACGGCGAGTGGGTTGCGGCGTTGGCGCAGATGCACCCGCGGGCGATCGTGGCCAGTGGCCCGGGTGTGGGCCACCTGGCAGTGCCGGCTGCCGACGCCCTGGAAAAGGTGCTCAAGGAGGGCACCCCGGTAATCGTGGCCTCCCGCACCGGGGCGGGGCGGACCCTGACCC
>JBHWRM010000071.1:0-6404 GCA_043426695.1 Corynebacterium sp. | reverse complement strand
CAGGAGGCCTCCCGCGCCCCGCACGCCGCCCCAGGCGCGTACCCCGGGACCTGTAGGAATCTCAGTGAGGAGCAACGAGACACGCGCCGGGCGGAACTCGCCGAGGCAGGCCGCAGCCCAGCGTTAAGGCTGCGCGTCGGTGAACTTTCTTCCTCGGACGGCGCCGCGGCCAGCCCGGTCACCACCCACACGATCACCGAAGGCTTCGCGGCCGGGGAGGGGCTGGGCGGTGACGTCCTGAAAGAAAAGACCTATACCGGCGAGGTGGACGACATGGTGCTGCGGCGCGGCGGGAACACCGCGCAGCTGGATGGCAGCGAGTATGCGTACAACCTGGCCGTCGTGGTGGACGATGCGCTCGCGGGTGTGGATCAGGTGGTTCGCGGGGATGATCTGCTGAGTTCTGCGCCCCGGCAGGCGTACCTGGCCGGGCTGCTGGGGCTGCCGGAGGTGGAGTACCTGCACGTGCCGCTGGTGCTCGGGCCGGAGGGCAAGCGCCTGGCGAAGCGCGACGGGGCGGTCACGATGCGCGAACTCGGGGTGGAGGACGCCCTGGCGTGGATCGGGGAGTCACTCGGGGAGGCCGTGGGCGTGACAGCCGCGGGGGTGCGCGACGCTCTGGCGCAGGGCGTGACCCCGGCGGAGATCCTCGAGGGGTGGGCGGAGAGCTTCCGCCCGGAGCTGCTGTCCCGCGAGCCGGTGACTTTCGCCGGCTAGCGGACCTCGCGGGGCTTGAAGCGGGCGTCCACAACCGCGCCGCGGGCCTTGGCTGCCGCCTTCTGCGCGATCTTCGTGTTCTTGGCCACGAGCAGGCGGGCCTGGCGGGCGCGCTCCATGAAGAAGGTGCGCCGCGGGCCGGCGGTCCAGGTTTCGTCGATGATGCGCTTGGCGTAGGCCACCGAATCCGGGGAACGGGTCGCCAGTTCCTCGGCCAACGCGCGGGCTGCCTCGGCTGGGTCCTCCGCAACCTCGGAGGCAAGCCCCAGCTCGACGGCGCGGGTGCCGTCGAAAACCTCGCCGGTCATGGTCAGGCGCTTCGCGGTATCGATGGGCAGTAGCTGCTTGAGGGAGAAGATCCCCGACATGTCCGGGATCAGGCCCCACTTGGCCTCCAGCACGGACCACTGGGCGTCCGCGGTGGTGAAGCGGTAGTCCGCGGCCGCGACGAGCTGCACTCCGCCGCCGAAGCAGAAGCCCTCGACTGCCGCGATGACGGGCACGGGCAGGCGACGGAAAGCCCAACACGCCTCCTGGAAAGTGTTGGTACCGCGCCACGGCCGGGGAACGAAGGCCTTGGCGATGCCCGCTGGAGTCTTCAACGCGGAGCCGAAGTCCAAGCCCGCAGTGAAATTATAATCTTCACCTGCGAGAATGACGGCCCGAATCGTGCGGTCGCGTCGGATCTTGTGCGCGGTGGCGACCAGGTCGTCGAGAACGGACAGTGTGAGGGAGTTCAGCTTGCCGGGACGGCGAAGGGTGACGTAAGCGATGCCGTCCTCGACGTTCAGCCTGACCTCGCCGTGGCGGGAGGCGGGGTCGTCGTGGGCGCTGTCCGGTGCTGCGGCGGCGGAAGAGTGTTCAGTGTGGGCTGTCATGGGATCACGCTAACCCACGGGTGCGGTGCTGCGCGGGGGATTGCGGAAGCTGCGTGGAGAGGGGCCCGGAGGTGTTCTTCATCACGCGGGCGCGAGTGCGGAAGGGAGAGCTTTTGGCGGTAAAATTGCTCTATGAGTTCAGTTATTAACCTCGTGCTTGGCGTACTGCTGGTGTACGTCATTGTCGGGCCACTTCCCCTCGGCCTGCAGCTGCTCGCGACCTGGCTTGTGCAACGCCGTGAGCAGAAGAATGGGCAGGACGTGGTAGCGAGTGGCGATTGGTGGAAGCTGCTTGGAACGGTGCGCGCTGGGGTGTGGGCCTTCTTTGCCGGGCTCGTGGTCTGGGTTCTTTTCCTCAGCTGGACCCCTGACCAGCTGGGCCTGCCAATGGGTGGCCCCTATGCCGATTGGCAAGTGGTCGCGTGCGGTGTCGGCGCAGTGTGTGCGGTGGTGATGCTTTCGCTGCGGACCCGCTGGCTTTTCGCCGGCGCGCTGGGCGTTGTGCTGGGTTTCACCGCGGGGTTCTCGCTCGCGTGGTCCTTTTGGGCTGCCGCCGATGATTCCTCGGGGCTGTGGGCTGCGGGCTTGGTCTTCCTGCTCGTTGGTTGCCTGATCGGGCTGAATTTCGTGGGCCTGATGGTGGCGTCCGTGCGTGCGGAACGGGCGCGCGATCAGCAGGCTGGAAGGTAGCGGCGAAGTTTTTGGGCAAAATAAAAGGACCCCGCGCACCCGTGAGAGCTCGTTGACCCTTGCTGCATTCCTGCCCTGGGGGAGTTCACAAGATGCACGCCACGCGGAATCCGCCTAAAGCATAACGCATCGCCGCGGCCCTGGCCAACGCCCGATCTTGCGGGTCAATCTTTCGGGCGCTGGCTTGCGGGGATGTGGGGTTGATTCCAGGGGGTTGGGGCCCGGCCTCACGGCGGTTCCAGGGTCGGCTGTGCGCTTCGCCTCACGGGACCGGAAATGCTGCGAGCGCTGGGGATTTTGTGCGCTTGGGGGCCCTGGGTATAGTAGTCAGCGGAGGATTCGACTAGCGGCCTATGTCACACGCCTGGAACGCGTGCGGGGCTCACGCCCCTCGAGGGTTCAAATCCCTCATCCTCCGCAGTTGGGAAACCCCAGGTAGTTCGCTACCTGGGGTTTCTTTTTGTTTCTGTGCCGGAATGCATTGCATTCACTAGCGCCTACCTGAATCCCGAAATGGGGAAGCTTTGAAGCGTTTAGCGCGCGCCAACCCTCAAAGCTATGGGCCGAGGGGAGACGACGCTTTGCAAGAACCCCCTTGTTCGCAGGAACGTGTTGCAGGCTCGGTTCTTGGCGCAGTGTCTGGCCAGCAATAACCGCCGCCCGCCACGGGAACGGCGCCGATGATCAGCGCAGGTTTACCAGGTGCGGTATGTATCCTCCCCGACGGTGAAACCGTGGGAGCCGATAGAGCAGGTGATTGTGTCATCAGTGGGGGCGCCACAGGTCACGTCGTCGTCGCTTTCGAAGGTCATCGGAACACTGACCTTGGTTCCCTTTTTCAGCGGTGCACCGGTGTTCACCGCCGGCCAGGTGCCTTGCAATGCCCACGTCTTGGGTGGCCCCGAGAAATCAGCTGCGTTCGGACGCCATCCGATCGTGTTGGCAGATATCTGTCCGTCGACGCCGTCGTTGACCCGCTCGCTGTCCGGCCAGTCTTGATGGTTCCCCGGCTTCATGCGCGACATCACCACACATGCGTTTTTCTCCCCGGCAAGGTGGCAGTGGACTGATTCATCAGGGGAAGTAAACCGGGTTCCGGCCAAGGTTCCCGAGCCGTTACCGGTGAACATCAATGCGTCCACCTCTTCGAGTTCATCGAGGGCAGCTGCATCAGACGCTGTTCCCGACTGGGTAGTGTTTTCCGCCGTATTTTCTGTCGTTTCGCTCTTCCCGGTCGTTGGAGCCGGGGCGTGCTTGGTGGTCGTTGTGGTCTCGCCGGTGGCAGAGGCCGACGTCGCCGTGGTGGTTTCAGGAGCGGGGTGGTCACCTTCCCCGCACCCGGTGAGCCCCACTGCGGCCAGAACCGCCAGTGAACCTGAAGCAAGCCATTTCCCTGATCGAATTTTCTTCATGGCCTCACCGTAAACCGATGTTTAATGCCTCGCGGGCTAACGCCGAACGCCCCGTTCGGGTGCTCTCCGTGTTTCAGGGAGGGCGTCGATGGTGGGACTCATCGTGGCAGGTCCAGTGCGAGCGTTCCCCTGTACGGAACACGCCCGTGTCCGGGGCGCTTGTTAGAATCAAAAATGGTATTTGCCACAGAATTCTTTGGGCCCCATACGCAGGAGGCGTCAGCACCGTGCAGCTCGCAAACATCGACCGTGACCAGCTTCTTTCCCTCAAGCCAGAGGTCGAGAAGAAGTACGCAGATCTCAAGGCTCAGGGCCTGAAGTTGGATCTCACCCGCGGTAAGCCGTCCACGGAACAGCTGGACTTCGCGGTGGATCTGCTCAGCCTCCCGGGCAAGAACTTCACCGCCGCCGATGGTACGGACACCCGCAACTACGGCGGGCTGACCGGCATTGCGGATATCCGCAACATCTGGTCGGAGATCATCGGAGTGAAGCCGGAGAACATCGTCTGCGGCGACGCCTCCTCTCTGAACATGGCTTTTGACCTGGTGACCTGGGCATACACGTTCGGCACCAACGATTCCGCCAAGCCGTGGGCAGCCGAGGCCGCGGAGGCAGCGGAGAAGGGCGAGAAGCTGAAGTGGATCTGCCCGGTTCCGGGCTACGACCGCCACCACACGATCACCGAGCACTTCGGTTTCGAGATGATCACCGTGGATCTCCTCGAGGATGGCCCGGACCTGGACCAGGTCCGCGAACTGGTGAAGGACCCGCTGGTTAAGGGCATGTGGGCTGTCCCGATGTTCTCCAACCCGACGGGCACCCTCTATTCCGAGGACGTCTGCCGCGAGCTGGCGTCCTTGGAGACGGCGGCACCGGACTTCCGCATCGTGTGGGACAACGCTTACGTCGTCCACACCCTGACGGACGAGTTCCCGCCGGTGTACGACGTCCTCGGCTTCGCCGCCGAGGCGGGTAATCCGAATCGTTTCTGGTGCATGTCCTCGACCTCCAAGATCACGCAGGCGGGGTCCGGCGTGGCCTTCTTCGCCTCCTCCGAGGAGAACCTGGCCTGGTGGAAGCGCCACGCGATCGTCCGCGGCATCGGGCCGAACAAGGTGAATCAGCTGGCTCACGCACAGTTCTTCGGCGATGCCGAGGGCGTGCGTGCGCTGATGCGGAAGCACGCGGGCTCCCTGGCCCCGAAGTTCCGCGCGGTCGTTGAGATCCTGGAGGAGCGCCTCGGCGGCCTGGGTGTTGCGGAGTGGACCGACCCGGCTGGTGGCTACTTCATCAGCGTCAATGTGGTCGAGGGGACTGCCGGTCGTGTGGTTGAGCTGGCCAAGGAGGCCGGTGTTGCGCTGACCGGGGCGGGTTCGACGTTCCCGCTGAAGCAGGATCCGAAGGATCAGAACCTGCGCCTGGCGCCGTCGATGCCGGAGCCGGAGCAGGTGCGCCTGGCGATGGACGGTTTTGCGACCTGCGTGCTGCTCGCCGCGATCGAGGCAGTGGAGGCCGGGGCCTAAGACCTGGCCGCGTCGGAGCTTAAGGAGGACACATGAACCAAGAGGAAACTTTCGCCTGGGTCGAGCAGCTGCTGCCCGAACCCCTTGAGGTGGACACCTACCGGGTTGGTGAGTCCTTCCCGGAGTTCGCCGCCGCATCCGTCGCTCTCGGTGGGGACGGCACGGCCGCGCCGGAGACCGTTGCGATGAGCTTGGATGCTGGTCGCATCGAGGTCGGCCTGGAGGCAGAGCCGGGCACCGAAGTGCGCGTCGAATTCGTCACGGTGGCCGCGGGGCACGATGACCTTGCGCCGAACTTGGTGGCTGCCGCCGCGACGATGGTCTCCCAGGACCCCGGCGTGTGGACCCCGCAGCCGGGCACGGTGATGCGTGGTCTGGGTGACCACGTGCGCGAGGGGCTGTCCGCTCGTCACGGGCTGCTGATTGTGCCTTTCCTCTGGGAGAAGGGCGTTCCGCAGGTGCATGAGATCGCTGGTGACGGCGGGAATGTGGCGAAGAAGGCCGACCAGGTCGGTGCGGATGGTCCGGTCAGCGATAAGGGCTTCGACTACACGCACCCGGGTCGGCTGACAGTCCCGGCCCAGCTGGTGATGATTACCGACGCTGAGCTGGAGATCCTCGATCGCGCTGCCGACGAGGGGCGCAACGGCGTGGATGAACTCCAGAACTACTTGGTCGAGCAGCAGGTTAATATCAACGATCTGATGCGCTAAACGAGGCGGCCCGTTTCGACGGGCCGCGAGGCAGAAAACGGAGGGAACCGATGGCGGCACAGAACCCTTACTCCGGTGAAAGGGCAAATAATCCCCACGGGGAGGATCCCTTCATTGGCGATCCGATGGGCGGACTCGGGGACTTCCAAAACCCCTATAACCCCTTGGCTGATGAGTATAAGGATCAATTCGGTGGGGGCACTGCTGGGCATCAGGGGAACCCCAATGTGCCGGGATACTCGACTGGGATGGGGAACTATGGGCCTTATTCGCAGGGGGCCTCGCCATATGGTGGCCAGTCGTACGGGCCTGCCCAAGGTCATGCTTCTGGTGGCCCGGCCCATAGTTCCTCGTTCTATGGCGGCCAGATGCAGGGCATGCCGTCGCAGTATGGGGCTGGGAACTACCCGGCGTATCCCGGCTACTCGGATGAGGTGCAGCAGGGCTTTCACGCAGAGAATGTTGAGC